>DATKQU010000074.1:0-3313 GCA_035532595.1 Terriglobia bacterium | reverse complement strand
CAATCTGGGCTGGGACCCGGTCAGCGAAGAATACGCGAAACTCGGTGACCGTGAGCGGTGGCCTATTCCATGGCTGGAAGACGACCCCGCGATGTGGCTGCCGCAATTTCACGTTCATCGCGGAGCGCGCGATGCTGATCTCGCCGAGAAGTACGGGTGCCAGGGGCTGATGGGAATCCATTGGCGGAATCGTATGATGGACGCCGACGCGGGCTTTCAAGCGCGAGCCTCCTGGGACCGGACGCTCAAACCCGCTGAGTATTTCCAAGACTTCGCAGCAGCGCAGGCCGAGGGCTCGCGGGCCAAAGATCTGGGCGAAATCCTGACCAAGACCGACCGCGACCGCCTCATTTTGAATTCCTTTACCGGAAAGATCGTGAATGGCCACCCCGAGGTTCACGGATTTGCGGGAGACTACGCCGAGGGTTTTACGTTCTGGGCCGGTTACGAGCCTCCGAAAGAAGTGCAGATTTCTCAGGCCGAGGTGGCGAAGCAGCTCCGGGCCTTAACCAACCAAGCGGCGAGCCCGGCGGAACGCGAGCGGCTGGATTACTTAACCTGTTACATTGAATTTCTAGTGCCTTATTCGGACTCATGGGTGACGGCGTCGCATCTGCAGAAGGTCTTGGATGCGGCCAAGACCTTAAAGCAGGCGGGCAAAGCGGCGGACGCGAAGCAGAAAGTTCTGGCCGAAGGAGTGCCGCTCTGGAAGCAACTGGCGCCGCAAGTGCGGGAAGCGATTCTGACCTACCAGCACATTGTGACGGAGCGAAACGAGCAGGGAGCGCTGGCCTCGGTGCACAACAAGTATGAGCGGCTGGCGTTGATGCGTTTGCCGCTTTCGATGAAGGAATACCTGGAGGAACTGCCGGAAGAAATGGAAGCGCTTTTCCATCAGGTGCGCAGCCGCGATCCCCAGGCGCAGCCGCGTGTATTGATTCCCACGCGGCCGTCGGCGCTGGGGCCGGGCGAGAAGGTGCGCATCCTGGCGGTGGCGACGGGGGGAGAGCAGACGCCGCGGGTGAAGCTATTCGTCCGCCGGGTGAACTCGCAAACCTGGCGGTCGTTTCCCATGGAGCTGGTGGGCGGGCGGACGTTTATGCGGGAGCTGGAGGGAAGCAAGATGGACGCTCCGCTGCTCGAGTACTATGCGGAAGCAGAATTCCCCAGCCCGCGCGGCCGGCGCATTCTGACCTCCCCGGCAGGCGCGCCGCACAATTGCTATGCGCTGACCGTGTTATGAACACAGCCCCCGAAGGGTTTCTTCATGGCGGCGGATTGGCGAGATACCGACGCCAGATGCCCATGACACCTCGCTGTTACAGCCAAGCTACTCGGAACCGGACTCAAAGGAGCCCCAGTGTCACTAATCTACTGGACGAGTGGATGGTGGGTCAATTTGGCGGGGTAGCGGCGAGTTTACCTCGCCATGTGGCGGCATAAAGCCGCCTCTACGTCAAAATGATCCACTACCGACGAGTACACCATCTTGACCGTGCCCGTGCAAGGAAGTAAACTCAAACCATATGCGCCTGTAGCTCAGATGGATAGAGCGGTTGCCTCCGGAGCAACAGGAACGGCTTAAGCAAGTTGAATGCCATGAACAATTTCATATTTAGAGTCAACTACTTAGATAAACCGAGCCGATGACTCCCCAGCAGGCCCCGGCACTTGGGGTCCCGCAATTTCCCCAACAATATTCGGAGCCTGCTCCCACTCTCGGATGTACACTCAGTTTTCTGTGGCTCCACGAAATGTTGCCTTGGTGTTGGCATGAAAGGCTGACGAAAAGGGCGGGCCCGCCCCTCAGCCTTGCGCGCCGTCTGCGTGAGAGTCACTAACGGAGATCTTGACGCACCCGGAGGGTGCGAGGATCATTTCTTCAACCATACGATTGGCTTCGGTGAGGAGGCGATGGGCTTCCTCACGTGCCTTCCGAGATGCCTTGATAATCTCGGTGATACGTTTCGCGTATTTCTGGGACGGCGGAAGGAATGGAATTTTCATTAGGTCCGCCGTTGAGATAGCGGGATCCATCGATGATGTGGCGTGTAGATCGAGAATCTCTGTAACGACGGGAAGTCGCAGATACAATGTCAGCATCAGCGTAAAAGGGAGCCAATATCATCTGGTTAAAAAAGGCCAGGTCTTTGACGTCCTCATCGGCGGAGACGCGGTGAAAACTCGATATTAGACTCTGCAAATTTCCTGATAGCGTGTCAGTTTGAATTGAATCGCAACCGGGGCGCTTATAAACACAAGGCGACTAGGGAGGATCGGCTCCTTTTTGCGGGCTTCGGTGTTCGCCGCGGCGGCAAGTTTCCGACAAGCCGACGATACGGCCATGTGCCGGGAATTCGGTAAACCCCGGGCGTTTATGGCGAGCGATCCTCCCGCGGCAGACCGGGGCGTGCGGAAAAGGTGCCGGTATGTTTCTGAGTATGGGCTGTGTCAGTCCGCAACAGCCGCTTGGGTGTCCGCACTCCAAGGTTTGCTCTCAAGAAGCTGCGATGACGCCCCCTGCCTTCCAGGATCGCACACATCAAAAGCGATGTCTGGCCATCCGCCCGGAGATCCCGCTTTTCGTGCCAAGGGGGACTTGAATTTAAGCCTGCTTTCCTGTTTTGAAATTCCGCAGTTAACCTTATACTGATTTTCGACGGTAATATTCATGCGAGTTCCAGCGTCGATAAGGACTTCAGGAGGTGGACGCCCAGTGGGTGAAAACCAAAATCAGCCCTTTCAACTCTCGTTCAACAAGTTCCTGCGTGTCGATTTCCAAGGATCCCGGGTGACTTCCCTGGCGGGCTGATTGGGGAACCTCCGGCGGATTTTCGTACGGGACGCAACCGGCAGTTCCCGCCGGCCGGCTGCGCAATGGGTCCACGGCCGGTCACAAATCACTGGCCTTTTTCATGCTCTCCTTTATGATGTAACTAATAAAACGAACGCCATGTAGTTCACGGAGGTTTTTAATGAGGCCTGCAAAGTGGAGTCGACGGTCATTTCTGCGCGCGGCCGGAGCCGTTGGGACGGTCGGGGCCGGGGCCCGGGGGATGGCTTTAGGGCGCGTCCTGGAAGCGTCCCCGTCGGTGGCCAACGCCTCGCCCGAGGAGGTGGCGAAGGACGAGTTCTACTGGCGGGAGGTCCAGATGGATTTCAAACTGGACCGCACGATCATCAACCTGAATAACGGGTTCACCTGCCCGACTCCCCGGGTCGCGCTCGAGGCGGAGTGGCGTTACATGGACATGATCAACATGTCGCCCGTCTTTTATCAAGGCCCCATTGCCGATCGCATTCAGACGATCCG
>DATKQU010000073.1:0-24124 GCA_035532595.1 Terriglobia bacterium | reverse complement strand
CATCAGACCCGCCCAGGGCGACCACCCATCGGTCTTTGGCCCCGTGAAGCTGTGCAGGACGGTTTCCGCCCAAGTGGTCACATCGCCGGAGGGCGGGGCGAGCTCGAAGACGGTCCCGCAATCGTTGGTGAATTCGCAATTGTTTCCGCCGCCATCTTCGGTCGTGCCGTAGAGGCTGCCGGAGCCGTCCATGATGAGACCCGCGCGGGGGTTTTTCCCGTCGGTGCCTTGGCCCGTAAAGCTGTAAAGAGTGGCCTCCGTCCAGTCGCCCCCGGGCGTGGCGGGCGGGCTGACCTCAAAGACGCTCCCAGCGAAATTGACGCCGCCATTCCACCTGGTACCGAAGAGGTTCCCCTTTGAGTCAATTAGCAAGTGCCCGAAGATGTCGCGGGGATTGTTGAACGTGTACAGGATACTATATCCGCCCCCGGCGAGACTCAATTCAAACACGGCGGATCCAGCCGCGCCGTAGAGGTTCCCCGACCCGTCCATGACCAGGCCTGCGTCAGGCCTTTCGCCGTCGTCAATTCCAGTGTTGTAATCGTAGCCCGTAAAGGTGTGAAGGACGTTTTCCGTCCAAACGCCCCCGGCGAGACTGAGCTCGAATACCACGCCAAGATCACTGTCACCGCCATTATTGGTAACGCCGAAGAGATTACCCGACGCGTCCCTAACCAAGCCACCGACGGGCTCGTTCCCGTCCGCGAAACTGCTAAACGTGTGCAGTACAGTCTCCGTCCCGTCCGGACTCAGCTCGAACACGGTCCCGGAGCCGTAATAGCTGCCGCCGCCAAACTGGGTGACGCCGTAGAGGTTACCGTCCCCATCCCTCACCAGTCGTCCTACTGGACAATCGCCATCGCTCTGGTCATCACCCTCAAACGCGTAAAGCACGGTCTCCGTCCAGGTGGTGACATTGCCAGAGGGCGGGATCAGCTTGAAGACGACCCCGTTGCCGAAGGCACCAGAGGAATCATCATATCCTCCTCCGCAGGTGGTGCCGTAAAAGTTCCCATTGCCATCCTCGATCAGTCCCCCTTTGGGCACCGTGCCCGTATCGTTGGTACGCCCAAAAGAATAGAGGATGGTGTCAGTTGCCCGTGCGGTGCTCGCAATGCCGAGCAGGATAGCCACCAACGACACAAGCAAAAGAGCTCGACCGAGCTTGGGCATAGTCCATTGTTCCTGGCTTTGCATCAGCGCCTGCTTCGCAAAAACCCCCGCCCATCGAGTCCCTTTAAGATCCACCTTATGTTCCATAACGTGATTCATTTCCACTGTTCCCTCCACTGCGCCCGTCGGGCGCTTAAGATTTATTGCCGATACTGGATGACCACAACATAGAGCTTGACTTATCGCTTAGCCGCAACCTACAGTCAATACGTGTTTCTACGTAGGTAAGGCTTTTCGGGGCCTGGTAGTACCTTAAAGAAAAAAACAGCGGTTCGAAAAGCGCCAACATCGGCTACCCCCACTTTTATGGAGGGAGAGTAAGCGATGGCCCGCCTGAGAGAGCGTGACCTTCACCTGTTGCTCGAAGTCCTGCGCGAGATCTACCAGCCGCGCAATCTGGAGGCTTTCCATCGCCATGCGATTTTGGCGCTGCTTGTCCTGGTGTCCGCCGACACAATTTGTTACGACGAGATTGATTCGCGGCAGGGACGGGTTGACTGCATTGTTGAGCCGGACCACGGCGGGTTCCCCAGATACCGCCCCGCTTTTGACCACCATATCCACGAACACCCGGTTGCCCGCCATTATTTCGAGACTCGCGACGGTCGCGCCATGAAAATCTCGGACTTTCTCAGCCGCAGGCAGTTTCACGCGCTGGGCCTTTACAACGAGTTTTACCGGCGAGTGGGGATTGAACATCAGATGGCGGCCGTTCTGCCGGCAAGCGCCCCGCTGGCCATCGGAGTCACGCTCAATCGCGTCCGGCCAGACTTCACCGAGCCCGACCGGCTCTGCCTGGATCTCCTTCGCCCTCATCTGATCCAGGCCTATCGGAACGCGGAAGCCGTGACCCTGAGCGAGCATGAGCTGGGTCTCATGGCGTGTGGGTTTGACAAGTTGCGGCGGGGCATTGTTCTGCTTGACTCCCAACGCCGGGTGCGTCTGATGAGCTCCGGGGCACGACAAACGCTGGGCGAGTTCTTCGGAGAGGCTGCCCTCAGGAATCAGCGCCTGCCGGCCGACCTCGAGCAATGGGTGCGCGAGCAGGAGGGGTTTCTCACGGTCGCCGGCGTGCCCGCGCCCAGGCAGCCGTTGTGCATTGAGCGCGGAGAGAAGCGCCTCTGGGTGCGGCTGGTCGCAGATTCGAACCAGAAGCTGTTGCTGCTTGAAAATGAAGCGGAGGACCTCTCCCCGGCTGTCTGCCAGGGCCTTGGTCTCAGCAAACGCGAAGCGGAGGTGCTGGCGTGGGTCTGCCAGGGCAAGACCAACCCTGAAATCGCGGCCATCCTCACGCTAAGCGTCCGCACCGTGGAGAAGCACTTGGAGCACATCCTCGAAGAACTCGGCGTCGAAACGCGCACCGCCGCCGCTCGTCTGGCCCTCGAAATCCTCCGCTCCCCGTAGCCGCCGTCGCTGGGCCGAACTACGAAACGCCCGCTGAAATCCTGGCGCTCAAACGCCTGGGCGCCGATGCCGTTGGAATGTCCACGGTTCCGGAAGTCATCACCGCCCGGCAGATGAACCTGCGGGTGCTTGCCATCGCCGCCATCACCAATCGCGCCGCAGGACTTGCCAAGCGGCCGCTTGGCCATGAGGAGGTCCTTGACGCCGGACGCTCCGCTTCCAAAGGGCTTGCCTGCCTGCTCGACCGGGTGCTCCGCGGACTTGCGGAGACGGAGGGAGCAGACCCTGCGCGCTGACCGCCGAGAGCCGGACACCCGCAGGGAAAATCGTCAATGCCTCTTGGCTTCCTCCTTCTTCTTGACGATCCGGAAGGCCGCGTCCCGCAGCACCTCAGCGACATTCTTGTTTCGTGAAAGCTCTTTAATATCTCGATCATTCAGGCGGTTCACGAACGTGAGAGTCACGTCGGCCGGGGCTCGCGGATTGTTGACCAGATTGCGGACCACGGCATAGCTCCTGATAAACTTGCGGTTGGTGGCCACCAGGCGCAGGACTTCTTCGCTCACGTTTTTCATCATGGCGATACTTTCGATTTCCTGATCCGTAAGCTTGGGAGACTGCACGACGGCCCTGGCCACGATCTTGTTGGAGTCGTGGATGAGAACGGATCTCTCCTCCTGGCTTCCCATAAGGGCTGCGTTGATCTTTTCAGCCACGGACATGGCGTTGATCTTCTGAAGCAATGTTTCTCTCTGGGGACTGGAGGGAGCGACAGCTTCTTCAAAGGAGCCGGGCGGGGGTGGCGCTTGCGCAACCGCATCTGCCGCGACGCAGCTTTGGACCGATTTCCGCAACTCCGCTGGAAGGGCTACATTGCCGAGCAGGGAAAGCGCAAGCTCCGCGCGGCCGGCGATTAAATGACGGGCAGCAAAATCGAGTAAAAAGACCGGGGTGTCAGGATTTAAGAAGACCTGTTGCAGTTCGGCGGCATCCCATGCCGCGAGGGTGGATGAAGCTTTATTCCGGATGGCTTGGTCGGCGTCTTGCGAGAGGATGGCCAGGATCTCAATTTTTTCGGCCAAGGAAACCGGCAAGATTCCCTCCGCGCCTTTCCAGCGGATCAGGTCGGGGGCTTTGCCCTCGCGCAGCAGGTCTGTGATTCGATGGGGAATGGGTATTCCCTCAGGGTGACGTCTGATTCTTCAGGTCGTCCCAGGACAGATGAACCGATTTGACCTCGCCTTCGCGGCCCAAGGGTTTGAGGGTGCGGCCATTCAGCGTCAGCACCATGCCTCGGGCGTTGCCGGTAAGGACATCAAAGAATTCCTTGGCTTTGAGCGTCTTGATCTCGTTGGGATTCATGATACCTTGCATGAGGGTCTTGCCGTCGGCATCGATCGCGACCCAGGAGCGCTCGGTGGTCGCGATCTGGAGGACCAGGTTGCTCCCATCGCCAGGGTTCGCCGGTCCCGTGGCCGCCGCACCGGGTTCGCCGGAAGCAGGCGGGGCAGTTGCTGTCTCCGGCTGCGAAGATGGTTTCTTTTCGCTTTGCGTGCTGGAGCCGGCGGCGCTTGCCACAGGCGGCGGGGAAGAAGCAGGAGTGGCTTCCGGAGAGGCTGCCTTGGCCGAATCGGCGGCTGTAGCGTGGCTGGGCAATTTGTGCTGTAACACGACCTGCTTGGTTGCGGGCGCGGCACCTGCGTTTGAGCCTCGTGAGTACCGCCACAGAGCGTAGCCGGCCACCAGCAAAACGACGGCTGCGGCCGCCCCCACCCAGGTGGAGCGGGAACTGCGAGTGCGCGCAGCATGCGAGACGGGAAATGACACGCGCGTGATGTCAACTTCACCCTTGGCCTTGGCGGCCAGTTGATATTCCGCGAGGAGGGAGTCTTCCTCAAGGCCGAGGTAGCGTGCATAGGCCCGGATAAAGCTGCGGTTAAACAGCCCTCCCGGCAGCTTTGAGAAGTCTTCGTTCTCGATGGATTTGAGGAATCGGACGCTGATCTTCGTGGCGGCGGAGATTTCCTCCAGCGTCACGCCGCGCATCTCTCGTTCGCGCCGAAGGTTCTCGCCAAATGAGCCCATCAGGATAGTCTCGGCCACCGCACTCCTGATCCCGGTTGCACCTAATGATATTTCCGCGTCGTTGCAACTGTCAATTGTAATAGGTCCCCGGCTCCCGTCAGAAGGATGAGGGAAAGCCCCGGGCCTGCTTACGGAAAAGTTAGGCTAAGCTAATCGCCAGGAACGGCCGAAAAAGAATATTGAAAAGGTTCGAGAAGCTGTTTAATAGTGGGTAGTTCAAGCCGGCCGCTGAGGTACGGGGCGCTCATGACACAACGCAACGACGAAATCGCTGAACTCAAACGGCAGCTCGAACGTCTTTCGCTTTTTCACGAAGTGGGGAAAGCGCTCGCTTCGACTCTCGATTTGCAAAAGATTCTCCAAACCATCATGGAGAAGATCAGCGACTTTCTTCAGCCGGATACCTGGTCGCTGCTGATGCTTGACGAAAAGGGCCATGAGCTTTACTACGAAATGGCGATTGGGACCAACGCCAACCAGTTAAAAGACATTCGGGTAAGAATGGGCGAAGGGATCGCGGGCTGGGTTGCCGAGCATGGGGAGCCGGTGCTTGTCGAAGATGTCGAAACGGACCCGCGCCGGCTTGTGAAAAGGAACGGATTGTCCCATCCCGAAGCCCAGTCCATCGTCTGCGTGCCGGTCAAGGGGCGGGAAAAGGTCCTGGGAGTCATCGAGCTGGTCAATACCTCGAGCAAGAAACGCTTTCGCGAGGAAGACATCCCGATCCTGAAGAACCTTGCCGACTATGCGGCTATCGCGCTCGAAAACGCGCGCTACGTCAAACGCATTCACGAGCTGACGATTACCGACGATTGCACCGCGCTTTATAACGCGCGCCACCTCAGTTTTGTTTTGGATGCGGAAATTTACCGCTCCACCCGCTACAGCTACGAGTTCTCCGTTGTCTTCATTGACCTTGACCACTTCAAGCAGGTCAACGATACCCACGGCCATCTCCTGGGCTCCAAACTTCTCTGGCTGGTCGGCGACTTGGTCAAAGGCCATCTCCGCTTGATTGACTACGCCTTTCGGTACGGTGGCGACGAGTTCGTGGTGCTCCTTCCTCAAACCTCCAAGCACAACGCCCTTATGGTGGTACGCCGGCTTCGTGATTTATTGAATTCCCGGATGTTTTTTGTCGAGGAAGGGCTTAACGTCAAGGTGACGGCAAGCTTCGGGATCTCCGGCTTTCCGGCCGACGCCCGCACCCGGCGGGAGCTTCTGCACCACGCCGACGAGGCGATGTACCTCGTCAAGAACACCACCCGCGATAATATTGCGCTGGCCTGCGAAGGCATTGTGAAATAGCTTTACCCCCGGGCATCCCCCCGGCGCGGAAAGAGCTCCTGATGCTTGGCGGTTGTCTATCTTACCGGGGAAGTGTCGCCAAGCCGCACCGAATATCGCGCGCTTCTCACCAACAATCTTGCAACCGCAGAGTGAACCTGTCACGATGATGCGAAACTCATGCGTTGGCAACTGGCATCGGCAGCAGCAGACACGGTTGGCGAACTTGCCCGGGAGTTGGGCATCTCGCCGCTGACCTGCCGCCTTCTGGCGGTGCGCGGAATCACCGAACCCGCGGCCGCTGAGCAATTTCTGCATCCCAGACTGGCCCATCTCCACGATCCGTTCCTGATGGCCGGGATGGAAGCAGCCGTCGCGCGCCTGCGCCGCGCCATTGCGGCCCAAGAAAAGATCCTGATTTACGGCGATTATGACGTTGACGGAACAACCGCCGTGGTGGTGTTGCTCGCCGCGCTCGGATCGCTGGGCGCCTGCGTGGACGTTCATATTCCCCACCGCCTGCGGGATGGATACGGGATGCGCCTGCCAGTGGTGGAGCGGGCGGCGGCGGAGGGTTACACGGTTTTGGTCAGCGTGGATACGGGCATTCGCGAGCACGAGGTGGTGGCGCGAGCGCGCGAACTGGGGATCGACTGCATTATCACCGACCACCACCTGCCCAAAACCTCGCTCCCCGACGCCTGCGCCATCCTCAATCCGCGGCGGCCGGACTGTTCGTATCCCGACAAGAACCTGTCGGGCGTGGGCGTGGCTTTCAAGCTGGCGCAGGCGCTGCTCGGCGCCGGAATGTCCGAGGCGGTGCTGCGGTCCTATTTGAAGGTGGTGGCGATCGGCACAATTGCGGACGTTGTCCCCCTGACCGGCGAAAACCGGGTGATTGCCCGTTTTGGACTTACGGGCCTGCGGCAGCCCGTGCAGGCGGGACTGAGCGCCCTCCTGGAGGTGGCGGGGCTCAATGGCAGAACGCCCTCCGCCGGGGACATCGCCTTCCGCATCGCCCCGCGCCTGAACGCGGCGGGGCGGATGGAAGACGCTCGGGCCGTGATTGAGCTTCTCAGAACCAGTGACCCTGCAAGAGCCCGTGAAATCGCCCTCGGCCTTGAAGAACTCAACTCCGAGCGCCAGCGGGTGGAAGAGTCCATCCTGAACGAAATCGAGGAAACACTGCAATCTCACCCGGAACTCAGCGAGCGCTATGCCCTGGTGTTTGCGGGGGAAGGCTGGCACCGGGGAGTGCTCGGGATCGTGGCCCAGCGCGTGGTGGAACGCCGCTACCGGCCCACCCTGGTGATCGGCGTGGCGGACGGCGCCGGGCAGGGGTCGGGAAGATCCATTTCAAATTTTCACCTCTTGAACGCTCTTACGGCCGTGCAGGATGTTTTCGAGCGCTTCGGCGGGCACGCTGCGGCCGCCGGATTCACCCTGCCCTCCAATCTGCTCGGGGAGTTGGATGCACGCTTCGAGGCCTACGCGCGCTCCGTCTTGTCCCCAGAGGATCTCGAACCGCTCTTGCGCGTGGACGCTGAGGTCGATCTGGAACAGGTGGATTGGCCGCTCTATGAGGAGTTGAGGAAGTTGGAGCCGTTCGGCATGGGCAATCCGACCCCGGTGTTTGTGGCTCGCAACCTGCATCTGGCACTTTCCCCGCAGATCGTCGGGAAGAAGCATCTCAAGCTCAAGGTGGGAAAGGGTTCGAAGCTCTTCAACGCTCTTGGTTGGAATCAAGGCGGGCGCGCAGGGCTGCCGGAGCCCGGGGAATTCTTGGACCTGGCTTTTACGCTCGATGAGAACTTCTATCAGGGAATCGCCTCGCTCCAATTGATCATCAAAGATCTGCGCCCCAACCCCGACGGTTCGGGTTTAAAGATGGCGCAGAAAACATCCCCCGCCGGGGTATAAAATTGTAAAGTGGAGAAAAAGAGCAACATCCTGGAGAAGGAAGTCCGGCGGCGAGCGCGGCGAGGGCTGTGGGTCCGAGGGCTTATCGTGGGCGGCCTGGTCGCAACCTTGGGGGTTGTGGCGCTGACCTATTGGCTGCAAAACTCGCACAAGCGAAAAGCGCTGCCTCGCCCCCCGGAGCTGCCCCAGAACGTCAATCAGCAACTTTCTGGATTCACGTTTACCCGTTCGGACGGGGGCAGGCAAGTCTTTACCATTCACGCTGCCCGTACGCTGGCCATGAAGCAGGGCGGTACGGCGTTGTTGAAGGATGTTTATGTCGAGTTTTACGGCCGCTCCGGAAAGCGTTTTGACGTTCTCCGAACCGCGGAGGGCGTTTACGATCCCTCCACAAACAATCTCTCGATCCCCGGCGCCGTGGAATTGATTCTGAACGCCTCCAAGCAACTCCCCCTGACGGGCAGCGCGCCGGTGGGGGACAAGGAGATGCTTTCCGAGGCAGCCTCCGGCCGGCAGTCGGTCATTATTGAAACTTCCAAAGTGAATTCCCGAGATCATTCAAACGTTGTTGAAAGTGAGACGTCCGTCCGTTTCCGTCTGGGGGACGTGTCAGGCTCGGCCCTTGGTTTGAGCTACGCTGCGGGAAAGGGGCAAATCGTTTTGAAACAGGACGTGAAGGCGATTTTCCAGCCCGCGCAAAAGCAGCATGGCGAGCGCCCCATCCAGCTTTCCTCGAGCCGCCTGCGCTATGACGACTCCGGCAAGAATGCGGAATTATCCGGACCGGTGGAGGTGCGCCAGGGGAATCGCACCATCACGGCGAGCCATGGTCTGGTCTCTCTGAATGCCCTCAAGCGCATTACGGAGATACTCCTGGAAGGGAAAGCCCGCGCTACCGACCGGAGCCCGAAGCAGAAAATGGCGCTCGAAGCCGATCTTATGAGAGGCCGCCTCGATCCGGAAAGCGGCCACCTGCGCGAACTTGTCGCGGAAGGGCACGTGCGAGGGGAATCCCGTGGGGAGGGGACTGTGGCGCGCCTGGAGGGGAAAGAGGCGCGCTTATACTTCTCAGGCCCGGGCCAGATTCCAACCAACGGGAAGGTCACGGGCCAGGTCCACCTGACTCTGGTTCAACCCAAGCGGCCTGAAAATCCGTCTGCGGGGTCAACAGCGTTCAGCGGAAAAATAGCACGGGAAGAGCTGACCACGGAGGCGCTGAGGTTTGCTTTCCGCCCCGGCGGGAAGAGCCTGCGAGAGGCTGCGACGCTCGACCCCGGCACCTTGGTGCTCTTTCCTGAAAGCCCCAAGGTTGGCCGGCGGACGGCGACGGCCAACAGGTTCCTGATGGCTTTTGACGAGGCAAGCCATCTCAAAACGCTGGAGGGAAGCGGAGGAACACAAATTACCTATGCCGCTCCCCCAACCGCGTCCGATCGAAATCCTTCGGTGGCCACTGCACGGCAGTTCCTGGCAGTCTTTGACCCGGCCACTGAAGTTCTTCAATCCGTGGAACAATGGGGGGATTTCCGCTTTCGGAACGGCGACCTGGAAGCTGCGGCTGAAAAGGCTCACGATTCGGCCCGCAAGCAATTACTGGTACTGTCTGGCCATCCGAAGGTTTGGGACCCCAGGGCACGGACCCAAGCCGATCAGATAATTCTTAAGGTCGATTCCGGGACGGCGGAAGGCGTCGGGCATGTTCAGACCGTCCAGTTTGATCCTCAAAAGGGTTCGGCATTGCCCACCAACGTGGTGGCCGACCGAATGCTCGCCGACCGGAACAGCCAGGTGGTTCATTATGAGGGCCACGTGCGGGCCTGGCGCGGGACGGACGTGGTGGAGTCCTCGTCTCTCGATGTCGATAAGAATGAGCGGCGGGTGAGTTCGAGGTCGCGCGTGGTAACCTCCCACTTGCAGCCCGCCTCCGCCCCCCAAGCGTCCGGCTCCGGAAAGGGCGGCGAATTCGGCTCGCGTTCGCTGACCATCCAAGCGGACCGGCTTGATTATTTTGATGCGGGCCGCAAAGCGCTTTATGCCGGCAATGTGGTCATGGACACCCAGGACACCAAGCTTCAGGCGG
This sequence comes from Terriglobia bacterium, assembly GCA_035532595.1. Taxonomy (GTDB): domain Bacteria; phylum Acidobacteriota; class Terriglobia; order UBA7540; family UBA7540; genus JAMCXS01. Next base: position 14,175 of record DATKQU010000073.1, on the reverse strand, counting down.
ACCGGCTTGAGGTCTATTTTACAAGCGAGAAGGACCTGAATAATTCCCAGATCGACCACGCTCTGGCTACCGGGCACGTGCTGGTCACCCAGCCCCGGCGATACGCGAAGGGGAACCACGCCACTTACGATGCCAAGACGGGCAAGATTGTGATGACCGGCGGGCCGCCCAGCCTTTACGATGCGGAGAAGGGCTTTACGAGCGGGCAGCAATTGACTTTCTTTATCCACGATGATAGGTTGCTAGTTGACGGTAGTCCCAGTTCACCTACGGTCTCCAAGCACCGAGTCGCGCAATGAGCGACCATGCACACACTCTCAACAGTTGACCTAAGCAAATCCTACAAGGGCCGCAAGGTTGTTGATAACATCAGTCTTAGCATTTCTCAGGGGGAAGTGGTCGGCTTGCTCGGCCCCAATGGAGCGGGGAAAACCACCTCTTTTTATATCATTGTGGGTCTGATCAGCCCGGATTCAGGCCAAGTTCTCCTGGACGGGGCGGATATCACCTCCTTTCCCATGTACCTGAGGGCCAGGAGCGGGATCAGCTACCTTCCCCAGGAACCCTCGATCTTCAGAAAACTAACGGTGGAAGAAAATATCGTGGCAGTTCTCGAGACGCTGCCGCTGACCGCCCACCAGCGGCGCGAGCGACTGGAAGAGTTGATCGAGGAGCTTGGGCTGCAGCAGGTCCGGCGAAGTTACGGCTACCTGCTTTCCGGCGGGGAGCGGCGCCGGGTTGAAATTGCACGTTCCCTGGTCATCATGCCATCGTTTATACTTCTAGATGAGCCCTTTTCCGGCATTGATCCCCTGACCGTGCTGGATATTCAGGAGATCATTGTGCGGCTCAAGGGGAGCGGCATCGGGGTGTTGGTGACGGATCACAACGTGCGCGAGACGCTGCGGGTGACCGATCGTGCTTACATCATCAACAACGGCCGGATCTTCCGGGCCGGCTCTCCTGAGGAACTTGGGAACGACATGGAAGTCAAGAGAATCTATCTCGGCGACAACTTTCGGCTGGTGGTTTAATGGGCGGCTCTCAACCCAGAATTGGTCTGAACCTCAGGGTGGCGCAGAAGCAAATCCTGACGCCCGGCCTTGTGCAAATGGTCAGCCTGCTGGCGCTGAATAAGCTGGAGTTGTGCGACATGATCAATCAGGAAATGGTCGCCAACCCGGTGCTCGAAGAAGTCTCCGAAGATGTGCCCTCCATTGAGGAAATCGCTCAGAAGATCGATCGGGATAGCCCCCGCGAATCCTCTCCGGAGCAGGACCATCCCGTAAACGGCAACCGGGATTCCTTCGAAGCGATTGATTACGGCTCCTTTTTTCGTGATTATCTGGACCCAGGTTATCGGGCTCCTGCCGGTGAAATCTATGAAAAGCCGTCCTTTGAGAATTTTCTTGCCCAGGCGGCGTCCTTAACGGACCATCTGGAATGGCAATTGAGCCTTTCCGTCTGCTCCGAGGAAGTCGCGGAGGCGGCCCGTTCGATTATCGGCAACCTCAACGAGGATGGTTACTTGACCGCCCAGATGGAGGAGATCGTGCAATCCGGCGGACACACTCTCATGGACTTGGACGTCGCTCTCGCGCTGGTGCAGGATTTCGACCCACTGGGGGTGGCGGCCCGGGATGTTCGGGAATGCCTGCTGATTCAGCTTCGCACTCTTGCCCCTGAAAACTCGCTCGCCGCGCAGATTGTCTCGGACCACTTAAAGCTGCTGCAGAATAAACGCCACCGGGAGATCGCCCGGGCGCTCGATCGTCCGATCCAGGCGGTTGAAAGGGCGATCGAAGTGATCCGCAAGCTCGATCCGCGTCCGGGCCAGCGCTATAACAAGACCGAGCCCCGCTTGATCGAGCCGGACGTCTCCTTTGTCAAGACGAGCGAAGGTTATGAGGTGCGTTTAAATGAGGACGGCTTGCCCCAGTTGCGGCTCAGCCGCCACTACCGGCAAATGCTCACGGACAAATCCGCGACGCGCGAAGTGCGGAGTTACGTCAAGGAGCGCTGCAATTCCGCCCTGCAGCTGATCAAGAACATCGAGCAGCGCAAGCACACCATCGCGCGGGTTTGTGAATCCATTATCCGCCGCCAGATGGAATTCCTTGAAAAGGGAATCGATTTTCTGCGCCCCATGATGATCAAGGAGGTTGCCGAAGAAGTGGGCGTTCATCCTTCGACGGTCAGCCGTGCGGTCTCCAGCAAATACGCTCACACCCCCCAGGGGGTTTACGAGCTGCGTTATTTCTTTTCGGAATCCGTCCAGGGGCCCCGCGGCGGGAATACGCCCCTGATCCAGTTGAAGCGCATCGTGAAGAAAATGATCGAAGAAGAAGATTCCGCACACCCCCTGACCGACGAGCAGATCATGCTCCATCTTCAAGAGAGAGGGTACAACGTGACGCGCCGCACGGTGGCGAAATACCGTGAAGATATGAAGATCCCAAGTACCCATCAGCGCCGGGTGAGAGAATGACCGCTCCTTCCACCGCGTTGATTTCCGATATATCTCAAGGAGGTGCCGTCATGGAGGTTGATTTTACCGGCCGGCAGATGGACGTAACCCCCGACCTGCAACAGTACACCCAGGAGCATCTTCGGAAATTGCGGCGGCTGCTCCCGGGCCGCCCCAAATTACATGTCATCCTGACGCGGGAGAAGCATCGGCGCATCGCTGAGATGACCATCAAGCTCCGGGACCAAACCCTGGTCGGCATCATGGAAACGGCGGACACCCGCAGCGCCATCAAGGGGGCGCTCGACAAGCTGGAGCGCCAGGCCGTCCGCTGGTTCCAGCGGCGCCGCGCCAAGAAACGCCGGCCCAGCCCCACTTCGTCGATCCTTCTGAATATCATCGGGGGCGCCAGGGTAGACCTCGAAGAAACGCGCATTGTTGAATCAGAAAGGCTTCCGGTAAAGCCTTTGACGCTGGAGGAGGCCGTCGAATCCCTGGATGCCGCTAGCAACAGCGGCGTCGTGGTTTTTCGCAATGTCGAGACCGAGCGGGTGAATGTTGTTTACCGGCGGCCGGACGGAAACCTTGGCTTGATCGAACCGGAACCGTAACACCCCATACTGTCCAAAGAAAGGTGAATGGGCCTCGAGCTTCCGGGCCGCTTTTGGCGGGGTGGCAAGCTTGGCCTGCACGGCCCTCATGAAAAAGGTCCATGCCAAGTCCGCGCCCCACCGGCTTGTCGTCATCACCGGCCTGAGCGGCTCAGGAAAGGGCTCCGCCCTGAAGGCTTTCGAAGACCTGGGCTACCATTGCGTTGATAACCTCCCCATCGATCTGATTCTCAAGTTTGCCGATCTCTGCTCGGCCCCTGGAAGCCGCATCAAGCGCGCCGCCGTGGTGGTGGACATTCGTGAAGGGGAAGCCTTAAGCGAACTTCCGGTGACCTACCAGAAGCTGGGTCGCAAGAACCTCAAACTGTCCCTGGTGTTCCTGGAAGCCAAGGACGAAGTTCTAATCCAACGCTTTGAGGAAACGCGGCGCCCCCACCCCCTGGGGGCCAACGTACCGGTTCGCGAGGGCATCCGGCTGGAACGCGCCCTGCTCAAGCCCATGCGCCAGTTTGCCGACGCGATCGTGAACACCACGCACATGAATGTTCATGATCTGCGCTCCTTTATTCAGGATCGCTTTGGGGGTCCGCGGCATAAGGCGATGCTGATTTCCGTGGTTTCGTTTGGCTTTCGCTTCGGGGTGCCGCAAGACGCCGATCTGGTCTTCGACGTGCGCTTCCTGCCCAACCCGAACTATGTTTCCCATTTGCGGGAAAAGACCGGGCGCGATCCGGCGGTCAAGCGCTTCATCGACTCTCAGAGCCAAACACGGGAGTTGGTCGTCCGCCTTTCAGACCTTCTCCTCTATCTGCTCCCGCACTACGTTCGCGAAGGAAAGAGCTACTTGACGATCGCCATTGGATGCACGGGAGGACGCCACCGCTCCGTGGCGCTCGCGGAACGCATCGGGAGCATACTGGAAGACGAAGGTTATGAAATCAAGACCAGGCATCGCGACATCAGACGAAACGCCGATTGAGCCGGGAGGAGCCCCCACCGTGGGTGAGACAGACAGGGTAGAAAAATCGCGAGGAGGTGTGGAATTGGCCGGCGTGCTTGGGATCGACATTGGAGGCAATCATTTCCGCCTTGCGGTTTTCGACCAGCAGGGACGCCGCCTGCTTCTTTCCGAGGGCAAGACGGACTCCTCGGGCGGGCGCGACTGGATGCTGCGCGAAATTCGCGAACGCGCGCTGAGCCTGATTGAAAAAGCGGGCTGCCGCGTGAAGGCGTGTGGCGTCAGCTTTGGCGGCCCGGTCGATTACGAGCGGCAGCAGGTCAGCTCGATGCACGTCCGGGGCTGGCGGGGTTTTGACCTGGCGCGTTGGGTCAAGGAGAACCTCAACTTGGGCTGCCATGTGGACAACGACGCGAACGCCGGAGCCCTTGGGGAGTTTCGATACGGCGCCGGCCGAGGCGCCCATTCAATGGTCTACGTTACGATCAGCACAGGGATTGGCGGGGGCGTGGTGGTCGGGGATAAGTTGTTGCACGGCCGCGACAGTCTGGCGGGCGAGATCGGGCATATCCCGATGGCAGATACCGGCCCGGCTTGTTCGTGTGGAGGACAAGGATGTCTTGAAACCCTCTGTTCGGGAACCGCAATGGCGCTCCGTGGCCGTGGATTGGCAAAGAGGAAACCCGAAGTCTTAGCGCGCACCATCGAGCTCTCCTCCGGCAATCCCGATAACATCACGGCGGAAACTATTTTTCGGGCGGCTGCCGAGGGCGAAAAGGCCGCTGTGTTCATCGTCCAGGAGGCCACGCATTGGCTTGCGCGAGGACTGCTGATGGTGATCCGCGTTCTCGATCCGGACAGGATCGTCTTGGGAGGGGGGGTGGCGCTGGCGGGGGAGCAGTTGCTCAAGCCGTTGCACGAGCACCTCGAACTGCTTGGTACGCCGACGCTCAATTATTCCACGGAAATCGCGCTCGCGGAGTTGGGGAACTACTCACCCTTGCACGGCGCCGCCGCCTTGGGGTTGGAACTCCTCTGAAGGAGCCGTCTGGAATGGGGTTGCGCGGCCTGCAAGAGTATGACAACCTGCTTATTATCAATTGGTTGCTGAAAATCCAGGGATGGAATTTTGAGCCTGTTTCGGGCTGCGCTGCTTGACTTCTCATGCCGCGCAGACTAAGATTGGTTTTACCGCGCCCGGCGGGCTCTCCAGCCTGATGGGTAGGACGCCGGATGAGCCAAGTTCAACGCCTACTAGAATTTCTAAGACCTTACAGACTGCGTTTCGCCGTTGGTGTCGTGCTGATGGCTGTGGTCGGCGTTTGTGAAGCGTTAAAGGCCCTTCTCATCAAACCTGTTGTGGACCAGGTTCTCAAGCCTGGCACCGACTCAGCCGGGATTATCCTCTTCAAGCTTCCTTGGAATCACCATGCAGTCTATCTCCACGACCTTTTCCCGGGCCACGTTCATAATGTCTGGACGCTCGTTGCCCTGTCCTTCATTGCTGTAACCGTCGTGCAAGGACTCTCGCAATACACCGCCGCCACCAACATCAATTTCATCGGCCAGTCCGCGGTCCGGAATCTTCGCAACCAGCTTTACGCTAGAATCGTTCAGCAGTCCATGGCCTTTTTCAAGAGGAATCCTACCGGCCGCCTGATGTCCACGATCAGCAATGACACTGACAAGATCCAGTACGTGGTCTCCCAGGTCTCTGCGGACTTTTTGAAACACTCTTTCACCCTGATTGGACTGCTTGGCGTCATCTTTTACGTTGATTGGAAACTGGCTCTCGTTTCCCTGGTGCTGGTGCCTCTGGTGGTCCTGCCCTCGGCGAATATCGGACGCTCGATCCGCCGCTCCAGCCGTTCCAGCCAGGACCGGATGGCCGATATCAATAACCTTGTTCAGGAAACCTTTGCGGGCATTGGGATTGTCAAAGCCTTCGTTACGGAGCATTTCGAGGTGGCGAGGTTCAAGACCGCAACCCACAAGCTGTTCCGGACAAACATGCGCTGGGTGCGAGCCCAGGCCGCGACCTCCCCGTTGATGGACCTGCTGGGGGCCATTACCATTGCGGGACTCTTGCTTTATGAGCGCAATGAGATCCTTCACCATGCGCAGACGATGGGCGGTTTTTTTGTCTTCCTTTATGCGCTGTTCAAAATCTATGAACCGATCAAGCGGTTGACCGGGGTGAACAACGCTGTGCAGCAGGCAGTGGGCGCCTCCGAACAGGTCTTTCACTTCCTGCAGGCCCGCACGGAAGTGGTTGAAAAAAACGACGCGGCGGCGCTGCCTCCTTTCGAGCGGGAGATTGTATTTGACCATGTGAGTTTTGAATATGAGCCGGGGGCTTCGCTCCTGCAAGACGTCGACCTGCGGATTCGGAGGGGTGAAGTTGTGGCTCTCGTCGGCTCCAGCGGCGCGGGGAAGACTACCCTGGCCAGCCTGATCCCGAGATTCTACGATGTCACGGGCGGGAAAATCCTGATTGACGGCCATGACATCCGTGACATCAAGGTCAGCTCTTTGCGCTCCCAGATTGGGATGGTGACGCAGGGCACCATCCTGTTCAACGATACCATTTTCAACAACATCTGTTACGGCAACGGGTTTCGCAGCCAAAAAGAAGTTGTCCAGGCGGCGCAAGCGGCCTTGGCTCACGATTTCATTATGGAAAAGGCGGAGGGCTACCAGTCCGTGATCGGCGAACGCGGCCAGCGCCTGTCCGGAGGCCAGCGCCAGCGGCTGGCGATCGCTCGCGCTCTGCTCAAGAATTCTCCCATTCTCATTCTGGATGAGGCGACTTCCGAGCTTGATACCGAATCGGAGGCCCTCGTGCAGAAGGCGCTCGGCAACCTGATGTCCGGGCGCACGGTTCTGGTGATTGCGCATCGGCTGACGACGGTCCGCCGCGCAGACCGCATTGTGGTTCTCGACCGGGGAACTATCTCTGAGATCGGCACTCACGAAGACCTGGTGACCCGGGGAGGGATTTACCAGCGGCTTCACGAACTCCAATTTGTGGATGCGGAAGCTTAGGCACGGCCCGGAAGGCCGGTGTCTGAAGCCTTTCTTCTGGTCGTTGCGATTTGAGCGAACATGGTTCGAAGCATGACAGGCTACAGCAGGGTACGGCGCGAGGAAGGCGATTTTTCCCTCGGGGTAGGGGTCAAGTCCGTGAATCATCGTTTCCTCGACTTGCAATTCCGAATCCCCTCGGAGCTAACCTCGCTGGAGCCTCTGCTGCGCCGCAGCGTCAAGGATCAGATCACCCGGGGCCACGTGGAAGTGAGTGTCAGCCTGGCAAGGACCGGCACGACTGATTTGAGGCTGGACCGCAAGTTGCTGGACGCGTATGTGAGCGCCTGCAAGCAACTGCGGGCCGAGTTGAAATTTGGGGCGGACCCTGACTTGGTGGCGCTGCTGCGGATTCCGGGCGTGATTGTAAGTGATGGTGAACTTTCGGATGAGGAGTTGGGCCGTATTCAGAAAAGCCTGGAAGATGCCTTGGCAAGCTCTCTGACGTCCCTCAACGAGATGCGCGCCTCCGAGGGCGCCGTTTTGGAACAGGATATGCGAAGCCGGATCGAACGCTTGGAGGAGTTGCGGAAGGGGATCGCCAAGCTCGCCCGGCGCATTCCCAAATACGCGCAGCAGCGGCTTGAAAATCGCCTCCGCGAACTTCTGGGTGCGGTGCACGTGGACCAGGCGCGTCTGGCCCAGGAGGTCGCTTATCTGGCTTCGCGCTCGGATATCTCGGAAGAACTGACGCGCTTTCAGAGCCATTTGACCCAGGCCCGCCAGCTTCTCGATGAAAGTTCCGAGGTGGGGAAGAAGCTCGACTTTTTGCTGCAGGAGTTAAACCGGGAAGCCAACACGCTGCTTTCTAAAACTTCCGACGTGCCTGAAGTGGGCGCCGAGGTGGCCCGGCAGGCCATTGAGATGAAGTCCGAGATCGAAAAGCTGCGGGAACAGGTGCAAAACATCGAGTGAAGGCGGATCCGGCAAAGAAGTTCCCGAAAAGGCGAGGCAGCATTTTTGTGATCTCCGCGCCCTCGGGCACGGGGAAAACGACTTTAATCAAGACGCTCAGATCGTTGGTGCGCGGCCTGGCCTTTTCGGTTTCTTATACAACCCGCCCGCCGCGCGGCGGCGAGCAAAACGGGCGCGAGTATTTTTTTGTCTCGCGCCAGGAGTTCAAACGGCGGCTCGAGCGGAAAGAGTTTGTAGAGTGGGCGGTGGTGCACGGCCATTACTACGGCACGTCCTGGCAGCAGCTTCGAGAAGCCCAGGAAGCCGGCCAGGACGTTTTGCTGGACATCGACGTGCAAGGTTACAAAAAGCTGCGGCGGCGGTTGCCGGGAACGGTCAGCGTGTTTTTGCTGCCGCCTTCCTTTCCCGACCTTGAAAAGCGGCTGCGGCAGCGGCACAAGGATGCTGCGGAAGTGATCGCCAAGCGCCTGGAAACGTCCCGCAAAGAAGTGGCTCATTGGAAGGAGTACGACTACCTGATTGTCAATGACCGGCGCTCGGAGGCCGCTCAGTCCCTGCGCAGCATTGTGGTCGCTTCGCGCTTGCGCCGCGAGTGCCAGGAGCGCTGCGTTAAAGAAATTTATCACACGTTCGTGGGAGGATAGATGGATTTACCCAGCAATATCGACAGCAAATTTTCGTATATTCTAATCGCTGCCAAGCGGGCCCGGCAACTTCAGTCGGGCGTTCGTCCCCTGGTGCAATCGTCGCATAAGAAGACCACCAAGATCGCAATGCAGGAGGTGAGCGCCGGCTTGATTCCAGTTGAATATATTGCCATCAAGTCGGAAGACGACGGCCAGGAAAAGTAATAGGTCTCCGGGCGCCAGGGCACAATCTGCCCAGCCCGGTGGGACCAACCTTTCGCTGCGTCGAGACCGACGGCTGCCAGACTGGTCCCTGACACGGACTTGATATCTTGAATTATGGGCCAACGCAAGGTGCCGGAGTGCCATGATGCGTGTTGGACTGGGAGTTACGGGAGGCATCGCCGCATACAAGGCTGCGGAACTGCTGCGCCTTCTCCAGGAGCGCGGCCTTGACGTGCAGGTGGTCATGTCGGCCGGTGCCCGGAACTTCGTGACTCCGCTTACCTTCGCCGCGTTGTCGGGACACAAAGTCATCTCCCAGGTGTTTGGCGAGGGCGGGGAAGAGCCGAACGTTGAGAGCGCCGTCGAGCACATCGCCGTGGCCCAGGGGATCGATGCCCTGGTGATCGCGCCGGCAACCGCCAACGCCATTGCGAAGATTGCTCATGGCATCGCCGACGATTTCCTGAGCACCCTGATCCTGGCGACCAAGGCTCCCGTAATCATCGCGCCCGCCATGAATGTGAACATGTGGGAAAACACGGCCACCCGGCAGAACGTGGAAATCCTTCGGGCTCGCGGATTCAGAATAGTCGAACCCGACGAGGGCTACCTGGCCTGCGGCATGACCGGTCCCGGGCGGCTGGCTGCTGTCGAAACGATTGCCCAAGCGGTTTTCGAAGCGTTGCAAATTCGGGATGATTTGAAGGAAGAAAGCATCCTGGTCACCGCGGGGCCGACCGAAGAGGCTCTCGATCCGGTGCGATACCTCACCAATCGCTCCTCCGGAAAGATGGGGTACGCCCTGGCGGAGGCCGGCCAACGGCGGGGAGCAAAAGTCGTTCTGGTCAGCGGTCCCACACGGCTCGCGGCGCCCCAAGGAGTCTCGGTAGAGGCGGTGCGAACGACCGAAGAGATGGCGGATGCCGTGTTCCGCTCCCTTGACCATACTACGGTGCTTCTGATGGCTGCAGCGGTGGTCGATTTTGTTCCCACAGAAGTCCCGAGCCAAAAGATTAAGAAGCAAGATGGGCTTCTCACCGTGACGTTCAAGCCCACGCTGGACATTTTGGCTGAGGTGGCAAGGCGCCGGAAGCCGCGACAACTTGTCGTGGGATTTGCTGCTGAAACCGGGCATGTGCTGGAGAACGCCGCCGCCAAGCTGCGCGAAAAGCGGCTGGATCTGATGGTTGCAAACGACGTGACGCAACCGGGGGCGGGATTCAATTCGGACACCAACATTGTCACCTTGATTTTCCCCGATGGGCGCCAGATGCCGCTTGAAAAGATGAGCAAGTTGGATGTGGCGAATGTGATTCTGGATGCCGTGACCGAACTAAGATCAAAACTGACTCCGGCGGCCCACCGATAAACCGGAATGCCCGGGCGGATTTTCTCATCATGGATGATCGATTACGGAAAGAAGTTGCCAACTGGCTGGAGTTTTGCCGGGAGATGGGGATTGGAGAGTTTTACCTTCCCGGCACGGGTTCGACGATTCAACCTTCAGATCCTCAACCCTTATCGGCAATTCCGGAAGCGGCCGCGCCCCGCCGTCCCACAATGGATGCCGCGCGAAAACAATGGGAGGCTCAGAAGATCGCACCTTCTCCGCCAACTGTTCAGGCCGCTCCCAGCGGGCCAGCCCCCAAATCGATGAGCCTTTTTGAATCTTCTTCCGCAACCCCGCGTAAAGCGGAAACGCTCGAGGCGATTCGCGAAGACCTGGGCGACTGCCACCGTTGCCGCCTGAGTGGTGGACGCCAGACCATCGTGTTCGGGCAGGGAAATCCTCATGCCGAGGTGGTCTTTGTGGGCGAGGGTCCGGGAGCCGATGAAGATGCGCAAGGCTTGCCTTTTGTGGGCCGCGCCGGCCAGCTGCTGAACCGCATGATCCAGCTTGCCGGCATGAAGCGGGAAGACGTTTACATCTGCAATGTTGTGAAGTGCCGGCCTCCGGGCAACCGCACTCCTCTGCCGGATGAAATCGAGACTTGCTCGCCTTTTCTGGTTCGCCAGATCCGGACGATTGGTCCGCGCCTGGTTTGCTGCCTGGGAGCCCCGGCGGTTCGGACTGTTCTGGGAATTAAAGAAGGCATTACCAAAATTCGGGGAACCTTTTACGATTACGGGGACATTAAGGCGCTCCCCACCGTTCACCCGGCTTATATCCTCCGCAATCCGCGGGAAGAAAAGCTGCTCCGCGAAGATTTCCAAAAGATTTGCGACTTCCTGAAGTCATCTCGGTGACTCGCCTGCCTAAAGGTTTCGCCTCCTCAAAGCCCCCCCGGCGTGGCGTATGTTATGATGAGTCCATCTGGTGGCGGCGAATCCAGGGGCAGGTGGGAGCGCGCCGCGGTCAAGGCGCCCATACGGATCATTCGATGGAATTAAAAACCAAACTTCTCAATCCCCATCTTCCAGTTGTGTTCTTTGAGATGGTTCCTCCCGCCAAGGGAAAGCCCCAGGCGCTGGAAACGACCATGGGGGAAGTCGCCAGAATTCAAAAACTGGCCGACGCCATCAACCTTCCGGAAATCCACGATGAATCAAGGGGCGGCGATCGAACTTTCAAGTTCGTGCCGCGCATCGAGCCGCGCGTCCTAGGGGGCAGGATTCGCAAGAAACTCGGCATGGACGTTGTGCTGAACCGCTGCGTCGTTTACGAAGCGGACCAAGCCGGCTGGTTCCGGGAAACTGAGGAGGAATACGGTATTCACAACCTCATCCTTGTGGGGGGAGAATCGAGCCAAATTCAGTATCCGGGGCCCGACGTTATTCAAACCGCTCGGGATATCCAGGCTACGGGATTGGCGTCCACTCTGGGGGGCATCAGCATTCCCAGCCGCGCGCACGAAGTGGAGCGGATCCGGCGCAAGGTTGCGGAGGGCCTCTGTTTCTTTACAACCCAGGTTCTGTTCGACTCCAATGATATCGTGTGGCTGGTGCAGCGCCTCAACGGGCTGGAAGCCCGCATCATCCTGAGTTTTGCTCCGGTAAGCCATCCAAGCGACATCGAGTTTTTGCGATGGCTGGGCGTTGATGCGCCTCTCGATCTCGACCCTTTTTTGATTGCCAGCTTGCCCACTGAAAAAGCGTCCAGCCAAGGTTCGGAGCATGCCTTCGAGCGGAGTTTGAACTTGGCCAAACGAATTTTGATGGATGTTTTTGATAATCTTCCGCCCGACCCGCCTCCGCTCGGAATTAACATCGAACATATCAACCGCCGCAATTTCAATTCCGCGGTTCGGATGCTGGAGCAACTCGGAGCGTTTTACTCAAATCTCGTCGCAGCACGCCGACGGACCAGCCCGGTCTGAACGCGCCTTTCCGGTTTCAAATTGCAGGGCTAAATACTCGCTTCCTTCGAGTGGTTGAGTTCGGGGTAGGCGCTTGAGCAGCAGCCCGGTTTGAAACTGACTCTCCAGGAAGGCCGCTCCGGTCTGAGGTTGACGCGAGAAGGGCGGCAGGCGTACAGTTGGGGCAAATAGATAGAAGGTTGGATCCTGAATTTGCGCTTCACAGAGTTCTTTCATGAAGTGAAAGATTTCCAAGCCTGAACTCACGAACTTAAGAGCCAATCCTGGAGGCTCCGATGACCCACAAAGAGAGATTGCTGACTGCCATTAACCACGAGGAGCCGGACCGGGTTCCGATCTGCGCGTGGTACACGCCCGAAGCGGAGAAGAGCGTGCTGCGCCATCTCGGGGTGGAATCGGAGCAGACCGAGACCTACAAAGCGGCGGGCGGCCCGCTCCCCATCCTCATGGACCATGACTTTCTGATTTCCTGGGTGGGTCCCTGCACAGGTTACTACTCCAACCCGGCCGAGGAATATACCGATGAGTGGGGCATCGGTTGGAAATGGTTCAGAAACGCGGCCGGCGGGTCTTACACGGAAATGGTGCGGCACCCGCTTGCGGACCTGGTTGACCCCGCGGAATTTTCCATGCCTGATTTTACCCAAGCCGACCGTTATGCCGGGGCATGCAGGTTGGTCGCTGAATACGGGAAAGAGTACGGCATTATGGGCGGATGCGCTTGCACTCTCTTCGAGCTTGCGTGGTATCTGCGGGGGATGGAGCAGGTCCTGATGGACTTGGTTGCCAACAAAGATTTTATGAACGCTTACCTGGATAAGCTCATGAGCTGGATCGATGAAGCGGGGTCGCGCATGGTCGGGCTGGGCGTTGACATTATCTGGATTGGGGATGACTTCGGAACGCAGGACCGCATGTTAATCTCTCCCCAGCTTTTCCGGGAGTTCTTCAAACCTCGCTACGCTCAACTCTTTGGCAAATGGAAAACGCTCAATCCTCAAGTCAAGATTGCTTTCCATTCCGATGGAAACATCTATCCCATTATTCCCGACTTCGTAGAAATCGGGCTTGATATCCTGAACCCTGTCCAACCTAAATCTATGGACCCTGCCAGGCTGAAGCGCGATTACGGAGAGCACCTTACCTTCTGGGGGACGATTGACATCCAGGAAGTGATGCCCTTTGGATCCCCGGAAGATGTTGCCAACGAGGTTAAGCTGCGTTTGCGGACCGTGGGACAGAACGGCGGCCTCATTATCTCCCCCGCTCATAATCTTCAGCCGGACGTCCCGCTTGAAAACATCCTGGCCTTCTACGAAACGGCCAAGACGTGCGGCCGGTATCCTCTTACCGGCTTGTAAGCGGTCAGTCAGATCACCGCAGGCGGGATGCTGAAACCAAGAACGGGTACGGCGTCCAGGATTTAGGAGGAAGCTGCAGCGCTACTTTCTTTCTCATGCTCCTCGATGGCGTCGAGGTAGCGTTGCCGGCTTTCCATGATGGCCTGCCGGGCTGCGCGGGGACCCTGCCACCCTTCCATGCGAGTCTTTTTCCCCTCGAGCTCTTTGTAAATCGTGAAGAAATGCTCGATCTCCGTGAGCACGTGGGAAAAGATCTGGTCGATGGTGTGGATTTGGTCGTAGCGTGGATTTCTGTCAGGAACGGCAAGAATCTTGGTGTCGGGCCCGTGCTCATCCGTCATGGCCAGCAGGCCCACCGGCCGCACTTCCAACATGCAGCCAGGAAAGGTTGCTTCATCGGCTGAAACGAGCACGTCAAGCGGATCGCTGTCCTCGGCGAGCGTGCCGGGAATAAAGCCGTAATCGCCCGGATAGTGCATGGGCGAGTACAAGGTCCGGTCCAGGCGAAAAACGCCCAGTTCCTTGTCGTACTCGTATTTGTTGGAGGAATTCTTGGGAATCTCCACGATCATCCGGACGATCTCCGGAGAATGCGCACCGGGATCAAGAGT
>DATKQU010000072.1:0-5160 GCA_035532595.1 Terriglobia bacterium | reverse complement strand
GGCGGTCCCCAAGCACCACCCCTTGTGGCGAAGGCGCCGGCGAGTAACGCTGGACGAGGTTGCGCGGGAACGTTTCCTGCTGCTGAAGGATGGGCACTGCTTCCGCGACGACGTGCTGGAAGTCTGCAAGCGCTCGCGCCTGTACCCTCACGTGGTTTTCGAAGGAGGACAGTTTGATACGCTGGTGGCCATGGTGGCCGCAGGGGCAGGAGTAACTCTTCTTCCAGAAATCGCCCGCGCCCGCTATCGCCATGGCGATGTCGGTCTGATTGAATTTGCGCCGCCCCAGCCCACCCGGACGGTGGGCATTGTGCGCGCCAAAAGAAAGTTTCTGACCCCGGCGGCCGGCGCCTTTATCGATGTGCTGCGAAGTCTTGCCGCCCGGCGCAACAGCCGGGACAAAGCATGAGATGCCCCGGCCGGCCGGAATGAAATGATCGAGTGGATTAGTAGCTGGGCATGGAGGGATCGACGTCACGCGCCCAGGCGAGAACGCCGCCTTTGAGGTTGTGGATCTTCTTGAATCCCGACTTCATCAGAAATTCCACCGCCCGCGCGCTGCGCACGCCGGAGCGGCAATGGACGACGATGTCGTCGGCGGAGTTCAGCTCGTGCATCCGCTTCGGCACGTCGCCCAGCGGAATCAGCTTGGCGCCGTCAATCCGGCAGATTTGATACTCGTGCGGCTCACGAACATCCACCAGGACGAAGGGCTTCTTTTCGTCCATCATCTGCTTCACCTCTTTGGCTGTAATCTCAGGGACATGGGTTTCAGGCACGTGTTCTTCTCCTCGGATGCCGCAGAACTGTTCGTAGTCGATCAGTTTGGTCACGGTGGGATGGGTTCCGCACACCGGGCACTCCGGATTCTTGCGCAGCTTGAGTTCCCGGAACTTGAGGTTCAGGGCGTCAAACAAGAGCAATCGCCCGATCAGCGGCTTGCCTTTGCCGAGAATCAGTTTAATGGTCTCGAGCGCCTGGATGGAGCCCACGATGCCCGGCAGCACGCCCAGCACCCCTCCTTCCGCGCAGCTCGGAACCAGTCCGGGCGGTGGCGGCTCAGGATAGAGGCAGCGGTAGCACGGTCCCTCCTTGGCATAGAAAACCGAGGCCTGCCCTTCAAATCTGAAGATGCTGCCGTAAACATTGGGCTTCCCCAGCAGCACGCAAGCGTCATTCACCAGGTAGCGGGTGGGGAAATTGTCGGTGCCGTCGGCAACGATGTCGTAATCCTTGAAGATCTCGAGCGCGTTCTCCGAATTCAGGTGCGTTTCGTAAGGAATCACTTCCACATTCGGGTTGATGTCGCGAATAGTATCCCGGGCGGACTCGAGCTTGGGACGCCCGACATCGTCCGTATCGTGAATGACTTGCCGCTGCAAGTTCGTGAAATCCACTACGTCGAAATCGACCATGCCCAGCGTACCCACACCTGCGGCAGCCAGGTAGAGCGCCAGCGGCGTGCCTAATCCTCCCGCGCCGATGCAGAGGACCTTTGCCTGCTTCAGTTTGAGCTGGCCCTCCATGGCCACTTCCGGCATGATGAGGTGGCGGCTATAGCGAAGGATTTCATCGTTGCTCAATTGCAACGTTGGATCTGAAGTTAATGTTGGCATTTTCACTTTTCCCTCTCCCTTAATATTGACCAAAAGGTCTTGATTCGTTGCCCAAGCGCCCTTGGGATCGTTCTGTTCATTCGTCTGAAAGGCTGAGTTCTTACTTGGGGGGATGAGCCCGGGATCCCGCTCGCGCGGCACCCAGGCTAACTACAGATACAACGAATCAATGAACCACCGGCGATGGAGGGCACGATGCTGATGACATCACTATCGTTGACCGGGGTCTGGTCCTTCTGGAGAAACCGGATATCTTCGTCGTTGACGTAAACATTAACAAAACTGCGAAGCTTGCCCTCTTCGTTGAAGAGATGCTTGCGCAGGTCGCCGAATTGCGATGTCAAGCCTGCCAGGGCCTCTCCAACCGTTTTGGCGTCAATATCCACTGAATCCTTTTTCCCTGCGAATTGCCGCAAGGGAGTTGGTATGACAACTTTAACCGCCATTCGTTCTCCTCAAAAAACTGCGAAAAGAAAACCCCAAAGATTGGGGCAGTGATCCCGTCTTGTATTTAGATGAAAGCCCCGGCCTTAAGTTACAGCAGCTTCAATTCTTCGTGCTCGAAGCTCAGCCGGTCTTTTGAAAGCACCCACGAGGTCGCCTCCCTTGGCTCACCCCGCTCAACCGACAGGATAACATAAGAATACCACGGCCAAGCGTGTTCACGGTCATAATTTGAAGGCCGGGCGGGGTGGTCGGGATGGGAATGATAGTATCCCAGGACGTCCAACCCCCTTTGGCGCGAGTCCTTCTCCACCCGCAACTGGTCCTCCGGATCGATCAGGAAACGATTTTTCTCGGATTCCCGGCCAGGGTCCTCAAGAGGAAGCAGTTCCTGTGCCCGGCCGGGATCGTGGCGAAGATTCCGCAGGGGCACAACCTCGGAAACCTCTTTGATTTCACCATCCGCGCGCCCCAGCAGGATTCCGCAACATTCGTTGGGATAATCGCGCGCGCCGTGAGCGCGCACGCTCTCGAATTGTTCGGGGCTGAAATTGATTGACATGAATTCACCGCAGCATTGAGGGTTGCAAGTTCAAGGGGTTGTCGCTCGATCCCGCCTGGGGCGAACTAGCGACTCTGAATATCGTCCCAAAATCGCTCGCTCAAATACTTGTCTCCGCTATCGGGGAAAATGGTGACCACCACGCCCTGCTGAACCCGCCGGGCCACCTCGAGCGCCGCCACCATCGCCGCGCCGGCGGAAACCCCCACCAGCAAGCCCTCCTCGCGAGCGAGGCGCAAGGTCATGGCATAGGCAGCTTCGGTCGAAACTTCTATGTTTTCATCGACGACCGAAGCATCGTAGATCGCTGGCACAATGGCCGATGCCAGATTCTTCAAGCCCTCCAACCCGTGAAAGGGAGAGTCCGGCTGCACCGAAATGCAGCGGACGTCCGGCTTCAATTCCTTCAGGCGGCGCGCCGTCCCCACAAAGGTTCCGGTGGTTCCGAGGCCTGCCACAAAGTGCGTGACTTTGCCTTCCGTCTGCTCAAAAATTTCCGGCGCGGTGGTCTGGTAGTGGGCCATCCAGTTGGCAGGATTGTCATACTGGTTGCCGTAGAAGTAAGTGTGGGGCTCCTTCAAAGCCAGCTCGCGCACCTGCCGGATGGCGCCGTCCGAACCTTCCAGCGGGTCCGTGTAAACAATCTCAGCGCCGTAGGCGCTCAGGATGCGCTTGCGCTCAATGCTGACGTTCGAGGGCATAAAGAGTTTCAGGCGATAGCCGCGCGCCGCGCAAATCATCGCGTAAGCAATCCCCGTGTTCCCGGAAGTCGAGTCCAGCAGAATCTTGTCCGGGGTCATCAACCCAGCGCGTTCCGCCTCCACGATAATGTTCCAGGCGGCGCGGACCTTGACCGAGCCGCCGGGATTGACCCACTCGGCTTTCGCCATGAGATCGATGCCGGGCAGATCGGCCGCGAGTTTTGGCAGGCGGATGAGCGGCGTGTTGCCAATGAGAGACAAAACGTCCGAGGCCGGCCTTAAGCCAGTGAACAGAACCGCCCCTTTGGGTCCCAAAACCATAGAGTGTATCCCTTGGCGATTCTAGGGGGTAGCGTCGTGCGGTGTCAACTGCGCGGTCCGCGGCCGGGTGCGGGACCACGAAAGGAAGGCCGGCTTTTCGGCGCCGATTCTTGCGGGAGGCGGGAAACGGGACGGTAAAGGATTTCAATTTTTACGCTCTGCAGGTCTTCTTCATGAAGTTCCAATATCCGGTCGAAGCCTTCCCTTCCGACGCAGGCCCGCGCCTGTTCAAAGAGCTGAAAATGTTCCTCGATGACCATGGGGCCGACGGACCGCTGGCGTTTCCGGTCCATCTCAAGACACTTTTCGAGCGGGATGTCGAACATGAAAAGTTCGACTCGGACTCCGAACTTCCGCCCCGTCTCCAGCAGAGATTTGCGCGCTCCGGGAGTCAAGGCAGTCGAATCCACCACGCATAGGCGATTAATGGAAAGCCTTTGGCTAATAAGGAATTCGGCCAGGGCAAAGGCCTGCTGATGGTAACGCTGATCGCGTTCATCATCGCACACCAGCGCCCGGCAGAAGTCGGAAGAGATAATCTGGGTAGGACGAAAATGCCGGCCCGCAAAGGTGGATTTCCCGCACGCTGCGGGACCGCAGAGAACCACCACCGAAGGTCGAATGACGCGAATAATTCGTTCTTCAGTTTGAGCCATGAAGCATCCTGAAGCGACTTCTCGGCGAAATCGCAAGGTGGTTGCCTGGAGAGGTGGCTCCCCAGCTAACAGGTCTTCAAAGCTGTCGAACGCTTGCTGAAAAATGACTTGCACCTATTTAGACGGGGAAAAGCCGCGATCGGTTACAGGGAAGACAATCTTTGTTCCTGAAAAAGACCACGCGCGAAACCCGGAAGGACTTCTCCGGTGGCCTTCCGGCACGCGCTGGGTTAAGATTTGGAGTGTTCGCAGACAATTCCAGGCGTGGCTCTAAGGGCAATCAGGATTTCCGGAGAAAGCATTATCATGTGCGATAAGATTTTAGCCGTAGTCGATGACCTGTTTTTCCTGGCGAAGATTCAGCAAACGGCCCGGCAATTGAATGTGGCCGTGGAGGCCGTCCCTCCCACATCCCTCCAGAGCCGTCTCGCCCAGGGCGGCGCTTGCGCCGTGCTGCTCGACTTGAACCATCGCTCGGGCGCGGCGATTGAGGTGATCGAGGGCGTCAAGCGCGACTCGCTCACCAAGCAGGTCCCCGTCGTGGGGTTTCTCTCCCACGTGCAAGCTGACCTGGCACAAGCCGCGCGCGCGGCAGGCTGCGATAAGGTCCTCGCACGCTCAGCCTTCAGCCAGCAACTTCCCCTTTTGCTCCAGCAATTATCGCGGAAAGAAACTTCCGAACTTCCAAACCCTTAGCCTCAACACTGTTCACTTTGGGTCATTGTGCGCTTTAAGTGCGGCCAATCCGGATGTCATGCTGAGCCCGTTCGCCCTCCGCTCGCGAACGGCCCTGAGCGAAGCGAAGGGGCTCAGGGTAAACTCCGCGAAGCATCTGCTTGTAAATCGTCGTGGAAAAGCAG
>DATKQU010000071.1:0-11072 GCA_035532595.1 Terriglobia bacterium | reverse complement strand
AGATCGTACAAGAGTCTGATGCGCGGATGATTGACGGCCCTGACGATCTTAAACCCTTCGGCCACCGAGGTCATATAAAACCGGGGATTCTCCTCGGGATCGATATTCTCAATCAGCAGCCGCAGATTCTTGCCATCAATCAAATCCGCCGCCCGTTTCAAACCATCAACGCAGCTCTGATACTGGTCCACGCGGGGCATTCCCGGCACCAAGTCCCCGGGAAGGATGATCAGCGTGGAGCATTCCAGCTTGTCGAGAATGGGGATCATGCCTTGCACTTCCGCAAGAAAGGCTTGGCGCTGCTTGGGATCAATCAGCGAGCGGGACAGGCCCGCGGAAGCGTCAAATTCCATGCCAAGCTCATGCTTTTTCCGGAGCACGCGGCGGTAGTCCTCCGCGGACCACTGCCTGAATTCGTTCACCAACTCGACGCTTTGATACCCCGCATCCGCCACCTTTTCAAGGCGCTCCTCGAACGTCAGGTGCGGGAAAACCGTCCAGAGCATCAGAGAAACCTTGTAGGGAGCCGAGGCGTGCCCGGCATCGGTTGATGCGGCAGGTGGAGCGGGAAGCGCCTTGCGGGGCGAAACTCCGGCAACGCCGGCCGCGCCCGCTGCGCCGGCAAGCTTGCGTACAAAAGAACGACGGTTCATCCTAAACCTCACAAAGAAAAGTCAGCGGCAGGCGATCCTGTGAATCAGGTGCCCGCGCTCATTCCGCATTACCGGGACAGCACGGCCATCAGCGTCATATACCCGTCAACGAGAAGACCTTCGTAGCCACACGGCTCGCCGTTCCACCGCTTCCAGTCGTACGATCGCCGTCGCCCGTTGACAAGGTAGGTAGACTTCCCCTGGAAGCCTCCTTCCTCAAAGGAGCGGAGCATGGGGAACAAGATCGCGTCAGCTTCCTTGCGCCGGCCGAGCTGATACAAAGCTTCGATCGTGAAGTAAACAAAACTCGCGCTGGCACCGCCATTCTCATACCACTCGAAGCCCATCTCGCCGCCGCCGCCCCAGAGCTGCCGGGGGTCCAGATAGTCGTATTCGGGAACGGGAATGAGGTTTCCGGGAAGCCCGTACTGGAATTGCGTGTACCCCACTTCCTTCATCTTGGCCAGCATGTGGTCCATGATCTGATTCGCCTTGTCCGGGGGAATCAGCCCGTAGGTGATGGCCGCACCATTCACAAAAGTGAAGTAGTAATCGTGGAGCTTGCCGTCCGAGCTCTTCCAGCCCGCCAGAACTCCCGTGGCAGGATTAAGGAAGGTTTTGTAATAGACGGACCGCAGCTTCTTGGCGCGCGCAGCGTAAAGCTCTGCATCTTGAGGATGGTTGGCGCGCTTAGCCATGGCGGCCATGCCCAGCAGGGCGTGGTAAGCAAGGGCGTTGGAGTAGGCGTCCTTGTTGCCAAAACCAATGCTGTCCCACCAGTTGGCCGCATGCAACTGGAATTTCGCTGGGTCCGTGGGCCGTCCCCAAATACCGGAGTTGCCGCTCACCGGGTACTCAAACAACCCGTCCTCATCTTTGTCCATGGCCAATAGCTTGGTGGCCCACTCTTTGATCCCCTCATAGTGCTCTTTCAACCAGGTATCGTCGTTCGCTCCGCGGTCGTAATCCCATGCAGCGATGAGCAGCGAGGGGTACGAATCCAGATAATCGTATTTGAATGTCGGGTTATTGGGGACATATCCCACAAGACCATAGGCCTTCATGCCGCTCAGATAGCGGTCCAACGTTTGCCGGATCAGGTCCAGGGCGGTCAGCCCCGGAGCCAGCGGCGGCGTGTGCACCGCCACCGCCGAGTATTCATAAAGACAGAAGGCGCAAATGTCACTGGTGGCATTGTTGGCCAGCGCCCGATGGCGCGGGCTCAGTTGAAAAATATTCAGCCAGTTGCGGCGAAAACCGTCAAAGCGCGGATCGCCCTCAATCCCCGGCACGTGCGGGTAGATGTCCACAACTTCCAGGGTGTAGTCAATGCGCGGCCGGGAGGCGGAAGCAGCCGGAAAGGTGACCTTCACAAAGTCGTTATCACGCTGACCGAGGGGATGGCGCAACGCGTCATAGGCGAGCGCGAGGCCTTTCCCCTCGCTGGAAGTGACGCGAAATGTCCCCTGGTCCGGCCAGTGCAGCAGCGCCGGCAGATGCACACTTCCGTCATTGTTCATGAGCCCCAGGAGCGTAGCGCGGGAGATGTTGACATTGATATCCAGCAGCAGCGGTGGCGGGGGATTTTTTGCGGAATAGGTGGAGGTTAGGTGGATATTCTTCGTTGAGAGCTCAAACGTCCAAGCGGGAGGCTCGCTCGCCGGCGCTCCTACGGGCCGGTATTCAATTTTCGAGCCAGCGTGGGTGATTTCATATTTTGTCGCTTCTGCAGCCGGTGGACGGAGCGGATTCGCACTGAGTTTCTTCTGGCCCAGCGAATCCACCGCCAGCACCACAAAGTTCGGCTGGTGCGCTGCCAATTCGACGCGCATAAACGCGGATTGATACCGCGGATTGGCCCCCGGCTCCTTCGCCGCCCCCCACGCGAGCGTGAAAAGCAGCGCAGTGGCCAGATAGACGCATCTCTTGAGCATCCTTCCCCCCCAACATCATTCCTGAAATGCTTCGTAAAACGGAGCTAAAACATATCGCCTCGGCGGGACTGAGTCAAGGGCAGGCGCCGGCCAGGCCATTGCCGCGTCAACACTGCCAGCAGCGTCATGTAGCCGTCAACCAGCAGACCTTCGTAACCGCACGGCTCTCCGTCCCACCTCTTCCAGTCGTACGTTCGGTGCCGATCGTTAATAAGATAGGTGGACTTCCCCTGGAAACTTCCTTCATCAAACGACCGGAGCATGGGAAACAAAATCGCGTCGGCCTCCTGGCCCCGGCCCAACTGATACAAGGCTTTGAGTGTAAAGTAAACAAAGCTTGCGCTGGCCCCGCCGTTCTCGTACCACTGGAAGCCCAACTTGCCGCCGCCCCCCCAGAGTTGCCGGGCTTCCAGGTAGTCGTCCTGGGGAACGGAAATTAGGTTTCCAGGAAGCCCGTACTGGAATTGCGTGTACCCCACTTCCTTCATCTTGGCCAGCATATGGTCCATGATCTGATTCGCCTTGTCCGGGGGAATCAGGCCATAGGCGATGGCCGCGCCATTCACGAAAGTGAAGTAGTAATCGTGGAGCTTGCCGTCCAAGCTCTTCCAGCCCGCCAGAACTCCCGTGGCAGGATTAAGGAAGGTTTTGTAATAGACGGACCGCAGCTTCTTGGCGCGCGCAGCATAGAGATCTGCATCTTCAGGGTGGCCCGCGCGCCGGGCCATCTCCGCCATGCCGAGCAGCGCATGGTAAGCAAGAGCGTTGGAGTAGGCATCCTTGTTGCCAAAACCAATGTCGTCCCACCAGTTGGCCGCATGCTTTTTGAATTCAGTTCCCCAAGAGCCGGAGTTGCCGCTCTCCGGATACTCAAATAACCCGTCTCCGTCCTTGTCCATAGCCAGCAGCTTGCTGGCCCAATCCTTGATCCCCGCATAGTGCGCATTCAACCACGCCTCGTCGTTCGTTCCGCGGTCGTAATCCCAAGCAGCGATGAGCAGCGAGGGATAAGTATCCAGGAAATCGTAGGGCAACGTCGGGTCATTCGGGACGTATCCCACAAGGCCATAGCCCTTCGTTCCGCTGAGATAGCGGTCCACCGTCTGCCGGATCAGGTCCAGGGCGGTCAGCCCCGGAGCAAGCGGCGGCGTATGCACCGCCACGGCGGAGTACTCATAGATCGTGAAGGCGACGGCGTCGCTGGTCGCATTGTTTGCCAAAACCCCGCGCCGCGGATTCAGTTGAAAAATATTCAGCCAGTCGCGGCGAAAACCGTCAAAGCGCGGGTCGCCCTCAATCCCCGGCACACGCGGGTAGATGTCCACAACTTCCAAGGTGTAGCCAATGCGCGGCCGGGAGGCGGAGGCGGCCGGAAAGGTGACCTTCACGAAATCGTTATCACGATGGCTCTCGTTATGGCGCAGCGCGTCATAGCCGAGCGAAAGCCCATTGCCCTCGCTGGAAGTGATGCGAAACGTCCCCTGATCCGGCCAGTGCAGCAGCGCCGGCAGACGCACACTTCCGTCATTGTTCATGAGCCCCAGGAGCGTGGCGCGGGAGATGTTGACATTGATATCCAACAGCAGCGGGGGCGGGGGATTTTGCGCGGAATAGGTGGAGGTTAGACGAATCTCCTTCGTTGAGAACTCAAACGTCCACGCGGGAGGCTCGCTCGCCGGCGCTCCTACGGGCCGGTATTCAATTTTCGAGCCAGCGTGGGTGATTTCATATTTTGTCGCATTTGCCGCCGGCAGCCGGAGTGGATTCGCACTGAGCTTTTTCTGGCCCAGTGAATCCACCGCGAGCGCAACAAAGCTCGGCTGGTGCGCTGCCAATTCGACGCGCATAAACGCGGATTGATACTGGGGATTGGCCGCTGGCTCCTTTGCCATCCCAAATGCAAGTGTGAAAAGCAACGCCGCTGCTGGATAAGCACATCTCTTGAGCATGCTCTCCCCTCCTCAGGAATTTCGATGTCGTCGGTTTGTGGTTCCGGCTTGCACCGTGTCGGTTCCTTCCCACCTCGGCCGGCGGATCTACCACCCTGCCCTCTGGCGCAGCATGACTCACCGCCTCGCTCGTCAAAGTTCGGTGAAAGTAGAGGCGAATCCCTGGATGCCCTGCCTGCTAAAACGGCGAGTAGGCAAGCCCCTTCGATTTCCGGGTCACAACCAAATCCAGCGGCGGGCTTTGATTGTTGATCTGGACCGTGACGATCACGAGGTCACTGCCTTTTGATTCCGTATCGAGGATCTTGAACTGGGTAATTTTGCCGTAATCTCCCTCGGGACCCCAGTCATGCAGGAAATCCTCAAAACGATAACTGGCTGCCGGCTCCCAGAGTTTATAGGCCTCCTGGTAATTCCCCTTTTCGAGGGTGGTAAGAAAACGGTCCACGGCGTGCTCTTCGGGCAGGTTGCGAAGTTCAAAATAGGCGATCACAATGCCGGCCACGATCAGAATGATGAGGAGTGGAAGAGGAATGTATTTGCGAATTCCCGTGCGAGGCTTGGGAGGTTTGGAATCGAACAGCATCGCTGTCTCCTGATCTCTGCTGACCGTTGTCTAGCCTTGAACGCCAGCGGCGAACTTGTTCACCAAAGTTTCATATTATATGGGTTCTTGAGGTTAAAGGGTGCGCCGAAATAGCAATGTCGCGGATCCCATCATGATCACCGTGAAAACGGTGAGGAAAACCAAGTCGCCGGAGATAGCGCTAAATCCAGTGTTCTTCAGGAAAAGCGACTTGAAAGCGTGGACGGCATAGGTGAACGGATCGACGCGGGCGATGGCTTTCATCCAGGGGGGAAATCCGTTCACCGGATAAACAGCGCCGCTCGGGAAAAACAGCAGCGTGTTCAGAACCCCGAACGTCGCCCGAGGCACCAACGGGTCGCTGACGCGCACCATTAACAGGAACATCATGCTGATCAGCGCAAGGGAAGTGACGACGACCACCACAAAGAGCCGAATAATGCGTACGGGATCGACCGGGTGGGGAATCCCGGCCAGCAGCGCGCCCAGAGTACACAGAACCAAGCCCGCCAGAATGGCCTTGAGCGCTCCGGAGAGAGTAAACCCCATGATGAGTTCGAACTTGGTGATGGGAGTGACCAGATAACCTTCGTGAATCCCCCGGGCCTTGTCATCGATGTAAATGATTCCGCCGCCGATCATGGCTGAAACAAAAATCGCCAGCACCACCGATCCGGCCAGTAGGTACTGGATATACGGCACGTAAGGGTAGAGTTCCACCACCGACAGCGTGACTTTTCCGGGCAGACGGGGCTGAACCCTCGGCTGGTTGAAGTCTTGAATCAACTGGCTGAAGGTTCCCTCCAGCGCGCTGGCCACAAAATTGTCGGTGTTGTCCTCAATCAGCGCGACCTTAGGAGCGGCTTGCTCAAGGTTCTCGCGTGAAAAATTGGGCGGGATATTGAGGACGGCGTTGATCCGGCCATTTCGCAGGTCATGAATCGCTTGTTTTGGATCGTTGTAATCGACCGTGGTGAACGTCTGCGCGTTGGCGGCGATGGCCCCGAACATTTCCCGCAGCTTCACCGTTTGAAGGCCGTGGTCCTGATTGACCACCCCCACTTTCAGGTTCTTGATCTTGCCGCCGAAGGCATACCCCAGCACCACCAATTGAACCAGCGGGAACACCATGGAGACCATCATCAGGGTAGGGCTCCGGAAGAATTTCCGCAGGTCGCGTTCGATAAGGGCTAAGATGCGGTGCATAAGTTCAATCCCGCCACGGCGGGTTCAAGGTCTCCCGCCTCGCTGGTACATGAAGCTGATGTCCAACTTTCCATCCTGCAACTCGTCACGCAACTGCCGGCCCGTGTAATGGGTAAACACATCGTCCAAGGTGGTGCTCTGGACGGCCAGCGACGACACCGTGATCCCCGCGCGGCGGGCAGATTCCACCAGCTCGATGGTGGTTCGCGGACCATTGTGGGAGGCGATGCGAAAGATGTTGTCGTGCTCAGAAACACTTGCGACGTCCGGGAGCTGCTGGAGCATCTCGGGCCAGCCCTCCGGGATGGTGGAAAAGCTCACCTCCAGGAAGCTCGCTGCCGGGATGGAAGCTTTCAGCTTCATGGGAGAGTCCAGCGCCACCAGCTTGCCGTGGTCGACAATGGCGATGTGGTCGCAGAGCTTATCCGCTTCGTCCATGTAATGGGTGGTCAGCAAGATGGTAAGGTCGCGCTGTTTTTTCAAGTTCATCAGCATTCCCCAGACGGCGATCCGGGAGGTCGGGTCGAGCCCGGTGGTGGGCTCGTCCAGGAAAAATATCTTGGGCTCGTGAACGAGGCCGCGGGCGATTTCCAGCCTGCGCCGCATTCCCCCGGAAAGGTTTTTGACCGGGTGCTCGGCCCATTTCTCGAGTTCCACGGCCTCCAGCAATTCTCTGACAATCCGGGTGCGGCGCTCACGCGGGACCCCGTAGAGCTTGGCAAAAATGTTCAGGTTTTCCACGGCGCTCAGCTCGAGGTCGGAGGTCATGGCTTGCGGAATTACGCCGATGCACTGGCGCACTTCATTCGACTGCCGGACCACATCGAACCCGTTCACCAGGGCCATTCCCTCGGTCGGCGGAATGAGCGTGGTGAGCATGCGGATCAGGGTCGATTTGCCGGCTCCGTTGGGACCGAGCAAACCGAAGATTTCTCCTTCCTCCACCTGGAAGGTCAGCGCATCCACGGCGGTAAAGCCATTGAAGCGCTTGGTCAATTGTTGGACCTCGATAGCAGCCATCAGACTTTCTCTTAACTCCCATCCGGCAAGGGGTATTCGAGCGCCTTGCGCCTAGTTCCCTTCGCCGATGGGCACGGTGACGAACGCGGTAAGCCCCGGCGCCAGCCTGCGATCATGGTTGTCCACCCGCAGGCGAATCTGAAAGGTCTTGATGTCGCGCTTGGTGCGGCTCACATCCCGCTGCGTGGCATACTCGGCGTCCACCCCGCGAAAATAGACCGTTCCAGTCCGCTCGAAACCGCCCGGAAAACGCACCTGAAGGCGTTCCCCGATGCGAATCAGGTGGATGTAAGATTCCTCCACATCCGCGCGGACCCAGAGCTTGTCGGGGTCATAAAGCACCACGATGGGCTGGGCGGGATTGACCACCTCTCCCTCGAGCGCCGCCCGCACCGCCACCAAGCCCGGGATTGGAGAACGAATTTCCGTATAGCCAAGCCGGACTCTCGCCACCTCATTTTCTGAGCGCGCCGCGGCCAATTGATGCCGGGTGGTAGCGAGAGCCCGCTCGCGCATGGCGACTTGCTCGGCGTTTGATTTTGCCAGCGCCAAGGCCGCCCGCTGCGCCTGCACTTGTTTCCGGGCCGCCTCCAACTGGGCTTCCGCCGACTGATAAGTGATTCGCGCCTGGTCGTCTTCCTGGGCGGAGGCAATGCCTTGTTTGAAGAGCCCATGAGAGCGGTTGTAATTCAAGCGGGCCTGCTCCAGGTTGGCGGCGGCTTGCTTCTCCTGAGCCTCCGCCGTGGCCTGGATTGCTTCCGCCTGGTGAATCTGATCGCGGGTTTGCAGCTCTTGGAATTTCAGCGCCGCCTGCGCCTCCTGAACCTGTTCCGCGGAACTCTGCTCGCTGTGGAGATAATATTGCTGGGTGGCGCGGAGTTCCTCAGGCTGGATCACGGCCAGCAGTTGCCCGGCGGACACGCTCTCGCCTTCCTGGACCAGCAGCTTGCTCAGGCGGCCTGAGACCTGTGAACTGACAATCACGTCGTCCGTATCCACGATGCCCGTCAACACCATGCCGCGGGCGCTGGGACGAGTGAGAAAATAGACGACTACGCTCGCCACCACCACCAGAGACAAAATGATCAGAAAAAGTTTGCGGGTCATTTCGAGTACGCCTCAGGATTTCGAAAAAGCGCGCGGCGAATAAGCGCCAGGACTTCCTTCTTCCTTTGGGCCAACTGCGCTTCGTCGTAAGGATCGATGTGGCTGGCGACCCTCAGGATCGGAGCTGCGGCGAAGTAGAATGACGTCAGTGCGGCCAGCGAGATGGCTGTGTGATGACTGTCCGAACCATGGAATTCACCGCTGCGAACGCCGCGTTCAATCACGTTTTGAAACTTGGCGCCGACGGGCAAGGAGTACTTCCGGGCCAGCCGCTCGAAAGGCCGGCCGCGCGCCATCATGAATCTTTGCACCAGGCGCGGGTAGTCCGGCCGGGCGCTCATGAAATCGAAGTGCATGCTGACGTACTGCAGCACCGTGGCGCCCGCGGGTCCTTCGCCGGAGAGAATGCGCGAGGCCTGTTCAAAGAAGTCTTTCATGTGGCCTTCCAGGATGGCCAGGTAGAGGTCGTCTTTGCTCTTAAAATAGTAGTAGAGGAGGGCTTTGTTTACGCCCGCGGCCGCCGCAATCGCTTCGGTGCGCGCTCCCTCCAATCCTTTTTCGGCAAAGAGGTGCTCGGCGGCGCGGAGGATGGCGGCGCGGGAACCCCTCCGGCGGGCGGCGGGCTTCACCGCAATCGCCTTCCTGGAAGCGAGCTGCTTCATATTTAACTAACCAGATAGTTAAATATCATGCGGGCGCTCCGATGTCAAGGAGCCCACCGAGGAACCGGGAGGGAACTAAACTCCGTCTGCTTGATGACTTTGATTTTGCTGTATCCACGCATGTCTTCCCCTCGCGTGGCGCACGGTGCATTGCAAACGACCTGCTCTCCCCCTGCAGGGCATCCATCCAGTCGTCTTGCTTTCACTCTTGCAAGATTACTTATGATAACGTAATAGCTCACAGGAAGAGCGGAGGCCACAAACATCATCGCGATCCTTTCCCAGAAAGGTGGAGCGGGCAAAATAAGCGTAAACCCGCTACCGCTTCTGAAGTCGAAAAGGAGATTCCGGTTTAGATGAGTCTCAAACCGTTCATCAAGACTTTCTTGCGATCACAGGAGTTCACGGCTGGCCGTGCGATATTAAGAAGCGTCTTCATTCCTCCCCTTCGTGGCTATTTCAAGTATTTTCCAGTACTTACCGGAAAGCGTACAGCGTGGAAGTATCTGGCCGACCATCTTTGGTGGCTTGAATCCCGCGCCAGGGCCAATACGTTTTTTGGAAGAACGATCGACGTGGATGCTAGGGACGGCTGCGGTCGGTTCATCTACTACTTCGGTGTCTGGGAACCAAACCTGACTGCGTTCATTCAGAGTCACCTGAGGCACGGGGACTGCTTTGTTGATGTGGGTGCAAATGTTGGTTACTTTTCCCTGCTTGCGTCAACTCTCGTAGGGCAATCGGGTAAAGTCGTCTCCATCGAACCCGTCCAGAGCACTTTTGAGGTGCTGACGCGGAATCTGGACGCTAATCGTGCACAAAACGTGCGTGCCGTCAATATGGCTGTTTGGGACAAAGAAGAGACGCTAACCTTCTATATCTCCTCCGAAACGATCATTGGAGTCAGCACCGTGATCGCAGCGCGAGCTGAAAAGGGGCTGCACGATGCACGGTGTGATGTCCGTGCCGCTCCCCTGTGTTCACTCCTCAGTCCCGATGAAATTGCCGCCGCGCGCCTAATTAAGATCGACGTCGAAGGCGCCGAGAACCGGGTCATCTTCGGCCTCGGCTCCTTGCTCGAGAGCGGCCGCAGGGATTTGGAGGTCGTGATGGAAATCTCAATTGCCGCATTTGACGAAATTGTCTTTTTTTTTCGCAAGCACGGCTTCTTCTCATACCACATGGAGAACGAATATTCCATCGTACCTTATATTGGCGGTAATTCCATCAAGAAGCCTGCCCGGCTGGAAGTCGCGCCAGATGGGGCCACCCAGGTGGATGTGATTTTTTCCAGAGTTGACGCGGCCTCTCTCCCGTGAATCGCGCGGGATTATCCTCTGGCGAGTCCTTCCTATGTCCAGTCGCGGCACAACATGCGCACCGGCAATAAGGAATCATCCCCCGGCAGAGCCGGGAACTACCAGATGCATTAGCTGGGACGGCACATTAGAGGTCAGGAAATAAGCATATTGAGAAAACTAAAGGCCCATCTACGAAGTGAACTCGTCCAGAATGTTCTTGGTCTTTCAGGCGTTCAGGCAACCAGCATGTTAGTCCCGCTGGCGACCATCCCCTATCTCACTCGAGTCCTGGGGCCGTCATCCTGGGGATTGCTGGCTTTTGCCCAGGCGTTTGGCGGTTATCTCATGGTGGTTATCGAGTACGGTTTCTCCTATTCCGCGACCCGCGAAATTGCCCGGTTTCGGGAAGAGCGCGAGAAGGTCCGCGAAATCCTGTCGGGAGTGCTGGGTGCAAAAGCGCTCCTGGCAGCGGTGTGCATCATCATGGCGATGGCGGTGCTAAGGTGGGTACCTTATTTTCGTGAACGTCCTGAATTGTTGTGGGCGGCGCTATGCTGGGCGGTGTGCCAAGGCTTCAACATGCTATGGTACTTTCAAGGAACTGAGCGAATCGGCCCCTTCGCCAAGCTCGACGTAACAACAAAGATCTTTGCC
>DATKQU010000070.1:0-13544 GCA_035532595.1 Terriglobia bacterium | reverse complement strand
ATGGTTGCGCCCTCTTCGACCGCAATCTCAAAATCGTGGCTCATGCCCATGGAAAGCTCGCGCATCGAAACGCCGGGCAGGTTTTGATCTTCGATCCGCCGCGCTAATTCCCGCAAGCGCCGGAAATAGGGGCGAACTTCTTCCGGGTCGTCAAAAAACGGTGGCAGCGTCATCAAGCCGCGCAACTCCAAAGAGTCGAGCCGGCCGATTCCTTCCGCGAGGCGAATCACTTCCGCTTCCTCAACTCCGAACTTGCTGGCTTCTTTCCCGAGGTTCACTTCCAGCAAGACCGGGAGCCTGCGCCCGCTCGGCGCCGCGGACTGGTTGAGCTTCTCTGCGATGTGCAGCGTATCGACTGACTCGACCCAATCAAAAAGCTGGCAGGCAAGCTTCGCCTTGTTGGACTGTAAGTGGCCGATCAGATGCCAGGTGGCATCGAGGTCCGAGAGCTGCTGGCGTTTGGCCGCAGCTTCCTGCACGCGGTTTTCCCCGAAGTCTCGCATTCCGGCTGCGTAGGCCTCCCGGATAAGTTCCGGCGGCATGGTTTTTGAGACCGCGATCAGCCGCACTTCATCGCTCCGGCGGCCGGACCTCTCGCAGGCGGCCCGAATGCGCCCGCGCACGCTCTCGACGTTTTCATTCACACTCATCGCTCAACATCCTGATCAAGAACTCTTCCGAGCGACCTCGGCGGCTCTTCCCCCAAATGGCGATTGCCCGCAACTCTCATAATGAGGCGCTATTGTACCACCGGTGCGGCAGGGCTTTTGATCTTGTCGGTGTCAAAGCTCCGATGGTAGGATTGCAAATCATAATCCTGATAAAAGGGAAATCGATTATCAGCTTCCGCGGTTCAAATTCCGAGGGATAATCAGGGATCAGGCCATTCGGGGACAAGGGGAGGGGAGAACCAATGCCTCATGGCATTTTTATTACCTTTGAAGGAATCGACGGGTCGGGCAAGAGCACGCAGGTCAGCAAGCTGGTGGAATACCTGCGGGGCCGCTCGGTCCCGGCGGTGATGACCCGCGAACCCGGCGGAACAAAAGTGGGAGAACACATTCGAGCCCTCTTGCTGCACCCCGGCAACGGCAAGATGGCCTCGCTCACGGAACTTGTTCTGATGTACGCCGCGAGGGAACAGCACCTGGATGAGGTGGTGCGGCCCGCGCTCGCCCGAGGACGCGTGATCGTCAGCGACCGTTACAATGACGCCTCGTTCGCGTATCAGGGGTACGGACGCATGCTCGGCGCCCGAACCGTTCGGGCCCTCGACCAGATCATCTGCGGCCGAACCCAGCCCGACCTGACGCTGCTTCTCGATCTCGACCCTCGCACGGCTCTCGAGCGAGCTCGCCGCCGCAATAGCCATCGCCGGTCAAGGGACACAAGGTTTGAGAATCATGGACTGAAATTCCAGCAGCGGGTCCGCGCCGGTTACCTGGCCATGGCCCGGCAACAGCCCCGCCGGATCAAGGTGATTCCCGCTGACCGGCCGGCCGCGGAGATTCAGGAGGACGTTCGCAAGCTTGTGGACGCTCTCCTGGCCAAGCGGCTTCAGCCTCGGGCAGCCGCCAGCCAGACCCGCCGCGCGACCAGCCGCCGGGGCCGATAATGATCCTTGAGGGTTCACGCGGCCCGACGGCGCGGGCAGACCGCGTTTTTTCACGCATCACGAAGACGATGGGTTTTGATTCTTTTCTGGGCAATGCGAAGCAGGTTCAAGCTGTGCGCGACATGCTCGCGCAAAAGCGGGTTCCGGGTTCCATGCTGTTCACGGGGCCGGAAGGCGTGGGGAAGAAAACCCTCGCCACGATGCTCGCCAAGGCCCTGAACTGCGAGCGTCCGGGTTCAGAAGGCAACGACTTTTGCGGGGAATGCAGCCATTGCCGCAAGGCCGACGAGTTTCTTGCGGCCAGCGCCGCCGACATGGCCGGGCGCCGCGAGATCAAAGACGCCCACCGGCGCGTGGACGGGCTCGTTTATTTCGATCTGCAACTGATCGAGCCTCTCACCCGTTACATCCTGATCGAACAGATTCGTCAGCTCCGCGCCACGGCCTACAGCCAGCCTTTCAATTTGCCGCAGCGCGTCTTCATCGTGGACCAGGCGCATACCATTCACTGGCAAGCCGCCGATCTGCTGCTCAAGGTCCTGGAAGAACCTCCCGCCACCACCACGCTCATTTTGGTTTGCCCGCGCCCTTTTGAATTGCGGCCGACGATTCGCTCCCGCTGTTTTACCTTCCAGTTTTCGCCCGTGGAAGACGCAGTGATTGAACGCATCCTTACCGAGGAGCGTGGATTTCCCAAGCCGCAACTGGCGCTGGCGATGCGGGTCATCGATGGCAGCGTGGCACGCGCCAAGACCCTGGACCTCGCCGAGTACGTGCGCCGGCGCAAACCTTGGCTGGATTTTCTGGAGGTCGTGGCGCGCCCGCCCAGCCGCCCGCCCGGACCCGGCGAATGGAAGGTGCTGTTTGATACCACCAAGTCCCTGACCGAGGACACCGGCAATGTCGAGGAAACCCTTCAAATCGGTTCCATCCTTTTCCGGGACCTCCTCCAGGGGCTGCTGGAAGAGAAAAGTTTTGCCATAACCAATGTCGACTTGGCTCCCCGCCTGCAGGCTTGGGCCCGTGTTCTGGGATTAAAAGGAATTGAGAGGCTCGAAGACGGTATTGAAAGAATCTACCGGGAGCAAGTCCGTAACCTCAATCAGCGGCTTTCCTTGGACTCGCTTGCCTCGCGCCTCCTCCACCCGGTGTCTGGGCGATAGAGGTTGTTTTGGGACGGGTTGTCGAAGGCCGCTTCCAGCCCTCGCTCAGAGCCGGCCCGGCAATCCTGCAAGCCGAAAAAGGGGAGGGACGGGCGGGCGTGTGGTGGGTCAATTTGGCGGCGTAGCGGCGAGTTTACCTCGCCATGTGGCGGCATAAAGCCGCCTCTACGTCAAAATGACCCACTACGGGCGGGCGGGTCGCATTGTTCCGCGGCCGGGAATGTGGTATATATGTCAAAGATCATCCGAAAGTTCTTCTGGGCTATATTTCAAGACCGAAGAAACCGGAACGCGCAAATTTACATCTACTCTTAAGGTATGTGAATACCTTCTCGAGCAAGCCCCCGTGGGTTTGCACTAGCTGACAAGGTCTGAAGGAGTATCAAGGAGTGAACCGCAAACTAATTCGTCCAACACTCTCGGAAGTCAAGGAACAGATGGGAGGGCGTCTGCAACGCAAGAAACCGGCTCCCCCGGATCAGACGAGCGCTGAGAATTTTTATTACCTCAAGCAGATGCAGGGTCGAACCTCCATGGTGGTGGTCCTTGACGAAGGTGAAAAGATTCATGGCGTGATCGAATGGTACGATAAGGACTGCATTAAGGTCCACCGGACCGGCGAACCGAACCTGCTGATCATGAAGAGATGTATCCGGTACATTTACAAAGACGGCGAAAGCAAGACCGGCGACAACGGCAATTTCGACCGCGACCTCGACATTGAATGACACACCGCTTGGGATCGGCATTCCCTACGAACATGCGAGGCTAAGCGATGAACTCCCTCGTTGGGGGAAGCCAAGTTCGCACCGCTTGAAAGTCTTTTTGCTGATGGAATCAGCAGAGGGGGAACCGTGAAACAGCTTTTTACGAAAATTTTCGGCGCGCTGGCCTGGGTGCCGGCAGCCGGGAATAGGAGTTGCTCTGTGCAGAGCGGGGCTCAACTATGGGTGGGGGGCATTGCGGTGGCCGCCTGCTGCTTCGCCTTCCTTCCGGCAACCTCCCTCCGCGCGCAACAGCATAAGAGCAAGGTTCCCATCCTGGGAAAGTTAACTTCGGGTCCGCAACAGCAGGCCTACAGCGGAACCGTGCAATCCCTCGACCTCAAGCAAAAAGTAATCAGCGTCAATTCCCGCCAGGGCCGGGACACAGAGATTTTCCCCGTGAAGAAAGACGTTCGCGTCGAGACGATTAACGGCAAGAAGATGAATCTGAAGACCCTGACGCCTGGAACCAGCGTCCTGATTTACTATGACCAGAAGCGCGGCGAGCGCACGGTAAAGTATATTATCGTGCTGGAGGCCGGCAAGGGCGGCGGAGAAACCCAAGACCCTCCCGCCACATAAGGCCGCGGCCGGGCGGCCGCCTGCGGATCTCCATGAAAATCGGCATAACCTGTTATCCAACCTACGGTGGGAGCGGCGTAGTTGCAACGGAGTTGGGGTTGGAACTGGCGGCGCGCGGCCACGATATTCACTTCATCAGCTACGCGGTTCCCGTCCGCATGTCGGAACCATCCGAGCGCCTTCACTTCCATGAAGTGGAAGTGATGACCTACCCGCTGTTTGACCATCCGCCCTACACCCTGGCGCTCGCCTCGCAGATGTACAATGTGGCCGTCAACGAATCCCTGGACCTGCTCCACGTTCATTACGCCATCCCGCACTCGGTC
This sequence comes from Terriglobia bacterium, assembly GCA_035532595.1. GTDB lineage: Bacteria > Acidobacteriota > Terriglobia > UBA7540 > UBA7540 > JAMCXS01. The sequence goes on along the minus strand of DATKQU010000070.1, from coordinate 9,094 downwards.
AGCGCCTTCCTGGCGCGCTCCATGCTCGGCGCGCGCCGCGTTCCCTTTGTCACCACGCTGCACGGCACGGACATTACCTTGGTGGGCTCGGATCGCTCCTATCTTCCCATTACGCGCTTCTCCATCGAGCAGAGCGACGCCGTCACAGCGATCTCCGAGCACCTTCGCCAGGTCACCATAGAAGAATTCGGAGTTTCCCGTCCCATCGACGTCATCCCGAATTTCGTCAACTGCGACATCTTCCATCCCCTCGAAGAGGCTTCCCGGCGCCGGGAGTTTGCGCCCCGGGACGAGAAAATCTTGATCCACCTTTCCAACTTTCGGCCGGTCAAACGGGTCACCGACGTGGTTGAGATCTTTGCGCGGGTCCGGAAGGAAAATCCCGCCAAGCTTCTGATGATTGGAGACGGCCCCGACCGCACCGCCGCCGAGTGGCTGGTTCGTGACAAGGGTCTGGTCGGCGATGTCGCCTTTCTGGGCAAGCAAAATCAGGTGCAAGACCTCTTGCGCTGTGGAGACGTTTTTCTGTTGCCCAGCGATCTGGAGTCATTCGGCTTGGCGGCCCTGGAGGCTATGGCCTGCGCGGTTCCGCCCGTGTGTTCACGGGTCGGCGGCCTGCCGGAGGTTGTTGAGGATGGGGTGGAAGGTTTCCTGGTGCCGCCGCGGGACGTTCGAACCATGGCCGCTCGCGCATTAGATCTTCTGACCGATCCCGAGCGGCACAAGCGGATGGGCCAAGCAGGCCGGCAGCGCGCCCTGCGAGAGTTCTGCTCCTCTAAGATCATCCCTCGCTATGAAGAACTCTACCGGCGAGTCTTGGAGAATGGTTAACCCGTTCCCCCCTCCCCACGGGCTTCACGGGCCATCGCACTCCCCCCGGGACGCTCCGGTTGAGTCGCCAAAGAGGCCAAGGTGGTCGAGACGCCCCAGGCGGGGCGCCTCGACACACGGGAATCCGTTAGTTAAGTGCCATTGCGGATGAGGCGTACAGGGATGGTTGAACCGCCCGCCCCAATCACGTTGCCACCGCCAGAACCGCCCCCGCCCCCGACGCCCCCATTGCCGCACCCAGAGATGTTCATGATGTAAGCTTCCACCGTCCCTTGCGGATTGGTTTGGCTTTTTATGAACAACTGCATGAGCCCAATCACTTCCACCTGGCTGGTCGAAGGGCAGGAATTTCCGGGGCAGAGGGTCTGCCCGCTGTAGAGCGGGACGTTCACAATCGAATCCGAAGTGGTGACGACCGTGCCCGCTGCGGCATAGGGATTAGAGGCACCAGCCGTGATGGTAAAAGTTGAAGGATCGAAGGTATCCTGTCCGCCCGATCCGCCGTTGCCTTGATGAATCAAGCAAGTTACACCCTGCTGGGTTGGCCCCACCATGTTGCCGTCGATGGCCTGAACGGTCGCGTTGGCGCCGCACACCACCGTCGACTGGTTGCAGCACTCGATGTTATTTCGGTAGAGCGATCCGCTATTGGGTCCGCCCCCGCCACTGCCCGTTGCGCAAGCGGGGCAGGAGTTCGGCTGGCTTCCCGGAGGCAAATACACCGTGTAGTATTTGCTGGGGGCTGCCGCCTGGTGTGGATCTCCGGGCTTGATCGTCAGCAACTGCCCCATTGCCCCGTTTTGGGTGTAGTTGCCCGGGTACACGACATCGCCTGCATTCGTACCTCCGGGAGGATAGACAAAGTAGGCCGGGTAGTTGGTGCCGCTGATGGCCTGGCAGCTCATATTGGCTTTGGAAGTACCTGATTGTTCCTGGTGGGTGGGGTCGCAATTGGGCAACAGCCAGGGCTTCACGCAAGCTGTCGCCACCGAAATATTGGAACCCGAGGGGTTGAAGGCTTCCGCGGTCGCGGTGGCCGAAACGTTCGCTGAATTTACCCCAAAGATCTTGGCGAAAAAGGTGGGCATGGTATGCGCCGTGGCCACGGTAATTCGCGGATCGTTGGGGTTTGAAAAATCGAAAGTGATGTCGCTGTCCGTGATGTTGGGGGTCACTCCGGCAATGAAGTTGGTGTTCCCCACGGCCTCGGCTTGCTGCGTAGCAAGGGTTTCGCAGGCGGATTGATTGGTCACCCCGGAAGTGCACCCCTGGGCTACAAAGACACTGGCGCCGGCCAGGGCCGCGGCATCCGCCGCCCGTTGCGCCTGACTCCGCCCCACATAAAGCGAGGCAAGATCAATCGCCAAGCCCCCCATGCCCAAAACAAAAACCATCCCCACGGCAACAATGATGACGCTGATACCGCGCGACTCGCGGCGCCTCCAAGCGGTCTGCTGATTCGTGATCATATCTCCGGCTCCTTCACGCAAATATCTCGCCTTAAGGCAACCCTGCGACATCGCGGCCCCACACGTAAATCGACGGACTAGAGATACCCCTCTAATCGCGCCCGGTCGCGTCCCATGAGAGTGCCCCTGCTGGTTCTTCCACTTAATGAAAGTGTGAAGTCAGATTAGCAGAGATTTTTGGCCTGACAAGACCCCAGCTAGCCAATTGACAACTCGCTACTGTCGTGGACGTATATTTACCAAGCAGTCAACGACGGCAGCGCTTGCACGGCCTCACTCTCTCCTGCCTTCCCTTCCGCATTCTCGATGCATCCATCCTCAAAAATAGAACATAAGTGCAACTCGCGTGCCAAACCAGCCGCCTCCGTTCGCCTCCTGTTGCCGCTCGGCATTTGTATTCACAGATCGGCCTTTTGCCCTATCTTCTTGAGCGAGTTCCCACGGCAAGTGGGTGGACAGGATTCATCCCGGAGGCACTTTGTTGATACCTCTTGCACATCAATCCCTGTCGGTTCAGGCAGATGGGCAAGTCGAGTCCAAACTTAAGGGGAGTCGGCTTCTGGGGGATTCGGGGCACAGGGGGCCTCATGGCTGGAGATAAATCCAGTTGGTTGAAGGAGCCCGGTTTCCTGTTAAGCCGGAGGGACCAAGAGAATGCGCCAGAAAAACGGTTCGCTTTGCATGCAAATTCTTGCGTATGGGGTTGCACGCCTGGCCAATAAGACGAATCAAAACTGCGGGTGGAGGATTTACATTTTGGCTTCCTATCGAACCATTTGACTGCCGTTGCGCCTTGCCATGTGTCCGCCATGAAGCCTATGGGGAACCTGCGTACGGTTCCGGGCGGCAATTAAGCCGTCCTTTGGGCGGGCGCCGTCCCTAGCGGGTTGCTATAAAAGGCCACCCGTCATGCTGAGCCCGTTCGCCATCCGCTCGCGAAAGCAGATTCTTCGCGGAGTTTACCCTGAGCCCCTTCGCTTCGCTCAGGGCCGTTCGCAATCGGAAGAGCGAACGGGCTCGGAATGACGGGCGAAGGGCTCAGGATGGCATCGCGCCACTGGTTTTTCAGCAACCTGCTATGCCCGCGCTGCGGGGCGCACGGCATGCAAAGTCCAGGTAGAAATCCCCCACAGAATTAGCCCTGCAATGAGCCCTTCCAGGAGAACCCCACCCAAGAAGAAGCCTGCCAAACGGGAAAGAACGTGGCCGCGAGCGGCGTCGAAGAAGTGAGTGCTGTAATATGGTTGGGCTGCGCTCATCAGCGCCGCGACAAACACCCAGATCCGCCACGTCCAACCGAGAACCAACGCCGGGGTGAAAAGCTGCCGTGCTGAAGAAACGCCCACCCTCGGGCCCACGCCTCCCAGATAGAAGCCGCAAAGCAAAAAGAGGACCGTAGAGCTCCAAGCGGCTGCAACGGTAGGACTTAGGTGCATGGCTTCCGTCCAGAATCGAATCACCACGACGGCGCCCAGCAAGGTTCCCGGCCCCACAGTGATCGGCCAGCGCCATAGCACCAGGGACGCCGCCATTAAGACCAGCACAATCACGGCGGTGGGAACAATTTCCAGCAAGTGTTCGGAAATGTGGTGTCCCAAGTGTCCCCAGTTCCCCCAATCCTGGGGCTCGGCAAAGTGGCTCCGCTGCAGCTTGAGGGCTCCTGAAACCAGGGTAACCAGGATCACCCAACCCTGCGTCCAAGCAGCAAGCAGGATGCCCGGCACGACTAAGGTTATAGGACTTGCGGACTCCGCGCAGAGGAGCCACGGCGCCCAGGTAAAGCGCCACCAGAAAGACGGCGCCGGAACTCGAAATATAGCGCGTCAGCGAGGGTGGGGTTCCGAGTAATTCCAGCACAAAGCGAACGATAATCAGCAGCGCGATGAACACCAAGGGCCTCGCCAACCAGCGGCGATATTGCGGCCTCGGATAGGCTTGTTCCGGAAGTTCCGCCATAGCAAACCTCCTTCGGGTTTAAGACGAGTCCGATTCACTTCCCGGGGAAACCTGAATTGCCGCTATTCTACCTCAGCGGCGGCGGGGAATGCCAAGCAAGTTGCAGACTTTGGAGAAACTTCTTCACCGCCTGCTCGTATTCAGCTTTGCCGGAATTGAATCCTTCGCCATGCCGGTGTCCGGGGACGACCACCAAGGCACTTGCCGGGCTGGTTGACTGGGCGTAGAGTTCGCGGGCGATGCTGGGCGGCATGCGCTTGTCCCCTTCCACGGCAACCAATAAAATCGGGCGCGGATTGATGCCTTGCACCGCCTTCCGCAAATCGAAATCGGAGGGCTTGAAGCCGCCGCGCCACGCCGCCCAGTAAATTCCCTCATCCACGATGGGAAAGGATGGCAGGTGGAAAAACAAGCGGGCGTGATGGACGATGACCTCACGAAAGGAAAGAAAGGAACTGTCGGAAATGACCGCGGCAACCTGGGGAGTTTCGGACGCCGCCATCAGGGCCGCCGCGGCGCCCATCGAGACGCCCCACAGAACGACAGGGCGCGCCGCATTCTTTTGATCCAGGGCGTAGTGGACAGCGGCGATGGCGTCCAGCCGCTCCTGGTAGCCCAGGGTGCCGATCTTGCCCCCGCTCTGGCCCGCGTGGCGAAAATCGAAGAGCAAGCCGTTATAGCCCAGGCGATGCCCGAAGACTTCCATGGGCAACATTTCCACGCGGGTGCGATTGTGCCCGTGACAATAGATAATCGTTCCCTGCGGATTCGGGCCGGCCGGCACGTACCAACCCTTCAGCAGGATGCCGTCCGAGGAGTGAAATTCGATGTTCTGGAACGGGAGGCCGAAGGAAAGAGGCGTCTTCCCGTCGTTCGGATCGCGGAAATGAAATCTGGCGGTGGTAATAATGTTGGCGATGAACCACGGCACCACGGCCAGGAAGAACACCAGGAACAATCCCAGCAAGATCAGAAGAACGTTTCTGATGATTCGACGCTTTGCCAAGATTCATCCTCTCCGCGCGTGTTCCTCGCCTTTGAATTCCCCGGGCGGTTAGCGGGGAATCGCTCCCTCTGAGCGAGGCTCGACAATGTGCGTGGTCAGCAGAACGGCCACCAGCAAGGTCATGGCCGCGCAAAGCGTGGTCACCGCCAGATAGCCGTGCCGCTCGTAAAGCGCCCCGCCGGCCAGCACGACCAATCCGATGCCCGTCTGTGAAAAGACGTTCCGCAGCGCAATGAACGAACCGCGCTCTGCCGTGGGAACCAGTTCGGTCATCAGAGCGGTCAGCGGTCCCTGCCGCGCGGCGGCTCCCAGGCTGGTGATGCCGAAAACCGCCAGCAAGCCAATCCCCCACGGGAAAAGGGGGATTGCGGCCACGGACACCGCCAGCACAATATTCCCGAGAATCGATACAGGCCGCTTTCCCCAGCGGTCCGACAGGCTGCCCGCCAGAGGCGCACCCAGCACGGCCACCAGGCCGCCCAGCATGAAGACCCAGCCGATGGTTCTGGTTGGAACGCCGAACGCTGCGTTCAACCACTGGCCAATATAGAAAATAAATCCGTAAAGGCCGCCCGAAACCAGGAAGGCGATCACCAGCCCCGCGCTGGTATCGCGCCGGATGAAAAAGGACCGGCAGGCGCGCAGCGTGGCGCTCCACTTCTCCGAAGCAGGACGCATGTCCCTTTTTTCCCGCGGCAAGCGAGTTGAAAATAACGCCACCGCCGCAGCCAGGACCGCAAAAAAGTAAAACGTGTCACGCCATCCCAGCCGGTCGGCCACCTGCGCGGCGAGAGGAACTCCCAGGATGGGCGCGGCAAAGTAAGCCGTGGAGATCAGGCTGATAGCCCGCCCGCGCACGCTGTAGGCAAACCAGTCTCCCGCAAAAGCGATGGAACAGGTTGAAATGGTCCCGGCCCCAAGTCCCGTCAGGCCCCGCGCCACGGTCAGCCCGGCAAAACTCTGCGCGCCCGCGGCCATCCAAGACGCCGCCCCAAACACCAGGGCTCCTAAAATCAAAAAGGGCCTTCGCCCGTAGTGATCGGAAACAATACCGGTGACTAAGGAGGCCAGGGCCGCCGCGGCGGAATAAAAGACTGCCAGCAAGCCTGCCTGTTCAACGCTGATGTGCAGGGAACCGATTAAGAGCGGCAGGAGTGCCGGAACCGTCTGGTTGTCCGCCAGGCCAAGGAAGAGCAGCAGAAACAGGTTGCCGATGATCGGTAGGTCCACCCGGCGTCCTCGGAAAGTTGCAGCGGAAGCGTTATCGGGTCTCGAGCGATCGAAACGTGATCGAACGCGCCAAGCCCTCAAGACTCTTTGGTCCTTGAAGACTCGCTTGCCAGCCTCTACTCAAAATGGTGAAGATCCAGGTGAATCGCGGCTTTATCGGACATGTCCACCACGCTCGCCGCGCCGATCCCGACGGCCACCACAATGGCGTCGGAGATTTCCTGCTTGCTGGCTCCCAACTCCAGCGCCTTCTTGATGTGGCCGCGGGCGCAACCTTCACATTTGGCCACCAAAGAGCAAGCCAGGGCGATCAGTTCCTTCGTCTTGGGGTCCAGAGTCGTGGGAGTGTAATAGGTCTCCTTATAGAACGACTTGTAGATTTCGCGAAATCGGGGCTCAATCATGCTCATCGAGCTGGGAGTGGTTTTCAGCTTGTCAGCGTCGCCTTTTGCCATAAACGCTCCTCGGTCCTCTGAATTCAGGCAGGGCCGGCGGGATTCGTGTAGAAGAAACGCTCGAACCCGGCTCCGCGTTCCAGTCGATTGGACCTGCCCCTCGGTAAACTACAGATACTATCACACCCCAATTCCTGGAAGAGGTGGAGAGAACCCTGAGGCGAGCGATCGCGCATCCCAATCGCCTTACGCCTGTGGCTGCGATTGCACAGGCTCCACGGGGAGGGTTTCCTCGGCGGGCACGACCTCCGGGAAGTCAAAACGAATCATCGTTCCCTTCCCGGGCTCGCTATCAATCTTCATGGAAAAGTCGTGGCCGTAAAGAACTTTGAGGCGTTCGCGGACGTTCATGATCCCAATGCCGGAGGCGAAAATTTCCGGCAGGCGCGCTTCGGGAATCCCCACCCCGTCGTCGTCCACCTCAATCTGCACGCGCCCGTTGGTCCGGGAGGCGCGCAGGGTAATCGTTCCGCCTTCGATTTTGGGCCCCACGCCGTGCCGAATGGCATTTTCCACCAGAGGTTGCAAAATCATGCTGGGCACAATCACGTCCAAAGCCGCCGGGTCAATTTCCTGGTGAATCCGGAGTTTGTCGCGGCCGAAGCGCACCACTTCAATATCCAGGTAGTCGTAGATGAAGTCCAGTTCCTGGCGCAGGGGCACAAAGTGGGTTTGGGTCTTAAGCCGCCGCCGGAGGATGTTGGAAAGTTTGACCAGCACCTTGCGGGCGGTGTCCGGATCGACGCGGATCAGCGAGGAAACCGTGTTCAGGGTATTGAACAGGAAGTGGGGGTTGATCTGGCTGATCAGGCTGTCCATCCTGGCCTGGATCAACATGCGCTCTTTCTCTTCCAGTTTTCGCTCGATGCGGGTGTTATTCCAGATGCGCAAAGGAAGGGCGATGGCAATCGCCGTGGCCAGCAGGATCAGCAACTCGGTCCAAACGCGAGGCGGGTCCAGATAGAAAAGCATTCCGTTGGACATGCGGCCCACCCCGATCCGCGACATTTCCAAAAACACGCAAATCAGGAAAAAAAGGATCTGCCAGTCCATGGAGGGCTGCTTGAATCTCTGTTTGATCGAGCGATAGAGGCTGAGATCGATGAAGGGGGAAAATTTCCAGATCTCCTCTTTGTTGGGGCATAGCCAGCGGGCGGACCCCGCCACCACCGCATAGAGCACCGCCATGGGAACAGCAAGGATTTCGTGTTTGATTAGGACCGCAGGCAAGCTGACCAGCATGCCCACCACCAGCCCCACCATGGTCCCGCCCAGCAACCCTCCCAGCACGGTGACCTCAAGGCTCAGATCCCCGCCCTGGTAGCGGGCAATAAGGCGCGTCAGCACGCCCAGCATAAAAGGCACGCCCAGAAAGACCGCAAAGAGAAGCTTTTGTTTGGGTTCCCGAACTTCCACCAGCAGGAGCCGCCGAAACTTATCGAAGCGGGCGATAATGCTCGCGATGGAGGCGATGACACCCAGCTTGATCAGCAGGGTGACCAGGATGAACCCCGAAGTACTGTGCATACCGGAGTTCATGGCAAGTTACGGCGACCCGAGCCGCCTCCCACCATTTGGACCACTTCCAGCCGGTCGCTTTCCACAATCGGCATGGTGCTCCACTGGGACCTTTTCACGATTTCCCGGTTGAGTTCCACTGCGACCCGATCCGGGGCCAGCCCCAGCCACTCGAGCAGACCCGCGAGGGTCAGGCCTTCGGGAACTTGCCGTTGCTCGCCGTTCAGTTGGATGGTCATGGCCGTTTCATCCCTTCGGCGCCAGGAGCGGGCACGGGGGAAAGTTTGATTTCCCCCGCGCGGATTTGTGCGATCACACGCCGATGTTGGTCTTCAATCAACTCAGAAATCTTCTGTTCGCTATCTCGGGAGGGCTCGGCGAGTTCGTGGTGCGAAGTCTTCAGGGAATGGATCACGGCTCCCTTGACGTACACGGCGGTTTCGATGCCCGCCTCTTTCCGGGGCTCGGTTTGAACGTGGTAAACCGTTCCTTTGTGCATGATCTCAGTATTAAAACCAGCCACCATGCCTTAGGCTCCAGGGTTCCCTTCCGCGATCCGCCGCCTTACAAAAATAGTAAGGACCCCCCGGGAACTTGGCAACAGGAAACTGCGAGGCGCCAAAGATTCC
>DATKQU010000069.1:0-28854 GCA_035532595.1 Terriglobia bacterium | reverse complement strand
TCTCAGATGCGAGACTCCGCGCTTGTTCCAGCCCGTCCAGCCAATGCTCGGCCGCTGGTCGAAAATTCCCGTCCAGTCGCCGAAAATATCCCGCGGATAGGTCAGCGTGCGGATGTACGTCCCGTCCGGCACAATGTCCGCCACGCGCAACCCCAGCGCATTATATACCAGCGTCCGATACCACGTCCCGCTCGTCACCTTCGCCAGCCGCCCCTCGGCATCGTAATGGTAGGTGTAGTTTCCGTCATAGCTCAAGTCGCCCGAAGCGTCGTAAGTATAGCCCGTGTTGTTGATCTGGTTGTGGCTGGTATCAAAGCCGTACTGCGGACACAGCCCGTTCGTGCTGCCATTCACCACGCACGCCGAGTTGCCATAACGGTCGCGCGCACCGGCCAGCGCCGCGGAGATATTGCCAGCGCAGGCGTAGCGGTTGAGCGACGAGGTATTGCGCGGGGCCGGTTCCATCACCGCCGCATCTTATCGCAGAGGCAGGCTCTGCGCCAGCGCGGAAATGAGGGATTGGTGATTGGCGAACGCGCAATTTGAGGCGGCGATCACTCCAGCGCAGATTTCAAATCACAAATCTCAAACGATAGATGGTTCTGCTAGGCCGCGAAGGCGCGGGACTTCGCAACTCGTAATTCATATATTCCCTCGAACAGTGCTCCTGACGAAGGCATTTGATAGAAGGTAACGAGCCTACATAGCTACGCTAATTATCGTCGTTTGGCCCGCGAAATGGGACGCATGGGATTTTGGGCCGGGGAATTCGACGAAGAAATAAGTATCTATATATCAATTACTTATAGAAACTCACGGGCTCGGAAAATGGATAAAATCGGCAAATGTGCGTCAACTTTGAACAGCGGGTAAAATTTACCCGGCTGCGCCGGGCAGCTTGGAAAGTGGTGAGAATTGCCGCCCCGGCCTTCATGAAATCGCGCCGGGTGATCATCGGTTTAAGTTCGTCCACTTTCCTTCCGGAGCGGCTCGCTACTTCTCCGCCGATGCTGTCATTTGGCTTGCCAGGTTTCCCCTACGTGGACTTCCGGTAGTGCCAGTCTTCCTCCCACAAGTTCATGTCGGGCTCTTCATGGTAAGGGTGTTGCTTGACCACCTCCAGGTTGAGATCAGACCCCAGGCCCGGAGTCTTGGGTAGTTCCAGATATCCGTCCACAAACTTCGGCTTCCAAGTCAGCAGGTCTTCTTCCCACGGAACGTTGAAGGGATCAAAATACTCCTGCATGTAGAAATTGGGCGTGCAGGCGTCAATCTGCAGACACGCCAAGGTGCAAATGGGGCCTTGGGCGCTGTGCGGAACAATCACTCCGTTGTGGGCTTGCACTAAACCCGAGATTTTGCGCGACCCGAGGATTCCGCCCACATGAAGCGGTTCCAAGGTTACGATATCGATGACCTCGTCCCGGAGCAATTCCGCAAACTGCTCCCGGGCGATCAAGCTCTCTCCGGTTCCTACGGGAACATCAATTTGCCGGGCGATCTCGATGATGCCTCGCGTATCGTGGTGGGTGACGGGATCCTCGTACCAGACGGGGAATGCCGGCCCTAGTCGCTTTCCAATGCGAATGGCGGTGGAGACATCGAATCTTTCATGGGCTTCGATGGCGAGATCCACATGAGGCCCTACCGCCTCCCGGACCGCGGTCACGATGTCAATCGAGAGATCCTCTTCTGCCCGGGAAATTTTTCGCCAAGCGGTTCCGAAGGGATCAAACTTCATCGCTGTGTATCCCATGTGAACGACTTCCTTGGCTTTTTCGGCAAAGTCCTGCGGACGGCGCGGGCAACGGTACCAACCATTGGCATAGGCGCGGATGCGGTCACGGCACAGGCCTCCCAGGAGGTTATAAATTGGCTGGCCCAGCGCCTTCCCGATGACGTCCCAGCAGGCAATCTCAATGGCGGAAATAGCGCACATCTTGATTTGTCCGCCCTCCGAAAAAACGTCGCGAGAGAGCCGTGCGACGATAGCTTCAATCTGAAAGGCGTCAAAACCCAGCACCATATACTTCATTTCGTGTACGGCAGCTTCAACCGTCCGCGTAAGCTGGCCCAGCGTTCCTTCCCCAATACCATGAATCCCATCGTCGGTTTCCACCCGCACGAAAAACCAATTTTTCCAGGGATTCCCCACCAAATAGGTCTTAATATCCTTGATCTTCACCGGTTTCCTCTTTGAGATTGAGATGTCAGCAAGCTCGACCTTATAACCCCACCTCGGGCTGAAGTTGCGATTGCCCAGGATTGCATCGAAAGTCAACGAACCTCGAACGTCATAACCTACACGACCAGGACTCTTTCTGACAAGCAACTTGTTCGAAGGGAGACGAACAAGTTCCAGAAGGGAATTGCACGCCGTGCACCAGGCCGCGAATTCAGACTTTGACGCCGGCCACCCAGAGCCCTGGCTGCCGATTCCGGCTGGAAGGTCCGTTGACCATCAACCGTGGTTTCGCCCCCAGCCTTTGGAGCATGTGTTGCTGCTCTCGTGGCGGGGAAGGCGAGGTCGAAATCCCGTGCTGTTTTTTAAGACCACGGGTTATCTTGGAAGCTACTCCTGGAAATCAACGGATAGTATGTGAAAGTCTCTTCACCCCCAATGGGTGGCACCGAAACTTTCGTTCTACTACTTTAGTTCTTCTTTTCTGAAAAATATATCTTGACAAGAAAATGGCAGGGCCATATATTCGGTGGTCACAAGTGGTCTTAAGTAGAAAAAAGTGTAAAGATAGTTTGATTTTTGCCGATACGGAATGATATCTGAGCCACTGCCATGCTGCGAGGAAATTATCCAGCCACGATGGATCCCAAGGGCCGGCTCAAGGTTCCGACCGCCTTCAAGACATTTTTGGACGAGAACTACGGGCGGGAGTTTTTTGTTACGAGCTTCGAGGGAGCGAACGTCAAAGTTTATCCCTTTGCCGAATGGCAGAAGATCGAAGACAAGCTGTCAGGAGTGCCTTCCACGGACAGGCACAAGAAGCGTTTTCTCGACCGGGTCAATTACTGGGGGCAGGCGGTTCAGATGGATGGGCAGGGCAGAATCCTCATTCCTTCACTTCTGCGGGAGTCCGCGCAGATGAAAGGCGAGGTTGCGGTGCTGGGACACCTGCAACACCTTGAGGTTTGGAACATGGAGCGCTTCCGCGAACACCTGGAGCGCGAACCCTTGACCGACGACGATTTCGAGGCATTGAGCGGGTATGGCATTTAGATGAACGAATCCGAACGCCACCGGCCGGTGATGGTCCGGGAGGCGCTGGAGTTTTTGAAGGTTGAGCCTGATGGAATTTATATCGATGCAACGGTGGGAGCTGGGGGACACGCGGAACAGATTCTCAAAGTGCTGGAGGGGGGAAGCGGCAGGCTGCTGGGCATTGACCGCGACCCAGAGGCGCTCCGCATCGCGCACGATCGTTTAAGGAATTTTGGGGAGAGGGTGAAATTGGTGGAAGGAAATTTTGCCGAAATTGACGCATTGCACGCTGCGAGCTTCCTTCCTCCCGTCACGGGGACGCTGGCCGACCTCGGGTTAAGTTCGATGCAACTCGAAAGCGCCGAGCGGGGCTTCAGCTTCAGCCGGCCGGGGCCACTCGACATGCGCATGGGCTCCGGCGAACTGACCGCGGAAGAGATCGTCAACCGCACGCCGGAGCGTGAACTGGCTGACTTGATTTACAAGTTTGGAGAAGAGCGCCACTCGCGCCGAATAGCGCGAGCGATTGTGAAGGCCCGTCCGTTTCGATTAACCACCGAACTGGCGCAGGTGGTGATGCGAGCGATCCCCTCCCGGGCGGGCCTCCACCAAATTCATCCGGCGACGCGCACCTTCATGGCGCTGCGGCTGGCCGTGAATCGCGAGCTGGAAAACCTGGAACGCTTTCTCGATAAGGTTCTGGGGGTGCTGGCTCCGGGGGCCAGAGTGGTGGTGATCAGTTTTCACTCGCTGGAAGACCGGATCGTGAAGGAATCCTTCCGGCGCTGGCAGCGGGAAGCCTGCGCCCGCATCCTGACCAAGCACGTGGTGCGGCCGACGCCGGAAGAGGCGCGAGAAAACCCGCGCTCCCGCAGCGCCAAGCTGCGAGCGTCCGAAAAGATATAGAAGCAAGATGGCCCGGGCGGTTCCGGAGCTTCGCTTTTCGAGCCGCGACACCCGGTCGGGAACTGTCCTTAACGGGAGAACGATTTATGGCTACTGTAGCAGCGACCTTACCCGGCACGAAGCGCCGCCTCCGGAACGAGCCCGCCACCGGCCGCGCTTCCTATCCCCAAATCTACTTTGTGAAGCACATCGACAATTCCCGCCTGAAGCGGGAGGTTGATTCGGAGAAGCGCCGCGAGTGCTTCGGCCTGCTGGGGCTGGGCACCCTGTTTTTCCTTTTCGTCATGGTCTTTGCCTGGCAGCACTTTCAGTGTGTCCGGTACGGTTACCGGATTGAGCAACTCAGAGAAAAGCAGGCGGCGATCGAGGAGTGGAATCATGCGCTGAAAGTGGAATGTGCTTCCCTCACCGATCCCCAGCGGATCGACACGCTGGCGCGCGGGGACCTGGGACTGGTTCCTCCTGAACCCGGCCAGATTATCCAAGTGAGCAAAGTTCCGGCGGCTTCTTCCATTTCTTCGGACATGGAATTTGCCCGGAACCTTCATGTTCCGATCAGAATCCCCAGTGAGAGGTAAATGGCAGCGCGCGAGAGGCGACCCCTATCCGCATCCAACGCGAATCCCTTGACGGCCAAGCGCAGCCTGATTCTGGCCGGGTTGGTTGTGGCCTGGATCGCGGTGATTGTTCTTCGCCTGTACGACCTGCAGATCATTCAGTACGTGCAACTCCTGGCGCGCGCGGGACGGCAGCAACAGCGCACGGTTGAGATCGCTCCCAAGCGGGGCACCATCTACGACCGGCACATGCACCCGCTTGCGATGAGTCTGGCGGTGGACTCCGTGTACGCGGTACCCTTGGAAATCACGGACCCCGGTATGGTGGCCGGGCTGCTCTCTCCCATCCTGAGTCTGGACGCCAAGAACTTAGAAGGACGATTCAAGACCTACCGGTCCTTTTGTTGGGTCAAGCGAAAGATTACCTCGCAGCAGTCGGCGCGCATCGGCGCCCTCAACCTGAAAGGTATTTACTTCCAGAAGGAACCGAAGCGCTTTTACCCGGACGGCGACTTGGCGGCCCAAGTGCTGGGCTACGTCGGCATGGATGACAACGGACTGGGAGGCGTGGAATACCAGCTCAACAAGCAGCTCAAGGGCCGTCCCGGCAAGATCTTGCTGACCACCGACGCGCGGCGGCAGTCGTTTCGTTCCACCGAATGGCGTGGCAAGCCGGGCGAGAATGTGGTGCTGACTCTCGATGAAGATATCCAGTACATTGCGGAGAAGACCCTCGCCAAAGTGGTCACCAAATTCCATGCCGCGGGTGGCACGGTCATTGTGCAAAACCCCAACACCGGCGAAATCCTGGCGATGGCCAGCCAGCCGACATTCAATCCGAACGATTATCAGAATTCCCCGCCCATAGACCGTACGAACCGCGCCATCGGGTGGATCTATGAACCGGGCTCGACGTTCAAGTCGGTGACCATCTCATCGGCCATTGATGACAACCTGGCAAGGCCGACCGACCTGGTGGATTGCCAGATGGGCTCGATTTTGCTGGGCGGCCGCATCATCCATGACGATCATGAAGTGATCCGGCACGAGCTTGCCGGACCGCTCACGCTGAACCAGGTGCTGATGTACTCGAGCGATGTCGGAGCGGTGAAGATGGCGCTGCGGCTAGGTGAAGACCGCTTCTACCACCGCATCCGGGAGTTTGGCTTCGGCGCCAAAACGGACGTCAGCTTGCCGGGAGAAGAGGACGGGCTCCTGATGCCCCCGCGGCGCTGGTCGGGGGTGTCGATTGGCGAATTTGCCATCGGGCAGGGAGTGGGTGTTACGCCGTTGCAGATGGCCGATCTTTATTCTTCCATTGCCAACGGCGGAGTTCTCGTAGGACCTCGCATCGTGCAGGAAGTTTATCACGGGGCCAATCCTGACGTGCTTCCCGCTGGCCTGGGCCGGCGGGTGATCGGCACCGGGACCGCCGGGGCCATGCGGGAGATGCTGGCGGGCGTGGTCGAGCACGGAACAGGGGTATCCGCGCAATTGAGTGGATACTCGGCGGGGGGTAAGACCGGCACCGCCCAGAAAATTGACGCGACCGGGCATTACTCCCACAAGTATTACGTAGCTTCTTTTATCGGTTTTGCTCCTGTCGAAAGACCGGCGATCACCGTTTTGGTGGTTATCGATACTCCGGTGGGGGCAATCTATGGGGCGGAAGTGGCAGCTCCGGCGTTCAAGTCTATCGCAGAGCAAACTCTGCGTTATCTGAATGTTCCGCAAGACAGTCCCTCCAGGTCACTGCAACTCATTTCCCACAGCCTCGCCAAGTCTCCTGGAAAGAATCAGGGAGACGAGGGGGAGAACCTTCCAGTAGACTCTGAACATGCCGGAGCTACCACCCGACCCATAGAACCGGTTTCCTATTCGTTATTGCCGAACGCTGCTTCCAAGGGAACCGTCCTTTTGGACGACGGTCCCATGCTGATGGTTCCCAACTTTAGCGGGCTCTCAGCGCGGAGAGTTAGTGAAGAGTGCCAGTCGCTTGGTCTGGGTATGGACATGTCAGGATCAGGTTTGGCGGTTGACCAGGATCCCGCTCCTGGGGCGCGGGTGCGAGCGGGCTCCAGCGTTCGGGTGAGCTTTGCGCGCTAAGTCATTTGTCGTGGTGTCGTAGTGTACGAACCGTGGGGCTTAGGGAGTCCGGCAGCGGAATGCACCAGTGTTATAATGCGAGTGATCGATGAAATTGGGCGAGCTCCTCGAACGAGTCCCGCCCATCGAAACGGGGGCGGACCAGGAAACCGAGGTCTCCTCGCTCGCGTACGACTCTCGCCGGGTGAGGCCGGGTTGCCTTTTCTTTGCCATCCAAGGCGAAAAGACGGACGGGCATCGGTTCATTACAGAAGCCTTCCAGCAAGGAGCGGTGGCTGTCGTCAGCGAACGGCAAGCGCCCGAAGGACTGGTTGCCCGCTGGGTTCGAGTCCAAAAGATCCGGCCCGCTCTGTCACAGGCTGCAAGAAGATTTTTCGATGATCCTGACCTCAAGCTCCGGCTGATCGGCATCACGGGGACGAACGGGAAAACCACCACAGCTTATCTTCTGGACAGCATCCTTCAAACAGCGGGAACCCGGACCGGGATGTTTGGCACCATTGAATACCGGGTGGGCGACCGGGTGATTCCCGCTTTGAACACCACGCCGGAATCCCTTGACCTGGTGGAATATTTCAGCGAGTTGGTGGCCAACGGCAGCCAGGCCGCGGTGATGGAAGTTTCCTCGCACGCTCTTGTGCAGGAGCGAGTTTGGGGGCTGCATTACGGCGCGGCAGTCTTTACCAATCTCACCCGCGACCACTTGGATTATCACGGAGACTTTGAGCATTACTTTGCGGCCAAACGAAGGCTTTTTGAAGGCGAGGGGGCTGCGGCCCCTGAGCTGGCGGTGGTCAATGTGGACGACCCCTGGGGTCGCCGCTTGCTCGCCTTGGCGAATCCGCGGCGGATTACGTACGCCCTTGAGTCCAATGCGGAAGTGAGTGCCAAGCAGGTTGTCCAAACCGCCTCCGGTTTGTCTGCAAGGGTTACGACCCCGCAGGGCGAAATTGAAATAGCATCACCGCTGCTGGGCCGGGTGAATTTGATGAACATCCTGGCGGCCACGGCCACGGCCGTGGGATTGGGTCTCCCGGCAGAAAGCATTCAAGAGGGCGTGAGTCGATTATCGGCCGTTCCGGGCCGTTTCCAGAAGATCGACGAAGGCCAGCCCTTCCTGGTGATTGTCGATTATGCGCATACGGACGATGCGTTGCAAAATGTTCTCCAGGCGGCTCGTGATCTGACCGAGAACCGCCTCATCGTCGTCTTTGGCTGTGGAGGCGAGCGCGACCGCAGCAAGCGCCCTGTCATGGGTGAGATTGCCGGCCGCTTAAGCGATCTTGCGGTCTTGACGTCTGATAACCCTCGCGGGGAGGATCCAATTCTCATCATGAATGATGTGCTGGTGGGCCTGCAGAAGACGGGAAAGCCTTATGTGGCAGAGGTAGACCGGCACGCCGCCGTCCGCAAGGCGCTGGAAGCAGCCCGCGAAGGCGATGCCGTGGTGCTCGCGGGCAAGGGGCACGAAAGTTATCAGGTCATGAAAGACAGAACGATTCCCTTCGATGACCGTGAGGTTGCACGAGCCGTCTTGCTTGACCTGGGCTTTCACTCCGGCGCGCCGCCGGGCAAGAATCGCAACTCGCGACGGCCATAAGCCGCCCGGATGCCGCTGGAAAGACGCTTGAGGGTGGGAAGCGATGCAACTACCGTTGGGCAAAATTGCGGAAATCCTGGGCTCCCCGCACCCGACTTCTGACCGGACGGCAGGGGGCTATTCGATTGATTCCCGTCAAATCGAGGCGGCCCAATTATTCTTTGCCATCCGAGGCCGGCGCTTTGATGGGCATGAGTTCGTTCCTGACGCCTTGGATCGCGGAGCGGCAGGGGCGGTGGTGGAAAGGGGATTCTGGGAGAGTTCATCGCCGGAAATCCGGCAATCACTCATCCCGGTGCAGGATACGACGGCGGCGCTTCAGCGTCTGGCCCGTGCGGTCCGCCGGCTCTGGGCTGGACGGGTGATTGCCATTACCGGCAGTACGGGGAAGACAACCACCAAAGAGATGATCGCGGCGCTTCTTGCCAGCCGCTATTCGGTCCTTAAGTCGCGAGGAAATCTGAATAATTTTTACGGCTTGCCCCTGGTGCTGCTGGGCTTGGAGGCGTCCCACGAGGTGGCCGTGGTTGAACTCGCCATGTCAGCGCCCGGCGAGATCGCGCGGCTGGCTTGGATTGCAGAACCGGAGGTCGGCGTCGTGACCAACGTTGCGCCCGCCCACTTGCAGTTCTTTGATTCCGTCGATTCGATCGCAAAGGCTAAAAGGGAATTGATCGAGGGACTCAAGACCCGCGGTGGGAGCGGAACCGCGGTTCTGAACTTTGACGACGCGCGGGTGCGAAATTTCGCGGAGGGCTTCGAGGGAAGCGTGCTGACCTTTGGACTGGGGGACGGGGCGATGTTCAGAGCCACGCAAGTTCAGCGGCTGCCCGCCGGGGGGAGCCGCTTTCGGGTCAAGGGACCGGAACTGCAAGCCGAATTTACCTTGCCGCTGCCGGGTGGTCACAACGTTGAGAACGCCCTGGCGGCCCTGGCGGCCGTGAGCGCCTTTGAGGTGCCGGTTGCCTCGCTTCAGCAGACCCTCGGAAACTTTAAGAATTTGTCGCAGCGAGGTGAAATTCTTACACTTCCAGGAAATATTTTGGTTCTTGACGATTGCTACAACTCCAACCCGCGAGCGATGGAGCGGATGATCGAAACCCTGGCGGGATGGCCTGGAACCGAGCGGCGGATCGTCGTCGCCGGGGAGATGCTGGAACTGGGGTTAACCTCCCCGGAACTCCACCGCAAGGTCGGGAGGAAGCTCGCAGAAAGCGGCATTGACTGGCTGGTGGCCGTTCAGGGAGATGCCAGATTCATTCTGCAGGGGGCGCTGGAGGCAGGCATGAAGGCACAGAGAGCGGTTTTTTTTGCGGATGCTTCGGCGGCGGGCCGCTACTGCCAAAAGCTCCTGAAGGCAGGCGACGTGATGCTCGTCAAGGGCTCGCGCGGCGTCAATCTGGAAACGGTCATCGAATTGCTTAAGAACTCATTAAGCGATCCATCCGGCGTGTGTTCAGAAGCTCCGGGGAGAACGGTCTGATAAGCATTCATGTTTTATTATCTCTATCTAAAATTTCATGCTCAGTTTCACCTCTTCAACCTTTTTCGGTACGTCACTTTCCGGACCGCCTACGCGAGCCTGACGGCACTTTTTCTCTCCATGTTTCTGGGCCCGTACGTGATTCGCAAGCTCAAAGAATTCCAGATCGGCCAGTACATCCGGGAGGACGGCCCCAAAGCGCACCAGGCCAAAGCGGGAACCCCCACGATGGGAGGGGTTCTGATCATTCTCTGCATCATTGTTCCAACCCTCCTGTGGGCCGACCTGCGAAATCCCTTCATCTGGCTTGCCCTCGGGGTGATCGTGGCCTTTGCGGGAATTGGTTTCTGGGATGATTTTCAAAAGCTGACGCGGCGGCAGAATCTCGGCCTGACCGCCCGCACCAAGTTCCTTCTCCAGATCCTGGTCAGTTTCGTCTTTGGTGTCATTTTGGTGATGATGACCGCTCGGGGACTCTACTCGACGGCTATCGTCTTCCCCTTTTTTAAGCGGATTCATCCCACCTTTGCCATTTCAGCGTTGATGCGAAATTCCTGGGCCTATCCCTTTGCTTTCCTTCCGTTCATTGCTTTCGTAGTTCTCATCCTGGTGGGTTCTTCGAACGCGGTCAATCTGACGGACGGGTTGGACGGTTTGGCCATTGGCTGCATCGTGGTGGCCGCCTCGGCGCTGACGGTTCTGACCTACGTTTCCGGACACGCCATTCTTTCTGAGTACCTCGACATCGAACACCTGCCCCACGCTGCCGAATTAACCATCCTCTGCGGCGCCATGGTCGGGTCCAGCCTGGGATTTCTCTGGTACAACGCTTACCCGGCGGAAATCTTCATGGGGGACGTGGGTTCGCTGTCGCTGGGAGGCGCCATTGCCGCGATAGCCGTGATTATCAAGCAAGAACTCCTGCTTCCTTTCATCGGAGGCATCTTTGTGATCGAGGCGCTTTCGGTCATCCTCCAGGTCGGCTCCTACAAGCTGAGGGGAAAGCGCATTTTCAGGATGGCCCCCATTCACCACCATTTCGAGTTACAGGGTTGGAAAGAGTCGAAAATTATTGCGCGTTTCTGGATCGCCGCGTTGATTTGCGCGCTTTTTGCCTTGACCACATTGAAGTTGCGCTAAGGCCAAAAGCTCATTGACGGGGAGAGTTTGTGCGCATAAAATGCACATAAATGACCGATGGGACGACCGAAATCTTTTCGTAATCCGACGCGAGTTAGCCTGACCCTGGATCGCAAAACGCTGGAAGAGGCCCGGCGATTGGCCCGCCGCTCCCGCCGCTCCCTTTCCATCGTCGTTTCTGAAATCCTGGATGAGCATTTTCATCGCAATGGCCATGGCCGATCCTGGAGGGTTCCGTGATGGAGATCAGCGGAAAGAAGGTACTGGTGGTAGGCCTGGCCCGGACCGGGCTCGTAGCCGCTCACTGGCTGGTCAAGCGGGGAGCCGTCGTGACCGTGACCGACATGCGTCCTCCGCAGCTCTTTTCCAAAGAGATTCCCGAACTTCTCGATCAGAAAATCGGCATGGAACTGGGCCTCCACCGCGAGGAATCTTTCCTGCGCCATGACTTGATTGTCATCAGCCCCGGTGTGCCATCGGACCTGCCGGTGCTGAACGTGGCGCGGCAGAAGGGAATTCCGGTGGTTCCGGAAATCGAGGTTGCCGGTTGGTTTCTCGAGGGACGGCTGGCGGGCATCACGGGGACAAACGGAAAGACGACCACCACAGTTCTGCTTGGAAAGATCCTGGAAGCTTCCGGTTTCTCCCCTTTTGTGGGGGGAAATATTGGAGTGCCGCTGCTTTCGGCTCTGGACCGGGACCCGGTCCCTTCGATGCTGGTAGCGGAACTGAGCAGTTTTCAGCTTGAAACGATTCACTCCTTTCGGCCCCACGTGGCGGTGTTGCTGAACCTCAGCCCTAACCATTTGGACCGCCACCCTGACTTTGAAACTTACGTTGCCGCCAAAGCCCGGATCTTCCAAAACCAGACGGAAGATGATTACGCGGTTCTGAATGCAGACGATCCTCACGTCATGAATCTGGCGCCGGGAATTCGCAGCAAGAAGGTCTTTTTCAGCCGCCAACGGGAGCTTCCGAACGGTGTTTTTATCTCCGATGGAAGGATTCGATACCGAGTCAGGAACCTGGAAGCGGCTTTGATGGAGACGCAAGACGTTCGCTTGCGCGGGGAGTTCAACCTGGAAAACACGCTGGCGGCATCGGCGGCGGCCTGTGTTTTGGGAGCAGACTTTGGTTCCATCCGCCGCGCCGTCCGGGAGTTCCAGGGTGTGGAGCACCGTCTGGAGTTCGTGCGGGAAATTCAGGGCATTGCTTTCTACAATGACTCCAAGGCGACCAGCGTCGACGCCGCTGCAAAAGCGCTCTCAACTTTTGAACGAGGAGTCCACTTGATTCTGGGAGGGAAGGACAAGGGGGCGCCCTACGCGCCGTTGCGAAGTTTGCTCAAGGACCGGGTGAGGGAAGTCCTGGTGATCGGCGCGGCACGAGAGCGCATCGCGAACGAGCTGGCCGGGGCTGTGGACATAGTCGAGGCGGGGGACCTTGAGACTGCCGTGCGGCAGGCCTTCGGATGCGCGGAGCCCGGGGATGTCATCCTGCTTGCTCCGGCGTGCGCAAGCTTTGATCAGTTTGAAGATTTTGAGCACCGCGGCCGAGTGTTTAAGGCGTTGGTTGAGTCTCTTGCCGCCATAAAGGGCGGAAAGAGCAGAGAACCGTGGGGCCGACCGGCAGGGGAAGCTGGCAGTGTCAAGGTTTCCGCAGCCCCGCCGAATTCCTCCATGCCGGTCATTGGGGGACCTCAGCCTCCATCCAGCGGTCCACACGAACTGACGCCCCAGGAGGCCGTGAGCGGAGCTGGGGTGGCGCAGCCTGTGGCTGAAGTGGAGGATTTCCGGCTTTCCACCCCGCGAGAGCTGGAATACATCTACGAAGTGAGCGCCGAGGAGACTTCTCCGGGGCCAAGGCCCAATTTTGAGGAGCAAGCCGATGAGGCGGCTTTTGAGGACTTGGCGCCCGCGGAGGATGTCGAGGACGAAGTTTTGGCCTTCGAGGTTCGTCCTTTCTCGGGAAATGAAAGAGCGAACAAAGAGCGGAATTCAGACGGATCAATCTGATCCGATTCAGGGTAACACATAGGAAATTGCGGGACGGAATAGCTGGCGAATGGCGCGACAACAAAAGGCCGACAAAGTATTGTTTGGAGCGGTAATCATCCTGGTTCTATTCGGGATCATCATGGTTTTCAGCGCCTCAGCGGTGATTGCTTCAGAGCGCTATGGAACCAGCACCTACTATCTGGCCCGGCAGGGCATGTATGCGGTGCTGGGGCTCACGCTGATGGTGATCATGATGAATGTGGATTACCGTCGTCTCGCGAATCCTTTGGTGATTTTCCCCGCGCTCGCCCTGCAATTCTTGATGCTGTTCGTGGCACTGTTGTGGAGCCCATCCCATCATACCCACCGCTGGCTGTACATCGGTCCGGTCGGCTTTCAGCCTTCCGAGCTGTCGAAAATCGTCATCATCGTTTTCCTGGCTTACTTCCTCTCGATGCGCAAGGGCGAGATCAGCAATTGGAAGCGCACCCTGTTGCCGATTGGCTTGGTGGTGGGGATCGCCGCAGTGTTGATTTTACGGGAGCCGGATTTTGGGACGACCCTGGCTCTCGCGATGGTTGTGGCGGCCATGCTTTTTGCGGCAGGGTTGCCGCTGGTCTACTACGGTTTTGGGCTGCTCGCGGCGACGCCGGTGATTTTCTTGCTGATCTTCCGCTCGGGATACCGCCTTAAGCGCGTGCTGGCGTTCCTGAATCCATACGCTGACCCCCTGGGGGCGGGATTCCAGATCCTTCAGTCCTACATTGCGGTGGGAACCGGTGGAATTTCAGGAGTAGGCCTGATGGAGGGGAAACAGAAGCTTTTCTTCCTCCCAGAGCCCCAAACGGATTTCATTTTTGCCGTGATCAGCGAGGAATTGGGTTTTATTGGCGCGATTGCCGTCCTGGTCTTGTTCGGAGTGATTCTGTGGCGAGGGTTGCGTGCCGCGGCGCGCT
Organism: Terriglobia bacterium; assembly: GCA_035532595.1. Taxonomy (GTDB): domain Bacteria; phylum Acidobacteriota; class Terriglobia; order UBA7540; family UBA7540; genus JAMCXS01. The sequence goes on along the minus strand of DATKQU010000069.1, from coordinate 14,892 downwards.
GTTCGGACGATTTCGGCCGGTTGCTGGCTATCGGGCTGACGGTCATGGTGGTCGGCCAGGCCCTGGTGAACATCAGCGTGGTCATCGGCTTGCTGCCCACCAAGGGCATTCCGCTGCCGCTGGTCAGCTACGGCGGCTCATCTCTCGTCATGACCCTGCTGGCCATCGGGATTCTATTGAATATATCTCAGAATGCAAGTTAGGTGCGCAAGCGAGCTTGGCATCGGGCTCAGGAATGGATCGTCAGAGCGAACTCATGCTGGAGGAGGAGAGATCCGCGACGGCGGCTCACGCCGCCAGACCGCTGCGTGACCCTGTTCGGGTTCTGATGGCGGCCGGAGGAACCGGCGGGCATATTTTCCCGGCTCTCGCTGTCGCCGAAGAAATGCGTGAACGCTCCAGAACTTCCGGGCCGGAGGGACTGACTTTTGAAACAGTGTTTCTTGGAACGGGCCGGGGACTCGAGGGTCGTCTGATTCCTCGAGCTGGTTATCCCCTGCAGATCATCAAGGGCGCCGGCCTGAAAGGCATCAGAGGGTGGAAGAGGCTGCTCAATTTGGCAACCTTGCCCCTGAGCGCACTGGACGCTGCACAGGTCCTCCGGCATCTTCGCCCGGATGTGGTTGTAGGAATCGGCGGGTATATTTCCGGGCCGGTGATGTTGGAGGCATCGCTCATCGATATTCCAACTTTGCTTTTTGAACCGAACGCCGTTCCAGGGTTTACGAACCGGGTCCTGGCCCCCGTGGTGCGGCTGGCCGCCGTTGGGTTTGAGGAAGCTCAATCGGCATACGGGTCGAAGGCGCGCTTCACCGGGCATCCCGTCCGCAAGGAGTTTTTCCAGGTCTCGCCCAAAACGCACGCCACTCCTTTTACGGTCTTGATGGCGGGCGGAAGCCAGGGAGCGCGGGCGCTCAACCAATGCGTAGTCGAGGCCCTTCCGGCCTTCCGGGAGGAAAAAGGCGAAGACTTGAGATTTATCCATCAGACGGGCGAGGCAGACTATAATGTTGTGCAGGCGGCTTACGAGAAGCAGGGCATCCGAGCTGAAGTATGTTCGTTCATTGATCACGTTGCGGAAGCCTTTTCGCGGGCAGACTTGATTGTTTGCCGGGCTGGAGCCACGACGGTGGCCGAATTGGCGGCCGCAGGGAAGGCCTCAATCCTGATTCCTTATCCTTCCGCTACGGACCAGCATCAGTTGCAAAACGCCAGAGCTCTGGAGGGCGCTGGCGGAGCAAGGGTGATCGAACAGAAGGATTTGACTCCGCAGCGTTTGGTGAAGGAAGTCTTAAGTTTGCTCGAGGACTCTCAGCATCTTGGCTTGATGGAACAACACTCTAGGAGTTTGGCGCGCCCGGACGCTGCCGGCCGCATTGCCGATCTGGTCGAAAAATTGAGTTTAAGCAGGCGGCAGGGATAAGGGGCCTCGGAAGGCCGAGTAAGGGAATCTCTTATGCTAGGAAAGATTCGCAGAATTCATTTCGTCGGCATCGGCGGCATCGGGATGAGCGGCCTTGCCGAGGTGCTGCTGAACTTGGGCTTCAGTGTTTCCGGGTCCGACCTGAAACACACCCCGGTGACCGAGCGGCTGACTCGCCTTGGCGCGCAGGTTATTGAAGGGCATGCGGCGGCCAACGTGGGCTCCGCGGAGGTGGTTGTTGTGTCATCGGCGGTGCCGCACCAAAATCCCGAAATCGTGGAGGCCGCGCGCCATAAAATTCCGGTGATCCCGCGGGCGGAGATGCTGGCGGAATTGATGCGGTTGAAATTTTGCGTCGCCGTGGCCGGCTCGCACGGCAAGACGACTGTAACCTCCATGGTGGCGGTGATGCTGGCGGAAGCGGGCCTTGACCCGACGGCTGTGATTGGCGGTCGCTTGGACGCTTTTGGTTCGAGCGCGCGGCTGGGAAAAGGGGAACTGATGGTCGTGGAAGCGGATGAGAGCGACCGTTCGTTTCTGTACCTGCTGCCTACTGTGGCCGTGGTCACCAACATCGATCGGGAACACCTCGATCACTACGCGAACCTGGAGGAGATCGCCAACTCCTTTGCATCTTTCCTGAACAAAGTTCCTTTCTACGGCGCCGTCATTGCCTGTGTCGATGCGCCCTGGCGGGGACCCTTGGTGACTCTGCTGCCGCGGCTGCAGAGACGCGTTGTCACTTATGGCATCGAACCCGGAGCGGACGTGACTGCCCGCAATCTTGATCTGCAATCGGGGCGGTCGCATTTCGACGTGGTGGTCGACGGTAACTCCTTTGGGCGCTTCGCGGTGAATCTTGCCGGACGCCACAACGTCCAGAATGCTCTCGCCGCGGTGGCGGTGGGACGCGAACTCGATTTGACCCGGGAACAAATTCGGGAAGGCCTGGAGTGTTTCCGCGGCGCGGACCGGCGTTTTCAAATCAAGGCGGAACTTGACGGCATCACGATTGTCGACGACTATGGCCATCATCCCACGGAAATCAAGGCCACGCTCGAAGCGGCCAAGTTGCACGGCTCGAAACGGATTTGGGCCATCTTTCAGCCCCATCGCTATACCCGGACAAAATTCCTGATGGATGACTTTGCCCTGTGCTTTGGAGTGTGCGACCGCGTTTATGTGCTGGATATTTATCCTGCCAGCGAGCCGCCTATCCCCGGCGTGACCTCGGAGCGTCTGGTGGAAAGAATGTCTGAACTGGGGTTCAGGCGCGCGCGGTATCGAGCCTCGGAGGCCGCGGTGATTGAAGAGGTTTTGGCCGAGGCCAACTCTGGTGATCTTGTCCTGACCATCGGGGCTGGCAACGTGTGGAAAATTGGGGATGCGCTGGTGGCGGGAATCAGCGATCGCGTGACCCGCGTAGGTGGAGTAAAGGCCTGATGCTGCCGAATACGTTGAAGGAAGAGATTTCAAGCCAGGTGCAGGCGGCGGGTGCGGTGTTTCTCCCCGGCGAACGGATGGCCGCACACACCTCGCTCGGCGTCGGCGGCCCCGTTGACCTGATTGAGATTCACGGCGCTATTCGCCTACCCCAGTTGGTCGAAATCCTCCGGGAACATGGTGTTCCCTGGAGAATCATGGGCGGGGGAAGCAACTTGCTTGTTGGAGATGAAGGGCTGGACGGCGTTGTGCTCCACTTGGTGCGGGCCCGGAAAGAACTTGAGTTCCAGGGGAACCGCGTGGAGGTTCCTGCATCCGCAAACCTCGGAACAGCCGTGATGGAATGTGCCAAACGGAATCTCGGCGGCATGGAGGGACTGATCGGGGTGCCGGGCAGCGTGGGTGGAGCACTTCGAATGAATGCCGGCGCTTATGGGACGCAGATTGGCGACGTTGTGCGGTCCATCCAGGTCTTTCGAGGCGCCGCCGGACAGGTGGAGACCCTTCAAACGGGCCAAGTGCGGTTTGAGTACCGGCACACAGGCTTTGCTCCCGATGACGTTATGCTCTCGGCTCTGCTCGAATTGCCGGAACGCCCCTATGCGGACATTCTCGAGCGGGTGAAGCAGTGCAATCAGAAACGCCGCGCCTCCCAACCCGTGAACGAAAAGAGCGCAGGGTGTATTTTCAAGAACCCTCCAGGGTACTCGGCGGGCAGATTGATCGATGAATTGGGGCTCAAGGGAACCCGCCTGGGCGGAGCGGTGGTCTCGGAACGCCATGCCAACTTTCTTGTGAATCGCTTCCACGCAACGGCGTCCGACCTCTTGAACCTGATCGACCTGATCCGGGAGAGGATCTTTCAGGCTTACAACGTGGAACTGGAGGAAGAAGTTATTATTTGGCGAGACATAGCAAAACTGCAGTAGCGTCTCTACAGATGATTACCCGGCGGGCGCTTTTCGGCCGGCGAAACGAGATCTGATAGAGGAGTGGCTATGTTCGGAAATGAGGACGAAACGGGGCCCGACGGGAAAGAACCTTCGAGCGCGACACCTTATATGCGGCGGTCGCGAGCGGTAACCGTGCGCCGGGGCCGGTTTCCGTGGGATTCTTGGCGCGTCGTGCGCGGGACGCTCCTTGCCGTCCTCGTTTTGTTGCCGCTCGCTGTGGGGGGGTACCTGCTGTGCGTTTACGCGCTTAACTCTCCGCGCTTTCAGCTGAATTCTTCGAGCGATGTCGCTGTGGATGGGAACCAGTATGTTTCTCGGGAAGAAATCTTGAACGCCTTAGGAGTGCCGGCCCGCGGCTCAGAACTGGGGATTAATATTTTTAGGATGTCGCTGAAAAACGGGGAAAAACAGATCGATTCCATCCCGTGGGTTCGATCCGCGAGGGTGGTTCGATCTTATCCTCACCACCTGGCTGTGTTCGTGACCGAGCGCACGCCGGTCGCGTTTGTTAACATGGGTGGCCAGATCAAGATGGTGGATCAGGAAGGTGTCCTGCTCGATACTCCGGATAAAAGTCACTTCGATTTCCCGATTGTCCGGGGACTTGATTTCCGGACCGACCCTTCCCGGAGAAAACCCCAGGTTTCTCTCTATCGTGAATTCATGCAGGAAACTTCTGATAAGATATCGCGTTCGGGATGGATCGTATCCGAAGTGAATTTGAGCGATCCGGGCGACTTGCAGGCGCTTCTGGTTCAGGGGCAGGAAACGCTCGTGGTTCACTTTGGGCACGAGCAGTTTCTGGGGCGTTTCGAGAATTTCTTGAGCGTGCTGCCGGAATTGCGCAAAGGCAACGCACGGATCGATTCTGTAGATTTGCGGTACAACAACCAGGTTGTCGTAAACCCCGAGGGGCAAGGCTCCGGGAAATCTCCCACGACCAAAACGGGCGCTAACAGCAAGGCGAAGAAGACATAGGGACTCCTTGGCACGCAAAGAGCAGGCACTAATCGGACTTGATGTGGGAAGCAACAAGACTTGCGCCTTGGTCTGCTTTCTGACGGATGCAGGAAAGCTTGAGGTTTCAGGCCTCGGAGTGGCTGAATCCCGCGGGTGGCGCAAAGGCATGATCGTTAATCTTGACGCGGCGGTGCTCGCGATCAAGAAGGCCGTGGAAGCCGCGGAGGCGGCTGCGGGCATCCCTGTTGACATGGCCTACGTGGGGGTCGGCGGCTCGCACATCCGAGGGATTAATTCGCAAGGGGCCGTAACTGTGGCCAATCGCGGCCACGGGGTTACACGGGAAGAAATTCGCCAAGTCATTCGGACCGCCCAAGGCATCACCCTGCCCCCCGATCGGGAGTTGCTGCATGTCCTGCCGCAGGAGTTTCTGCTCGATTCCCAGGACGGGATACGGGACCCCTTGGGGATGGTGGGCTCGCGCCTGGAAGCCAACGTGCATTTAGTGACTGCTTCAACCTTGGCGTGGCAAAACGTCGTTACGGTCGTCAATCGGGCGGGAGTTGAAATCCCCGACAGCGGAACCGTTTTCGAACCCTTAGCCTGCGCCGACGCCTGCCTGACAACGGACGAGCGCGAGCTGGGAGTCGCCTTGATCGATCTGGGGGCGGGATCCTCGGATTTGATTGTGTACCAGCACGGAAGCGTGCGCCATACTGCATCGATTCCGATCGGCGGCGACCACTTTACCAACGACATCGCCGTGGGTCTGCGCACTCCCATCCCGGAAGCCGAAAAGATCAAGCGGCTTTGGGGGAAGCAAGACTCCGGCATTCCGGAATCCGCGGCGCTGGAGGTTTCCAGCGTGGGCGAACGCCCGGCCCGCATTGTAAGTTATGCGCGCCTGCGGGAGATTATCGAGCCGCGCGCGACGGAATTGCTGGAGCTAATTCAAATCGAGCTGAACCGTGCCGACCGGGAGACCCAGCTTGGCGCCGGATTGGTGCTTACCGGAGGCGGCGCGAAATTAGGAGGGTTGGTGGCCGCGGCTGAACAGCTTCTGGGCCTGCCGGTTCGAGTGGGATATCCCATGAATATGGAGGGCTCTGGGGAGGTTCTTCCCGATCCGTCCTATGCAACGGTTGTGGGCCTGGTGGCGTACGGGAAACGAATGCAGCTACTACGGGATCAGCGCAACAAAGGGTTGATGGGCAAGCTGTGGGGCGCCTTGCGAGGGCCTGGGAACTGAGGATTTGCCAAGAATTCTTGATTGTCACCGTAGGGAGCGCTTATGACAGAGAATGGAAATGGTGAAGGACTGCGAGTCGATTTTTCGGACAACATCCGTCACGGGGCCAAGATCAAGGTCATCGGGGTTGGCGGAGGCGGCGGGAACGCGGTCAACCGTATGATCGCAGCTAAGGTCGAAGGTGTCGAGTTTATGGTCGCGAACACCGACCTCCAGGCGCTTGAGACCTCGAAGGCGCCGGTCAAGATCCAGTTGGGGGCCAAGCTGACGAAGGGCCTCGGGGCAGGAGCCAATCCGGACGTTGGCCGGGCCGCCGCGCTGGAGGATACCGAAAAAATTATCGAGGCGCTCGACGGGGCGGATATGGTTTTTGTGACCTCCGGACTCGGCGGAGGCACCGGGACGGGAGGCGCTCCGGTTGTGGCGAGCCTGGCCCGCGAACTCGGAGCCCTGACCGTGGGAGTGGTGACCAAACCGTTTGCGTTTGAAGGGCGTCGAAGGATGACGCAGGCCGAATATGGCCTTTCGGAATTGGGCCAGGCCGTGGACACAGTGATCTGCATTCCCAATGAACGTCTCATGCAGTATGTGGACAAAGGAACCAGCTTCTTTGAGGCCTTTCGGATCGCGGACGACATCCTACGCCAGGGAGTCCAGGGCATTTCGGATATCATTACCATCACGGGCATTATCAACCGCGACTTCGCCGACATTAAGACCATCATGGAAGGTATGGGATATGCGGTGATGGGAACGGCGGTCGGCACTGGGGAAAACCGCGCCGTGGACGCTACCAACCAGGCGATTGCCAGCCCTCTGCTTGAAGATGCCACCATCAACGGGGCGCAGGGTATCCTGCTGAACATTACCGGTTCGAACTCGCTGACTCTTCACGAAGTGCACGAGGCTTCCAGCATCGTTCAGAAAGCTGCTGCCGAAAATGCCAACATTATCTTTGGCGCGGTCCACGACGAATCGATGGAGGACGCGATCAAGGTGACCGTGATCGCGACTGGTATCAAGTCGGAAAGGATGGGCCTGAAACCCCTCTCCGGCCTTTCGCCCGCCCTGCGAACCGCTCAGCAGAGTGTCAAGAACGTCAAGTTGCGGCGGGAGAAGCTTCCGGTTGAGGCTCCGGCGGAAAGTGTGAGCGCCGACATTCCCGAAGACGATCTGGACGTTCCGGCCTTTCTGCGCCGGCCGCTGCGGAAAGAGAAAGAGTAAATGGTGGCTGCCGTCCCGATGCGCCACGGCAGGGAAATGAGCAAGACACCCGCGTCAATTCAGCCCTGCTAAATCCGCTTCCTTCCCAGTGATTTTCGGCGCGCCGCCGCCAGCCAAATAGGCGGCGAACTTCGGTCCCCATGAAACCGCTCAGCCCAGACTTGCGAGCAGCCTATGCGGAGTGCCAGCGACTGGCGCGCCATCACTATGAGAATTTTCCGGTCGCCTCGCTCCTGGTGCCTCGGGACAGAAGAGACGCGCTGGCCGCCATCTACGCCTTTGCGCGCTCGGCGGACGACTTTGCGGATGAGCCCGGCGTCAAAGGCCGGCTTGAGCTGCTTGCCGATTGGCGCCGCAGGCTCTACGAGTGCGCGGAGGGCGAGCCGAAACATCCCGTTTTCCTGGCGCTTGGCGATGCGATCCGCAGGTATAACCTCAGCCTGGAGAACCTGGATAATCTGCTCCGCGCCTTTGAATCGGACGTGCGGGAAAACCGCCACCAGGATTTCGCCTCTCTCCTTAGCTACAGCAAGTTCTCCGCCAACCCGGTCGGACGCCTCGTCCTGGAACTGTTTGACCACCGCGATCCGGAACTTCTAGGTTTTTCGGACAATATCTGCACGGCGCTCCAGCTTACCAATTTTTGGCAGGATGTCCGGATCGACTTGGAACGTGACCGGATCTACCTGCCGCTGGAGGATCTTGCGCGGTTCAACATTTCCCTGGAGGATATCCAACGCTGGGGGTGCGAAAGCCGGGGAAATCGGGCGGGCGCGGGGCCAGACCATCGCTGGCGTGCTTTAATGGCTTTGGAAGCCGAGCGGACTTGGGAGTTGTTTGTAAACGGGAAACCTCTACCGGAGAGAGTTGTTCCCCAACTTCGCAGCCAGCTTCGTCTGACCTGGCTGACGGGGACCGCAATTCTGGCCAGAATCGAAAGCGCCAACTACGACGTGTTCAATCGGCGCCCGAAACTGAGATGGTTTGACTTCCTGCGACTGTACGCCAAGGCTCGCCACCCGCTCACTTCGGAAACGGCGCAACGCGGCTCCGGGGTCGCTGCGGGTCAGCAAGGCCGGCCATAAGAGGGAACGATGTTCGGCTCCGGTCTATTGATCAATACCCGTCAACTCTTCGAGCTTCAAGGCAGCACGATTCCATGTCTGAGGACGTTCTCATCATCGGCGGCGGTTTTGCGGGGCTGGCAGCGGGCGTAGCCCTCGCCGAGGCCGGCCGGCGCGTGCGGCTTCTCGAGCAAAAGCCTTATCTCGGCGGCCGGGCGCGGTCCTTTCAAGAAGCGGCCACGGGCTCGATGGTCGACAACGGCCAGCACCTGTTCATGGGGTGTTACCACGCAACATTGAAATTCCTTGAGACGATAGGGACCCGCGAACGCATCAATTTTCAGCCGCAATTGCGCGTGCAATTCATCGATCCCGGAAGAAAGGTTACCGAGCTTCGGTGTCCGAGTTTGCCCTCACCCTGGCACGTATTGTCCGGAGTGTTCCTTTCGAATAGTTTTTCCTTCAGTGAGAAGCTCGACGTTCTGCGGATGGGCAAGGCGTTACGGGCAGGGAAGAACTCATCTGAGAGTGCAAGCCTTGGCAACCAGCTTACGGTTGAGACGTGGCTTCAGCAACTGGGCCAGTCAGAACGTTTGCGGCGGAACTTTTGGGACCTCATCTGCATTGCCGCCATGAATGAAGATCCCCGGATCGCCTCGGCGGTGTTGTTCGAGCGCGTTCTGCGCCGGGCCCTATTTACCTCACCGCTGGACTCGCGCTTAGGGATTCCCCTCAAAGGGCTGAGTGAATGTTATACGGACGCCGCCGCCCAAACCATTCGCGGCCGGGGCGGGCAGGTTGAACTGCGCCGGGACGTGCGCAGCTTCCTCATCACCGAGGGAGCCTGCAAAGGGGTTAGGCTTGCGGACGGCACAGCGATCGAAGCCGACACGGTGCTGAGTGCGGTGCCGTGGTACGTGTTTACGGGGCTTCTTCCCTTGGGCCTGGTGAGTTCGGAGCCATTCTTTTCGCGCCTGCTGGACCTGCAGCCTGCACCCATCATTTCCATTTACCTGTGGTTCGATCGCCCGGTGACGGCGCTCGATTTTGCGGGGCTGCGAGGGACAACCATCCAATGGCTATTCAACAGAGGCCGGCTTCTGGGGACTGGCGAGAACTACGTCTCACTGGTGCTGAGCGGCGCGCATGAGCATATCGCGCGCTCCAAAGAAGACTTGCGGGACACCGCACTTGGTGATCTGGCTTCCTTGTTGCCGGGGGTTCAGGATGCCAAGCTGCTTCACTCGCTGGTGATCAAGGAGCGTTTTGCGACTTTTTCTCCCCGGGTGGGAGTTGAATCCCTGCGCCCGTCCGCCCGCACTCCCATCCGCGGACTCTATCTTGCCGGGGACTGGACAGATACGGGATTGCCCGCCACCATTGAAGGCGCCGTCCAAAGCGGATATACGGCGGCTCAGAAGATTCTGCAACAGAACTGAAGAAGCGTGATGGCTCAGAGCGCTCTCTTGCCTCTGAGGCCTCCTGCTGGCGCGCCCTTATGCCTTGGTCGCAGAGGCCGCCCGGCGGCTCTCATAAAGCGGGAACCTTGCCGTGAGCGCTTTGACCTCGGCTCGAATACGTCCCTGCAGCGCCTCGTCTTCCAGGTTATGAAGCACTTCGGCAATCCAGTGTCCGATTTGTTTCATTTCGGGCACCTTCATGCCCCGCGTGGTGATTGCGGGAGTCCCGATCCGGATGCCGCTCGCGACCATGGGAGGGTTGGGATCAAAGGGGATGGCGTTCTTATTGACGGTAATCGCCGCCCGCTCCAGGCTCTTTTCCGCCTGCTTGCCCGTAACTTTCTTTGAGAAAACATCCACCAGCATCAGATGGTTGTCAGTCCCGCCGGAGACGATGCGAAAGCCTTCAGAGGCAATGGTCTCGCAGAGCGCCTTGGCGTTGGCAACGATCTGTCTTTGGTACTGCTGAAACTCGGGTTGAAGGGCTTCGTGGAAGCAGACAGCCTTGGCGGCAATCACGTGCATGAGCGGGCCGCCCTGAACGCCGGGGAAGACAACCTTATCGAGGTCTTTAGCAAATTGCGCCTTCGAGAAAACGGCGCCGCCGCGAGGGCCGCGCAGCGTCTTATGGGTTGTCGTGGTTACAAAATCCGCGTGCGGGATGGGACTGGGATGCAGGCCCGCCGCCACCAGACCCGCAATGTGTGCCATATCGACCATGAGGAGCGCGCCTGCTTTTCTGGCGATCTCTCCGAAACGCGCAAAATCCAGGATTCGCGGGTAGGCGCTCGCCCCGGCCACAATCAGCTTCGGCCGGTGCTCCATGGCCAACCGATCAAGCTCGTTGTAGTCAATGGTCTCCGCCTCTTTGGTGACGCCGTAGGAAACGATTTTGTACATCTTGCCCGAAAAGTTCAGCGGGTGGCCGTGGGTCAGGTGGCCGCCATGGGCAAGGCTCATGCCGAGAAGAGTGTCCCCGGGCTTGAGGACCGTCATGTACACGGCTTGGTTGGCCTGGGCGCCGGAATGCGGTTGGACGTTGCAATGCTCGGCATTGAAGAGCTTCTTGGCGCGCTCGATGGCCAGAGACTCGGCGATGTCCACAAATTCACATCCGCCGTAATAACGCTTGCCGGGCAGTCCCTCAGCGTACTTGTTGGTCAGAACGGAGCCAAGCGCTTCAAGCACCGCCTCGCTGACAAAGTTTTCGGAGGCAATCAGTTCGAGCGTCTCGGACTGCCGTTCGACTTCACGGTTAATTGCCTGAGCGATTTCGGGGTCCACCTCAGGGAGGCGGCGCGCAAGGGAAGAGAAGGTCATAGTATTTTTCTCCGAGCCTTATGAATTCTTGATAGCGGTGATGTCCTTAGATTTGGTGCGGGTGGTGGTCCGCCCTCAAAAGGAGATCAACGGCTCAGCGGGCACGGTTAAGCCTCAAAGCAGTGTCCAAACTTCTTTCTCCCAGCTTTGCTTCAAAAGTTCCCGGCGCCGGCCTTCAACCCTCTTTTGACCGTCATTCATTTTATAGGAGGCAACGGACATTGGCAATTGCTCCAGATCTCTTTGCTCCAGATCTCTTGGACCAAAATGCGGTGCGCTGCTTGCTGCATCAACACGCCCCGTTTCTGTTTCCATTAGGAAAGTCGGCTCTTGAAAAAAGCCGGTTTTGCCGGGTTCGATCGCAATTCAAACGAATCCGCTTCAAGTCTTCTCTTCGGACCGTTCTATAATGTTCGGTTCAAGTCCTGGTATCATGGCTGGGGTTTTGCGATATCGTTCAACGATGAAGCCGCTCGAAAAGGCGCGGCGCGTTACAGGGTGCTTGGGCCAGCAGGCGCGAATTGAATCGAGGTCCGCTGTGCCACCGAGTAAGGGGCAATCCAGAAGATGAAGAAGATGACACGCCGGGAGTCGATTTTGACGCTGGCTTCGACGCTTGCAACAGGCGGGATCACCATTCGAGCTGCAGCACAGTCGGTTTCAGGCTCCAGCAAGGCGCCGCCGGCCGCTCTGGTTTCTCCCGCGGGCGCCAAACCGGCAAGTCAAGCGAGTCCGGCTTCGCAGGCCGACCAGTCTTTCCAAGACTTTGTTGACCGTTATTTCGACGGCTTTTTCCACTTCAACCCGTCGCAAGCCACGCGCGCTGGGAGCCATCAGTACGATGCCGAATTGCCGGCATATTCCAGCGGGGACATTCAGGCCGAGATTCAGCGCAACCGGCATGCGTTGTGGGCGCTCGGCAAGATACCCGGCGATGCGATTTCCTCTGACAATCAGTTTGACGCCCGGTTACTGGAGAGTCTGATCCGGGGGCATCTCCTGGACCTTGCCGATATCCGCATGTGGGCGAAGGACCCAAATTTCTATAACGACATCGCCAGCGCGTCGCTGTTTGCCCTCATCGAACGCGACTTCGCTCCGCTCGACGACCGCTTGAAATCGTTGATTGCCCGCGCCGAGCGCATTCCGGAGGTCTTGAATAGCGCCCGCGCGAATGTCGTTAATCCTCCGGCGGTTTACACGCAAGTTGCCATTGAGCAGGTACAAGCGCAGATCAATTTCCTCCAGAACTTCTTGCCCCAGGCTGTGGCCGGCGCAACCAGCGGCTCTCTCAAGACGGAGTTTAATGCCGTCAACCAGCAAGTCATCACGGCATATAACCAGTTCCTGAACTATTTGAGGAACACCCTCACTGCCAAATCCCAAGGTGAATTTGCCATCGGGGCGGAGAATTTCCGCAAGAAGCTTTTGTACGACGAGATGGTAGACACTCCCGTTGACCAGTTGCTTAAAACCGGCCTAAGCGAGCTGCGCCGCACGCAGTCGCTTTTGACCCAAACTGCACAGATCGTTGACAGCAAAAACTCTCCCCTGGAGGTTCTTCGCAGCTTGGCGCAGGAACACCCCGATGCGAGTCAGGTCCTTAAGAATACGCAATCTGTGCTCGATACCCTGCGGCAGTTTGTTCTGACGCATGAGATCGCGACCATTCCTCCCGCACCCATCCCCCAGGTGACAGAGACACCACCTTTTATGCAGGCGCTGACCTTTGCCTCCATGGATACGCCCGGCCCGCTCGAACAACACTCGATTCAGTCCTTTTACTACGTAACTCTTCCAAATCCCGCCTGGAATGAGGCGCAGAAGGAACAGCTCCTCCAGTTTTTTAACGCCTATGCTGTGCGGATCGTCTCGATCCACGAGGTCTATCCGGGCCATTATGTCCAGTTCCTTTGGCTGAAGCGCGCGCCAACGAAGGCACGCAAATTGGAGGCCTCCTTGAAGATCGTCGGCACGAACTGTGAAGGTTGGGCACATTACTGCGAAGAGATGATGCTGGAGCAGGGCTACGGCGAGGGCGACCCTAAGCTGTTACTCGCTCAGCTCCAGGCTTCGCTGATCCGAAGCTGCCGGTATATCGTGGCAATCCGCATGCACACCGGGGGCATGACCGTTGACGAAGCGGCCAATTTCTTCGAGAGCGAAGCCTACATGGAACCAGTGAACTCACAGCGTGAGGCGATGCGTGGCGCGTTCGATCCCGGCTATCTCGACTACACGCTCGGGAAGGTCGAAATCATGAAGCTGCGCGAAGACGACAAGCAGAAGCTTGGTGAGAAATTCAACTTGCGGGATTTCCACGATCGTTTCCTTAGCTTCGGCATCGCGCCGGTCAAGATGATTCGCGAACAGATGCTGGAGGACAATAGCCCTGCTCTTTAGCCCGGTAGTGCGAGGTTTTGTGGGCGCCCTCATCTCGGCTGAGGTATGTATTTGCGCGCTCAGGCAAAGCAGATTTGTTATTGTATCCCTCGTCCCGGGTACCTGTCAGAACAATGCCCAGGCCGCTTTTATTCCCGCGCCGGTGGACGAAGGAGAAGGAGAAGGGGAAAGGGAGTTCAATGGCGGAAAATTATTTATCGTCCAGAAACAGGCGCAAACTGCTTTGCGCGAGGCACATTCGAACTCTTCGGCTTGTCATCCTGAGTATTCTGCCCGTGTTGTGCCTGGCGGCTTCAAGCGCGGCGGTACTTGCAGGAACTGAAGCCCCTCTGGGGGATCAGTTGGCGGCTCCCAGGCCTCTTGAACTCTCGTATCAGCTTGACCTCGTGCGCCCCACCACCCACCTGATGGAGGTGGAAATCACCGCGAGCCAAGTGAGCGCTCCCACGCTGGATTTTGCCCTGCCGGCCTGGGCGCCGGGCCGCTATGCCATCTATGACTTTGCAAAAAACGTTCAGGAATTCACCGCCCAGGGCGCCAACGGCCAGAGCCTTTCCTGGTCGCAGCCGGACAAACAAACCTGGCGCGTGGACACGAAAGACTGCGGCGGCAGCGTCCACGTGCGTTACACGGTCTTCGGAAACGACCTCAGCGGATCATTCTCGCAGTTCGATACTTCCCACGCGAACATCACCGGCGCCTCCGTCTTCATGTATCTTATCGGCCACAAGCCAACCCCCCTGAGCCTTACCGTTCACCCGCCGCCGGGGTGGAAAATTGTCAGCGGGTTTTCGCTTTCACTCCAGCAGAGTAGCTTCCAGATCCCCAACTACGACATTCTCGTCGACACACCCCTCGAGATCTCGCCCGACTGCTCGGTGGACGATTTTGAAGAAGACGGAAAGACCTTTCGTGTAGCGGTCCATAGCTATGACAAGGAAGATAGGGACCGTTCCGGCTTGATTGATGGGCTGAAGAAAATCGTGCATTCGGAAATGGCCATGATGCCTGCCCCGGACTTCAGCCACTACACCTTCATTTTCCACTTTGCCCCCGATATCAAAATGGGTGATGGGATGGAGCACCTGAACTCGACGGAAATTATTGTGCGAGGGAGCCTGTCAGGCGGGGCGCTTAACCAGGCTCTCGAAATTGCCGCCCACGAGTTTTTTCACCTTTGGAATATCAAGCGCTTGCGACCCGCAGGGCTTGGCCCCTTTGATTACAGCAAAGAGGTCTATACGAAATCTTTGTGGTTTGTCGAGGGAATCACAACTTACTACGCTTATCGGAACTTGCTCCGCTCAGGCCTGTGGACGCGCGAGGACTTCCTAAAGCGCATGGCGAGTGAGATCCAGACCCTCCGGTATGAACCGGGGCGCAAACTGATGTC
>DATKQU010000068.1:0-10037 GCA_035532595.1 Terriglobia bacterium | reverse complement strand
TGGACGGCGGGGGAGGGTTCGAACTCGTGCTCCCGCCTCCGCCACCTCCACAACTCCCGGCCACCATCGCCAGGAGGGCGCACATTCCGGCCACCACTCCCCTTGCGGACCTCATGGAAATGACGCGCAACAGCCTGTCCTCCGAAAGCTTACCCGTTTGATTCGTTTCCCGGTTTCCGAGTTGTTCCGATCAAGCTCCCGGCTGCTATGGGGGATTGGAACCGCCGCCAAAAATGGAGTTCGGTTGGGAGTTCTGGTTAGAGTTGGTTTGCGGCGTTTGGTTCATCGAAGGTGTCTGCCCCTCCTGCATGGATGGAACCCCGCCCGCCGCCGCTGCCGCTGGCCCGCCGGGTGCGCCGGGAACACCCAGAAACTCCCACTCATCATAGTGCGTGCGCCCCTCGAAAACCCGGATGGCCGTCTTGGGGCTGGTACTGGCAACGCCGACGATGTAGGCGCCGATCAACTGGTTTTTCTCCCCGAACATTGAATTGTCCTGCGTTCCTTGCCCGCTCTGTCCCGAAGAAGTCCCAGTTCCCTGGCCGCCGGACAGTGAAAATCCTCCATCCCCCGTTGTGTTCTGTCCGGAAGCCGTTCCCGAGGTACTCTCGCCGGTCTTCGGAGGGTTGGTCTGGGAGCCCCCGCTGTTCGGAGTGTTCTGCTGGCCTGGCGAGCCCAAAATTTTGGAATCGAGAATGACACCGGTGGCCGTAGCGTGAATGAATCGCCATTCCCCGCTCTTGCTCATCGGATCTCGGTACGCTTGCCGCAAGAAACTCATCTGGTTGGTGTGCAACAATTCTTTGACGGATGCCGGGTAGCGGTTGAACTGCTGATGGAAAAGCGCGATGGCCCGCGCATACTGCCGGCCCCGGAAGATCAGTTCCTCTTCCCGCTCGCGCTGGCCTTGCACGTAGATGTTGGGCAGCGCCGCGGTCAAAGACACAAGCAAAATCGTCGCCATCATCATGACAATGAGCAGCGCGTAACCGTTCTTGCTCGATGCCGGCCCGCCCCGAAGCATCCCGGAATTATTGCGCTTCCGGGATGGGCAGTTGTACGGTTTCCCCTGAAGCTCCATTTCGAACCTCGACGATCGACGGCGTAATCCTGAGAATCTTATACTGCTTCATGACCATGTCACCCTGGTGGACGATGTAAACCTGATCGGCGTCCGCCAGATAAGCCTCTCCCCCCACTCCCTCTCGCAGCGAGTAACCAAGCGCGTGCAGGGAGATTTGCGGTGGAGGCGGAGCCGCGTTTCCGCCAATTCCACCCGCCGCACCACCAACACCGCCGCCACTCCCCGCCGGTCCATTTTTCGGAGGGGGCGGCGCGGCAAAATCAAAGGGATCGCGCAGATTGTCCGGAAGCGGCCTGGTCACGTATTCCTTGAGGGCGTGGATCTCCAGGCTGGGATCAGCGCTGGCGAGTTGATTGATTTCCTTGCCCAGCCGTTTTGGGGAGCCGGGAGAATGGCTGGCGGATCGCGCCGCGGCATCCTGCCCGCGAGCGGCTTCCACGGGGCTCCCGTCGATCTCGGAGATCAATTTGAAGGCCAGAAAGACGCAGGCCGCAGCTAGGGCCACACCTCCGAATTTTTCGAGCTTGGTGCGCGATGTCATGGCGTAAGATAAAGTTCCGCTCCTACCTGCAAGGAGACGAGGCTTCCTTGATTCGTCGAAAATGTAAAATTCTTGAGCAGGATGAGCTGGGGCGCAGACTCGAGCGTGTGCGCAAATTTAAGCAAGTTTGAAAACGGCCCTTCCACCACGACGTTAATCCTCAACCGCTCCAGCGGTTCACCCTTCTCTGAGGTTAGTTTATAACTGACGTTGTCTAATTGCACCCCGGACTGGTTGGTAAGAACCCGGACCATGCGCGAAGCCTCTGAAAAGGCATGCCGGCGCGTGGGCACGTGGTCAGTCAGGAAAGCCTTAAGCTGTTCATCGGCCTGCGGCAGATTTTCCTGAAACTTGACGAGCCGGGCAACGCGGTCCTGCCGTTGTTGCACCTGCTCCAGCACCCGATGGTAGGAGCTTTCAGCTTCCACAATCCGTCTGTGCAAAGGGCGGACGATAGCCAGGTACACGACCACATCCAGAACCGCCATCCCCAGGGCCGCCCGCTCAAAAAAGCGAATGAATGCCTTGCGACGCCTTCTCCTCATCTTTCCTGCTGTCCAGCCGGCAAGATTGCCGTGACGTACCGCGCCGTACAAGTCAAGGCAACTTGCTCGGGGCTTCCTCCCTCTCCTCCTCGGAAGCCCTGGTTTCTGATCGTCACGTCGCTGAAATCTTCGGAGTCTTCCAGGTTGTTCAGGAAGGATTCGACGGCTTCCTCACTCTTGCCCAACACCGCAAAACGCACTTCCGGATGGGCGTCCGGTCCCTCCAACCCCAAGCCGTTCAGCTTGACATTCAAAGGCAGCAGCTTGCTCACCTTGACGGTAAGCTCCGTCAGGGAAAACTGCCTTTGGTTGATCAAATGATTCACGAACTCGGTTTCGTCAACCATTTCCCGGGACTTCGGGCGCGCAAGCTGCAGGCGAAGTTCCATTTCCCTGGCTCGCAAGTGCGCGTCCTTGGCCTGGAAGTCCGCGAGCGAATGACGGATCTGGCGTGAATGCCGAAAATCACGGATCGCGCTGCCCGCCAGATAAACGAAGATGAGCAACGCCACCGCGAGGGTGGGCACCGCCCAAGCCAGAGCGTAGCGTTCGCGCCGGCTGGGGGCAACAGCCAGATTCAGGTAAATTTTCATACGTCTCTAACTCGCGTTCGCCAAAAGCCCCGCGAGCGGGGCGCCAAAATATCGGAGCACCTCTGCTTGCTCGGGTGAAAGGCCGCTCATAGCGGTTTCCGCCGTCATCAGGACCTGGACTTCCCGGCCGATGGCGCGGCCAAGCTCGGCGATCCAGTCTTCGGGAACAGGAGGGCGCACGCAGAGGGAAACTCGGCTGATTTCCAGCTTCAGGTGGTCCAGCGCTCCGGCCAGCGTCCGTGACGCTTCCTGGCTTACCGCCGCCAGGCATCCCTCCGGCGAAGTCCATCGCACGGCTTGGCTCCGCCATAGCCGGATGCGCCTGCCGCCCTGCACAACGGCCGTCAACCCGCCCGGCCAAACGTGCAGCAGGAGTTCACCCTTCTCAGGGCTCTCGTTTAACAACGGCACCAGCGCCAAGGTCGCCGGCAGGACAAGGTTGACCTCGACGCCAAGAGCCTCAACGGCCGCCTCGTATTCCGCCAGCACGGAATTCCGCGCCGCCATGACCGCCACCTCAAGGCGGCCCGGCTCCTGATGCGCCACGTCAAAGCTCAACCGAGCCTCTTCCGAAGCGAAAGGCAGCAGCGGCTTCATTTTCCACCGGATGAGGGCTTCCTGATCTTTAACATCCCTGGGAAGAGTCTCAAACTCAAGGATACTGACGCGCACCACGGGGTCGGGCACCAGCAAGGCGAGCGGCCCTTTCCCGTTCCCGAGAGCAGCCTCGACGGCCCGCAGCGTTTCGCGGAGTTCATCAGGCTTTGGAATGTTGGAGAGACAGGAAACGGCCGCAAGCGTCTCGGGATCAAGTTCCCGAACATCCAGGCGGCTTACCTTCCGACGGGCTCTCGAGAGCCGGGCTCCCATCACAAACCCGGATTGGACTTCATACACCGTGGCCGGGAGGGGGGCCTTTTTCTTCTTGGCCGGGCGAAATGGACGGACCTTTCCACCGAGCCGCGCCCATCCCCCGAATCCTTGGCGAAGATCCAATTTCGGTTTATTCAACAAAGGTGACCTTGTTGATTTCCTTAAGCGTCGTATCGCCCTGGCGGACCTTGTCGAGGGCCGCCTCGCGTAGAGTTCGCAAGCCTTCGGCGCGGGCGGCCTGCCATATTTCCGCCGAGGGCCGCTTGTCAAGAATCAATTCGCGAATTTTGTCCGTTAGCGCGAGCAGTTCTCCAATCGCCGTCCGCCCATGATACCCGCGCTGGTTGCAGTGCGCGCAGCCCACCCCTTCGTAAAAGACCACGTCCTGCCACTTCGCGGGGTCGAGACCCGACTCCTCAAACAGTTCGCGAGTGACATTCACCTGGCGTTTGCATTCTTCACAGGTCAGTCGAACCAGCCGTTGCGCCAGAATGCAGTTCAGAGCAGAAACAAAGTTGTACGGCTCCACCCCCATATTCAGAAAGCGGCTCAGGACGTCCACGACGTTATTGGCGTGAACGGTGGTAAAGACCAGGTGGCCGGTCAGGGCCGACTGAATGGCGATTTGCGCCGTTTCGTTATCGCGGATTTCGCCCACCATGATCTTGTCCGGATCGTGCCGCAAGATCGACCGCAAGCCGCGCGCGAAGGTGAGGCCCTTCTTCTCATTGACGGGAATCTGCGTAATCCCGCGGACCTGATACTCAACCGGGTCCTCGATGGTGATGATCTTGTCTTCATCGCTCTTGATCTCGGAGAGAGCTGCGTAAAGAGTCGTCGTCTTCCCGCTGCCGGTCGGGCCCGTGACCAGCACCATCCCGTAAGGTTCCCGGATGTAGCGGCGAAAGCGCTTAATTTCCCGGTCGGAAAAACCCAGGATGTCCACGCGGAGCTGCCGGAATTTCTCGTGCAAGGATTCCTTATCGAGAATGCGCAGCACCGCATCCTCGCCATGAATGGATGGCATGATCGAGACCCGAAAATCAATCGGGCGTCCGTGGTAGCTCACGCGGAAACGTCCGTCTTGAGGGACCCGGCGTTCCGCGATGTCCAGTTCCGCCATCACTTTGATCCGGCTGATCACGTTGGACTGGTACTCATAAGACAAGGGGGTCATCGCCTGCTGGAGGGCGCCGTCGATGCGGTACTTCACGACCAAAGAATTGTCGCGGCTCTCCAGGTGGATGTCGCTGGCGCGGCGCTCGAGGCCCGCGAAGACAATCGAATCCACCAGCCGGATCACCGGGCTGACGTCTTGCTCCCCAACCAGTTGTTCGAGCGAAAGGTTTGCCTGCCCGTTCTCCTCCTCGCGGATCACGTCCAGGCGGAATTCCACCGTAGCTTCATCCAGCACGCGCTGGGAGGGATCCGTCGTGCTGAGAAACTCCTTCACTTGGCTGGGAGCCGCCACCTTAATCACCAACTGGCGGTCGAGCCTCATCCCCAGTTCGTCGAGGCGCGCCAGGTTGCTCGGATCGCCCACCGCGATCGTGAGCTGATGCTCGTGGGTTTCCAGCGGCAAAAACTGGTACTGCAACATCAGATCGAGGGGGATGGAACGCAGCATATCGGGGTCAGGCCGACAGTCTCGCAAATCCACAAAATCGAATTGATAACGCAGAGCGGCCTGCCGGGTGTGTTCGAGTTCTTGTTCGAGATCGACTATGCTCCCTGAAGGTAAGTTCTCACTCATTAGTGCACCTGTCCGGCCAGCGAAAACAAAGGCAAGTAAAAAGCAACCAACACAAACCCCACCACCACCGCGATGGATGCGATCATCACGGGATCGACCAGCGCCAGAATGGTCGAAAGGTCGATGCTGACATCCTCTTCAAAAAAATCCGCGACCGACTTCAGCATGGTGGGAAGCGCACCGGTCGATTCTCCCACCTCTACCATATCCAGCGCCAAGGGAGGAAAAAACCCGAGCATGCGCAAGCTGGAACTCAAAGGACGCCCCGCCATAACCTCTTTTCTTGCCCGTTCGATTCCCTGGGCGAGCAAAGGGCTGGAGACGGATTCAACCGAGCTCTGAAGGGCGATGACAATCGGGAGACCTCCTTCGAGAAGCGTGGAAAGCGTTCGCACAAACCCTGCGACAGAAAACTTCAGAAGCAATTTCCCGGCCACCGGAAGGCGGAACTTCAGGCGTTCCCACGCCAGGTAAGCCGCCTGGGAGCGGCCCGCGGCGCGCAGCCCGAGTACCGCCAGGACAATTCCCGCCAGCAAAAAGATCGCCGCCCGTTTGATTCCCTGACCCACCCCAATGACAAAGACCGTCAAAGGAGGCAGCGGGACGTCCAGTTCTGCATAGAGCTCTGAAAATCTCGGAATAATAAAGGTGTCAATCAAGACAATAAGCCCGCAGAGGAACACCATTAAGAACGCCGGATAAATCAGGGCGGACAGAAACTTCTTTCGGAATGACCGGGAGGTCTTCTGGTAGGTCACATATTGATCCAACACTTTGTCCAGGCTCCCGCTGCGCTCACCTGCCCGCAGCGTTGCGCAATAGACCTTCGGGAACTTCCCGGTGGATTCAAAGGCTTCGGAAAGCAGGGCTCCACTTTGAACCCTTTCCCGCACCGAACTCACCGCCGCACGGAGCTGTTCGCTCCGCGTCTGGCGGGCCAGCAGGTCGAGAGATTTCTGGAGGGGCAGTCCGGACTTGGAAAGGGTCATGAACTGCTGGTTAAAAATCAGCAGGTCGTCCGGGGGAACCTTGCCGCTCTTGCGGCCGCCGACCTGCAAGGCCAGGATCGACTTCGGCTTGATTGAAAAGATAAAATAACCCTGCGCCGCCAGGTGGGTACGCAATTCCCCCTCGGAAGATGCTTGGTGTGTCTGGCTTTCGATCCGGCCGGTTTCGGTCCCGACCTTGCAAACATACTCTCCCATATCTACCAACTGCTATAGGGCGTTCCTTCCAAAGAAGTGGCACTGGATCCGCTGTGGACATCCACAATGCCCGGCACCGTTTGCTGGGGAGTCAAGGGAACTTGTTCGACATCCACTTGCCAGGTCTGGTTTGACCCGGTAAAAGGATCGACCGGCAAGCCTCCGCGCAAATAGCCGGCTTGGGCCAGATCATCTAAAGACTCGGGGGGCTGTTGCTTGTCCAGCGTGTATTGGTCAATAAGCTTGCGCATGGTAAACAAGTCGTCCTTCAGGACTGCTTCGCGCGCCCGGGTCACCGCCACTTGATAGGT
The DNA here is from genome assembly GCA_035532595.1 of Terriglobia bacterium. Taxonomy (GTDB): domain Bacteria; phylum Acidobacteriota; class Terriglobia; order UBA7540; family UBA7540; genus JAMCXS01. Next base: position 3,132 of record DATKQU010000068.1, on the reverse strand, counting down.
CGGCACGGCCATGGCCGCCAGTATCATGATCAGGACCATCACGATCATAAGTTCGATGAGCGTGAAGGCCCGTGCGCGAAGCCCTTCGCACTGCCGCGCGACCTTGTCCGACCTGCCACCCCTACCAGTCTGCATACGGCGTGCCATCTAACCCGATGCCCGGGCTCTTCGAATGGACATCGAAAACGTCCTGCCCCCCCCAACTTTGGGAGTCCGAATCGTCTTGCATCGAACGCAGTCCCCAGTCCGTATCGCCCGTCATCGGATCCGTGGGAATCTTCCGCAAAAATTTATATTTGGCTTTGCTGCCCTTGAGGGGAACTCCTTCGACCAGGGTCTTAAGATCAGGAGGATAACCATAGGTATCCATCTTGGTCGGAATCATGCCCCGGTCCGAGAAGTCCTTGTAGCGGTCGATGGCGTCGCGCATCATCTGCAGGTCGCGCCGCAGTTCAGTCTCCTTGGTGCGTTGGACTTCAATCCGCGCAACGGGCAGGGCAACGGTAGTCAAAAGCAAGAGGATGGTCATGGCGGCGATCATCTCCACCAGGGTAAAACCCCAGCCGGCACACCTTGTCCTTGACCAGCTGTTTCTGAAGCCTTTCATCGCGGTTGCCGTGGCTCTCCCGGTGAACCGGGTGGAGGTTGCTGCGGACTCCCGGGCGGGATTGCTCCGGCGGGGCCCTCTGCCGGAGAAGAAGATAGCGCAGCGGGCTGAACGGCTGCTTGCGCCGTCGTGTTCCCGACCGCCGGCTCCGGCAGGCGAATCACCCGCGGCGTCAGCATGATCAGGACGTCCGTTTGCACTTTTTCGTGCCGCGTCTCGCTAAAGAAATACTTGAGTCCCGGAATGCGGCCGAGCCCGGGTACGCCGGAAACCGTTTCCGTGTTATTCGTCTGCAGCAACCCGCCGAGCACGCTGGTTTCGCTTTCCTTCAGGCGAATGTCATGTTCAATTTGCCGTTGCCCAAAGGTGGGTTCATTAACGCCGGCAATCTGCACGGAGGGCTGGACGGAAGAAATGTCAATCTTGGCATGGATCGCAATTTCTCCGTCAGGCAGCAAATGGGGCGTCAAATCCACGTTGACTCCCACATCCTGGAACTGAAACTGGGTGTTGGCAATTAAACCGCCAAAACCTCCCTGCCCGCCCGTCGTCGATCCCACCCCCAGGGAGGGCAGAAAGCTGCCCGTCGCGTAAGGGATGCGGCTGCCGATGCGCAGCGTAGCCGTGTCACCATCGGTCACGCGGACTTCCGGGTTCTGCAGGATCCGGGTAGTGGAGTCGCTCAGAATGGCGTTGGCCACCGCGCTGGGGACGACCAAGCCGAAATCCGCTACGGACAGATGGCCAAGGGTTGCGTTGCTGGCAGGATTGAACACCGCCGCACCCTGAAGGCCATTGGTGATCGAGCCCGAAGAACTCACCGTGGCGGGCGTCAGGCCCAGGTCCCGGACGCGGTCGGCGTCGGCTTCCAAAACGGTCACGTCGATCATGATCTCCGCCTTGCCGCGGTCGAGAGCATGAATCAGATCTTCAGCTTCCTTAACCTTTTGGGGCGTGTCGCGAATAATGATGGCGTTGGCGTCGGGATTGTCAATGATCCGCTGAAGTCCCAGTATTTGTTTCAAGGCAGTGGTAATGGCCGTCCGGTCGGCGGGCTTCAAAGGGTTGGCCAGATAAACGGTCTTCATGACCTCCGATTGATAATCCCGCCGATTGGCCGGATTGTCGGGGACCACCAAAATCGTATTCGGCGTCACCGCCCTCCAGAAGGTGTGGGTTTGCAAGGACAACACCTGCAGCGCATCGTCAATCTTCACGTTATTCAAGTCCAGAGAAACCGGCTTGGCCTGGAAGTCGGCCGTGAAGGCCACATTCAATCCGCCAAGCTTGCACAGGGTCTCATAAACCCGTTTGCTGTCGGCGCTGATGCGAAACTGCGTGAGCGGCTCTTGAGGGAGGGGCTTTAGCTGCACCGGGCCGGGGATGGCGGTTCGCTCGCTGAGCTGGATGGCCTGTTCAAGATTTTTTTCGTGGGCCCGTTTGGCAGCCGCTTCCTCCGCCACCAAACGCTCCAATTCCTGCTCCGCCGCCTGATTGCTGCGGTCAATGCTCACCGCTTTCTGGAATTCCGCCAGGGCTTTTTCAGGCCTTCTCTCGCGCAAAAGTTCCTTCCCTTGTTCCAAATGAAACAAGGATGCTTGACTCCGCGCATGCCTTTCATCAAGCAAGTACTCCGCATTGTCAGGTTGGGTTTGGACAGCCTTCTGATAATTGATGAGCGCCGTGTCCCAGTCCTTGTGGAGCTCGGCCTTGCGAGCTTGCTGGAAATAGGTGCTGCCGGGGGCGCAGGCTGTGCAGATAAGGAGTCCCCCAAAGGCTGCCAGAGCAGCTAGCCGTCGCCAAAACCTCTCCCTCTCCCACGACGCGCTCATCAGATAGGAGATATTATCAGCGAAATAGCTCTCTGAAAGCAAGGGATGGCAGCCCCGATCTCGCATCCAGAGCCCAATTTCCATCATTCTTCCCATCCGCTATTTATCGGAAATTGAGAACCACCTCACTAGATCATCGGTTGTAAACTGCGCTTGCTTGAATGCCGGAGTTTGAGTCGGGAATCTGACTCCAGGCGTCGGCCCTGCCCACCGGACAGGCAAACCTGTGGGCCGTTTCAATGACGCTTGGGATTTGAGCCACAATCCGAAGGCCTATGGTAGAATTGCCCGAGAAGATTTGAAAACAAGGAGGAGGCACGATGGCTAAAGTATTGCGTTGCAGTGATTTAGGAACTAATTGCCCCAAGGAGGTTCGGGCGGAAAATGTAGAAGAACTGATGAAACTGGCCGCCGAACACGCCGAAAAGGACCACGGGATCAGCACCTCCAGCATTCCGCCTGCCATGCTGGCCTTGGTTCAGGCAGCGATCAAAGACGAGTAATCGATCTCCCAGGTCTGGTATCAGCGCAGGACCGGACGGGAAGACTGAACCCGAATTCGCAAGTTGGACGAGGTTTTTGGTCTCCGCATGAAGGTTTGAGGGCGTCATTTACCCCGGCGCGAGGGGTTGAATTTCCAACTTGCGCGAAGTTGGGATTTCGTAAAGCAAGAGCTGGTCGAACAGGGGGTTG
>DATKQU010000067.1:0-3210 GCA_035532595.1 Terriglobia bacterium | reverse complement strand
TGGCGCGGAAGTCTTCCGTCCCAGCCCCCGGCAGTCCGACCTGATGATCGTGTCTGGCACCGTAACGTTGAAAATGGCCCCCGTGATCAAGCGCATCTGGGAACAAATGCCGGAGCCGAAATGGTGCATTTCCATGGGCGCCTGTTCGAGCGTGGGCGGCCCCTTCAACACCTACGCCGTGCTGCAGGGAGTGGACAAGATTATTCCCGTCGACGTCTACGTGCTGGGTTGCCCCCCGCGGCCTGAAAACCTTTTCTACGGCCTTCTGAAGCTGCAGGAGAAAATTGATGGCATGAGCCTGGCCAACCGTCCCACCCAGGTGCGGTTGGATGAGACCATGCTGGAAGAGTTCAAGCAGTCCATCCGGATCGGCGCCCCGGGAATGCGGGAAACGGTTCAGATCGGATAAGCCCTGGTTCGGGACCAGCCCGCTCCCACACGCGGCCCCACCCAGGAACCTTACATCTTCAAGACCACGCGGTACTCCGCCTTGCCGCGCATCATGCGCTCGTAAGCTTCGTTCGCCCGTTCCAGCGGAAATTTTTCAATCATCGGACGCACGCCCGTCTGGATGGCAAAGTTGAGCGTGTCTTCGGAATCGGTGGCGGTGCCGCCGGGCCATCCCTGGAGGCTCCTGCGGTTCTGAATCAACTGGATCGGCGTCACCATAATGGCATCTTCGCTCACGCCCAAGACCACCATCTTTCCATCTACACCTAGGCCATTGAACAGCGCGGACATGGCCTTGCCGCTGGGCGCCGTGGCCAGAATCACTCGCGCTCCGCCGAGTTTCTGAAGTTCCTCGGCGGCGTTTGACCCAACGCTGTCAATGTAATGATGCGCGCCCAGCTTCTTGGCCAGGGCGGCGTTCTCCGGTCCCCGGCTGACCGCTGCGACCTTGTACCCGAACTTGTTGGCGAATTGGATGGCCAGATGTCCCAAGCCGCCGACGCCCAGAACTGCGACCAGGTCTCCCGGGACTGCTCCGCTGTGCCGAAGCGAGTTGAAGGTGGTGACGCCGGCGCAGAGCAGCGGCGCGGCTTCTTCGGGCGAAATGCCCTCCGGCAATTGCGCCAGAGCGTCCGCGGGCGCCAGCATGTATTGCTGGTATCCGCCATCGTAAGAAATTCCGGAGATCTGCAGGTTCGCACAGTTGATGAAGTCGCCCCTCCGGCACGCAGGACAGTTGCCGTCCCGGCCGCCGTACCAGCCCACACCCACGCGCTGGCCCTTCTGCCAGCTTGTCACTCCAGGGCCGAGTTCGTCGATCACGCCCGCGACTTCGTGCCCTGGCACGCGCGGGAATTGGAGTCCCGGCCAGAGGTTTTCCTTGGTCAGACCATCGCTGTGGCAGATGCCGCAAGCTTGGACGCGAATCCGCACCTGGTTCGCGCCCGGTTGCGGGATCTCGCGTTCGACGAGCTCAAAAGGCCCTCCCGGTTGGGTCACTTGCGCTGCTCGCATCTTGGCCATAAGAAGGTCTCCCTTATAAAAAGTTGCTGTCTGCAATAATTTTCACAACGGTCATTCTTGATTTCGCCCTTCCAGCGACTATACACCCGAGTTGCGGCAGCAGATGAGTTTCTTCCCGCAATTTGGGAGGCGAAGAATTGGGTGACAGGCAATGCGCCCGGCCGAAGGCTCCGCTTCTGTGCAAGTCTAGACAAGCAGCTGCTTGCCAGGAACATCTGAGTCTGGCCACCTACCTGCGATCACGTTGCGATTTGGGCTAACGATACACGTCTTTGCGGTGGGCAATGCGCAGGACGAGCACGGTCTTTTCAGCGTCGTTGATGCTGCAGATCACCCGGTAGTCACCGACCCGATATCGCCACAGCTTGACCTTCCCGCCTGTGAGGGGTTTTCCGAACTCGCGGGGGTTGTTCTTCCCTTGAATGTTCTTGGAGAGATAGCCGGCGATGCGCTCCTGGCTTGTTCGGTCGAGTCGTTCGAGCTCCCCAACGGCCCTTGGGTCAAACCGAATTCCATAGATAAGACTCACCATGAAGCCTCAGCTTTTTGGTACAAATTAAAGACTGGCGAGTGGGCGCTGCCGGGTGTCCGGGTGTTCCTCCCTCGAATTTCGAGGCTTGCCGGCCTCAGCCGCGGCCCCTGGCCTTGGACCGATTCCGCAGGTTGAGCCGGCTGAGGACTTCGTCTAGCGGGACGGCAGGAAGATTCTCTTCGAGCCGCTGCAAGGCGACCAGGTAATCCTCCTGCTCGTCCAGATACTCTTCAATCGCGCGCCGGATGTAAACAGACTTGGGGCGGCCCGTCCTCCGGGCAAGCTTTTCTAGCCTTTTCTCAAGACGAGTTCCGAGACGCACCGATGCGGGCATGCGTGCCCTCCTTTAAGACAATGTAATACATGTATCACACCCGGCAAGTTATAGCAAGGTCAAGGGTCAAACAGATTCTGCGGAAGCCGAGTCTCGGGCAGGTCGTTTGCTCTGTTAAGCCCCTCCTGCGGCAGGGGGAATGAAGTATAATGAAGGACCGAAGGTGGGTGGTCCGGTTTCCTTTTTTCGACGGAAAGGGTTAAAGGGGCAAACTTCCGCGCTCGAAGCCGGCATCAGCAATGTTCAGGAAAGATCGAGAGGCTTTGCGCCCTCCGGATTTTCCAGGAACAATAATTCCACTTAGAAAAAACAACAGAATAAGCTCAGCAGATGAGCACCAGAGGGAGGAGCTATGGCTCAGTTTGTGAAGGTTGCCAGCCTGTCTCAACTAGCGGCGGGAACGGGCAGGGCCGTCGAGGCCAACGGCAGATCGATTGCGCTTTTTAACGTGAATGGAAAGGTGTATGCGACGGACAATGCCTGCCTGCACCAGGGCGGACCGCTCGCGGAAGGAATGCTGGAGGAGGAAGTGGTGACCTGCCCGTGGCATATGTGGCAGTACAACGTGCGCACGGGTGAGAGCCTGGAAGACAGCATGCTGAAAGTGGAAACGTATCCCGTGCGGGTCTCGGGCGACGACATTGAGGTGGAAATCTAGCGTCGGCTAAAAGTCAGAACGCCGATTCCAAAGGCGTTCGGCACTCCGATTGATCCCCATGCCTGAACTCCCGGAAGTTGAAACAGTTCTTCGCGGCCTGCGGAAGTCCGCTCTGGGCCGCCGCATCGCGCAGGTGGAAGTGGACCACCCGGGTGTGGTTGCGGGTGATCCCGCGGAGTTTGCGGCGCGGCTCGAGGGCCGGTCGATCGCCGG
>DATKQU010000066.1:0-5789 GCA_035532595.1 Terriglobia bacterium | reverse complement strand
GGGGGCGTATCACAATCGGAAGTGGGGAGATGTTAAGGACATTGGATTTCGAGAGATCGCTCCGGGGCAGCAGGACGACATCAGAGCCGGCCAGGAAGCGATCAAACAGATGAAGCAATCCGGCATGATGCCCCCAGAAGTCAAGGATAAAGCCGTGCTCGACTACGTGAACACCGTGGCACAGCAGGTTGCCCTGCATTCGGACCTTCACGTTCCTCTGCACGTCACGGTGCTCAATTCCAAGGAAATCAACGCGTTTGCTCTGCCCGGCGGATATCTTTTCATCGAACGCGGGCTGCTCGAGGCCGCCGATGACGAGGCAGAGCTCGCCGGCGTAATCGCTCACGAGGTTGCCCATGTGACGGCGCGGCATTCGCATAAGTTGATGAAAAAGGCCACGATTGCCGGCATTTTATACCAAGCCGCGCAAATTGCTGCGTTAGTTTTTACCGGGGGTGTGGCGGGAATTGGCACCTACTATGCCCTGCAATATGGCTTCTATGGCCTGGGGCTGGTGTTAAGCCTGGACCTCCTGGGTGTCAGCCGGGAATATGAGTTACAAGCCGACCAACTCGGTGTTCAATACACCTGGAACGCCGACTACGATCCCAGCGGGTTTATCCGTTTCTTCGACAAGATCGCAACCAAGGTCGGTTACGTGAACGGTGTAAGCTGGTTCCGCACCCACCCTCCTTTTTACACGCGCATGGTGGATACCGAGCAGGAAATCATGTTTCTGCCCAAAAAGTCCCATTACATCGTCAACACGGAGGGCTTCCGTAAGATGAAAGAAGAACTCAAGAGCGTCAAGAAGGAAGCCGACAAGGAGGAGAAAAACAAACCCACTCTCTACGATTTTGGAAAAGCGGAGGGATGTCCAACCCCGAAGCGGTTTGAATTTGAACCCAACGAACAAATCGAAACGCTTTGCCAGTCACCCAGGCTTGTGACTCCGGACGAACCCAGCGGCAGCAACGCGCCCGGGACGTCTGGGGAGGGTCCCCAGTAAGACGGTGCCTTGCACATACGGAGGCCGGGGAGGCACTTGCCCTACCCGGAGCGAACGAGAGCCGGCATGGACGCCCCAGGATGAACGGCTCCCGCACCGGCGGGATTGCCTCGTTCCCTTCAGCCACGTTTGGCGCGCCCTCAGACAATCTGAACTTCGCAATTGGTGACGAGTGCCTTGAATTTTTGCGCGTCTGCGTCGCTTCCGACAACGGCTCCGTAGTGCATGGGGACCGCAATTTTGGGGTTCAGAGCCTGGGCTGCCTTGGCTGCTTCCTCCGCGGTCATCACATAGGTTCCCGAAACAGGAAGCAAGGCGATGTCGCACCGAATGGATTTCATCTCGGGGATAAAGTCCGTGTCACCGGCGTAATAGACGCGGGTCCCGTCCATCTCAACGACGAAGCCGATCCCTTTTACTTCCTTGGGATGGAAAGGCTTGCCGGGCTCCCGGAATTTGTTGACGTTATAAGCAGGAACCGTTTCAACCACCACTTTGCCGACCGTGTACTTGGCATTCGCATCGAGGAAACGCTTTTCTTTTACTTTGACGTTCTTCAGGCCCGCCTCGCACAAAGGACTGGCCACAATGGTGGTGCCCGGCGAACAGACTTTCTCCAGGTCTTCGAGACTCAGATGATCAAAGTGCTCGTGGCTCAGCAGGACAATGTCAGCCTCGTCCCGCTTGGAAATCTTAAAGGGGTCCGTATATACCACCTTTGAGCCGGCAATTCGAAACGCGTCATGAGCGATACGGGTGAAATCAAGATTCAAAAGTTTCATCGCGCCCTCCCCCATTCAAGATCACAGCTCCTTATTTCTGCGTACGAAGCAAGATCTCCGTTAAATTAGCATACCAAAAAATCGCGTCTCTTGAATTCGGCGGACGTCGTCTCTCGAGGCCACATGCCACGAAGAGTTTCTGCCTGCCGCTCCATCGCTGCTCACGCATCAAGCTGGAACCAACTTAAGGAAATTCTAATGGGTTTCCCCGGCAGGAGTGTCGAAACATTGATTAGAGGCAGTGTAAGACCTAAACTGGATTCAAGGATAGCGGAGGTTTCCGCCGGGATAAGGATGAAGATGAGAGTCCCCACGACCCTTAAAATATGGCCTCTTGTGCTTGCAACTGTGGTGGTGCCAGCGAGCGCCGTAGGGAGCCAGCAACCCTACGAAACACCTTCACTGGGCGCGCTCGCGCGACAGTTGAGGGAGGAGCGCGCCAAGGAAAAACGGAAGCCCGTCCCCGTCTTTACAAACGATGACTTGCGCGCTCGATCAGCAAGGCAGGCAGAATCGAACAAGACCGCCGGGCCGGCGAAAGCTGAAGAGCTATCGCAGCCGTCGACCGCGCCATCCCCGGCTCCTGCCGAGGAGTATGGAGAGAAATATTTCCGGTCCAAAGCTGAGGCAATCCGGTCCAGGCTGGAACTCCATCAGCGCCAACTTGCGGTTTTAGAACAACAGTGGGGCCTTACGAGCACCGAATATTACCCCAATCCCCAGAAAACACTGGAAGAGGAAAGCACCCCAACCTTCCACGCCGACACCAACAAATTGCGGGTCAAGATCGAAGAAACCAAGCGGCAAATCGCCGATGACCAGAAGGCCATGGCGGATTTGAGGGACGAGCTTCGCCGGAAGGGTGGCGACCCGGGATGGATTCGTCAATAAAATTTAGAACTGCTTTGCGGCGCGTTGAGGGCTCAGGCCGCGCAACGGATCTACGACCGTAAAGATCTTAGCGGATAGGGCTGACGATGAATCATCAGAAGATCCTGATTGCTATCCTCGGGCTAAGCACGCTTCTAATTCCAGGAGCCGCGGTATCTCAATCCTTAGGTGAAATCGCCCGCGAAGTTCGGAAGGAACGTCAGGAACAACCCCACAAAGCGGTCAAAGTCTACACCAACGATAGCATCGCGAAATCCTCGCACCCCGAAGCAGCTCCGTCACCCGCAGTGGAGCCAGGTCCCGCCGCGGCCGAACCCCGCGCGACCGAAGCAAGTCCCTCTTCGCAGCCGCAGGAACAACCAACCGGTAAGGCGATTAAAACCAGAGAATATTGGGAAGCCAAGTTTCGCGACGCCCGGGCCACCTTGGCCCGGGCCAAGGAAGAACAGCAATTGGTGGAAGACGAACTCAGCCTTCTTGAGATTCAGCGAGTCCGCGAGCTTGATCCCAATCTTTCCGAGAAATTGAGCGGGCAGATTAGCGCCAAGAAAGACGAACTCGAGATCAAGCGCGAGGCGGCAAGAAAGGCTCAGAAAACGCTGGATGAACTGAACAAGGAATTCGAAGCGAGTGGCGCCCCCGAGGATTGGCGGGGACAGGACAACCCTCCCTAATGGACTGCCCCTCGAAAGCCGATTGAAATCTCCCACCAGCCGCCAAGGCCCTCAGGCCCTCTGGCCCAGGTGCAATGCGGCTACGCCGCCCGTAAAGTTTCGATAGCGGACATTGATGAAGCCCGATTCGCGGAGGGCGAGAGCCAGGGACTCCTGATCCGGAAAGCGGGAAACCGAGTCGGGAAGATACTGGTAAGGTCCGCGAACTCCGGAGATCCATGACCCCAATGCCGGAAGGACCCGCCGGAAATAGGCGCGAAAGAGCGGTCCAAAAAGCGGCCATTGAACGTGCGAAAACTCCAGGATCGCAATCATCCCGCCCATCCTGACCACCCGGTGCATTTCTTCCAGGCCGCGGTGGTAATTCACAAGGTTGCGGAAGCCGAAAGCCACCGTCACCACATCGACGGATGCGTCGCGGAACGGCAAGCGAAGACTATCCGCTTCCAGGAAAGCAATGCTCTTGCGGATTGCGGCCGCTTTTTGCCGGGCGCGCACCAGCATGGGATGGCAAAAGTCCGTGCCGATCACCGTTCCTGCCGTGACGTTTCGCAGCGTCAAGGCCAGATCGCCTGTGCCGCAGCAGAGATCGACTACCACCGCAGAGGGTTTGGACAACGCGGGCTTCACAGCCTTGGCGGTCTCCCGCCGCCAAAGCACATCGAATCCCGCGGAAAGTAAGTGGTTCAGCAAGTCATAGCGCGGCACCACAGCCGCAAACATTTTCCGCACCGCGGAGGCCGTACTCTGCTCATCCCCGGGCTTGCCGGCGCCCATCCCTTCCACTCTCGCGCCTTCCGCCTTGCTCATGAGTCGCCTTCCTGCTGCACGCTCCGGATCGCGGCCGCCACAACATCTAGGGGGACATCCGGCACGATTCTGACTTTCCCGATCCGCTCCGGCACGACCCAATGAAGGTGGCCGCCTACGGTCTTTTTGTCGCGGGGGAGAAGCCGCAGGATTTTTGCCGGAACCAGATCGCGGATTGAAGGCAGCGGGCTGATGCTGCGGACCAGCCGCGAGATCCGCTCCGCCTCCTTCGCGTCCAGCCTCCCCAGGAGCACTCCCAGCCGGGCCGCGCAAAGCAAACCCCAGCCCACGGCCTCGCCGTGCAGCAAGCGGCTGTAACCGGTGGCCTCTTCGAGCGCGTGGCCGAACGTGTGGCCCAGATTCAGCACCCGCCGAAGGCCGGCTTCATGCTCATCCTGGTTAACCACCTCCACCTTGACTTTGGCCGCTCTGGCCAAAATTCGCTCCAGGGAAGCGATGCTGGCCGGCTTTAACGCGGCAACTTCCTTTTCCAGGAGAGCGAACAATGCTGGCCCTGAAAGGACGGCGTGTTTGGCAACTTCGTAAAACCCCGACCGAAATACTCGCTCCGGAAGGGACCCGAGCACCAGAGGATCGGCCAGGACCAGCCGGGGCGGGTAGAAGGTCCCGACCAGGTTTTTCATGGCTCCCACATTAACGGCAGTTTTGCCTCCAATCGAGCTGTCCACCTGCGCCACCACCGTAGTTGGCACGTGGAGGTAATTGATCCCGCGCATGTATGTGGAGGCAACAAACCCGCCCAGATCGCCGACCACTCCGCCCCCAAAAGCGATCAGCAGCGAGCGGCGGTCCGCCCCTCGCCGGAGGAGCTCCGCCGCAACCTGCTCGGCCATTTGCAGGCTCTTCGAGCTTTCCCCCGAAGGAATGAAAACTTCCTTCGCAGGCGCCAGCCCGCTGGCTTTGACAAAATGAGCGCTCCAGCGCTTCCAGAGAGGACGTTCCGTTATGACAAAAATCGAAGAATAGCTCGCGTGCGGAAATCGCCGGAACTCCTTCCATGCGCCACAACCGACTACCACGCGATAATCACCTTGGCGTGATTTAACCTGAAAACGTCGCATCAGCTCTTCACAAATCCTTTCTCTCCAGTGTAAGAGGAAACAGATACCATATCACCAAAATTGGAATAAGGTATTGAACTCCTAGGCGTGGGGGCGGCTACAGGTTGCGGGCGCGTGAAGCGCCGCGTATGATGATGATGGGAAGGCTATGAAAAAGAAAGAAGATCTGGAAGTTGATTTCCTTATCCTGGGAGCTGGGATCGCTGGCTTGCGCGCAGCCATCGAACTGGCGCCGGAAGGCCGGGTCCTGGTGCTGACCAAGGGTGAACTGTATGAATCCAGCACGGAACACGCCCAGGGAGGAATCGCTGTGGCTCTTGCTGAGGACGATCAAGTCTGCCTCCATTTCCAGGATACGATCGTGGCCGGGGATGGGCTGTGCCGCGAAGAGGCCGTGCATATCCTCGTCGAAGAAGGCCCCCGCGAAATTCATCGGCTGATCGAGTGGGGGATGCAGTTTGACCGCGAAGGAACGCGCCTGGCTTTCACCCGCGAAGGCGCCCACAGCCGCTCGCGCGTCCTGCACGCCCACGGAGACTCA
>DATKQU010000065.1:0-3983 GCA_035532595.1 Terriglobia bacterium | reverse complement strand
TGAGATTTGGGCAATCTCCCCAGGGAGCCTTCGGGCGCTTCGCGGGCAGGGTATGGTTGTCCCCGCCTCGATCTCAGGATAGAATAAAGGTTTGACGATGGCGGACCTTGTTCAAATTCGTGTGGACTCACGGCCTGAGCGGCGGCCGTCGTGGCTCAAAGTGCGCATTCCTTCCGGCGAGAATTATTTCGAGTTGAAGGGGCTGATGCGGGGTCTCGATCTCCACACGGTTTGCGAAAGCGCGCGGTGTCCCAATATCGCGGAGTGCTGGCAACATCGGACCGCGACCTTCATGATCCTGGGCGAACTTTGCACGCGCCGGTGCGGCTTCTGCGCCGTGCCGAAGGGGCGTCCCGCCGGCCAGGTGGATTGGGCGGAGCCGGAACGGGTGGCTCGCGCCGCTGAAAGCATGGGCCTCCAATACATCGTGGTCACTTCCGTCGACCGGGACGACCTGAAGGACGGCGGGTCGGTCATTTTCGCGAAGACCATCAAGGCCTTGCGCGAGGGGATCGAGCATTGCAAGGTAGAGGTCCTGATTCCGGACTTCCGGGGTTCTGAGGAAGCGCTCCGCACCGTGCTGGAAGCCCGGCCTGACATCCTGAACCACAACATCGAAACGGTGCCCCGGCTGTATTCCGTGGCCAGAAGAGGGTCGCGCTACGAGCGGTCCTTGCGGCTTCTTGATCGCTCGCGAGAACTGGAGCCGGCGATTCCGACCAAGTCGGGACTGATGGTGGGGCTGGGAGAATCGTGGGAGGAACTGCTGGCGGTGCTCAGCGACCTTGGCTCCGCGGGCGTCGGCATTGTTACCATCGGACAATACTTGCGGCCTTCGGGCGACCAGTTGCCGGTAGCAAGGTTCTACACCCCGGAGGAATTTGCGAACCTCAAGGAAGAAGGGTTGCGGCGGGGAATCCGGCACGTGGAGTCCGGGGCGCTGGTCCGAAGTTCCTACCACGCGCACGAACAATCTTCTTCACTTAGCCCGCCATTGAAGCAATAAGACCTTGACCGGATGGTTGGCGTCACGCCGCCATCATTCAAATTTCTTTCCAGGATGCCGCCGTTCGAGTGCTTTCTTCGCCGCTCGGTGGAAAGCCTGTTCAATCTCGGATTGCTTTCCACCCGTTTCCTTCAGGACCTGACGGTAAATCGCTTCGCCCTCCTTCGCATGTCCCATACGGATCTGCAGGCTGCCGATCTGAAGCTTCCATAGTTCATTGCGGGGATACTCATGCTGCAATTCCTGGAAAAGTTCACGAGATTTGGCATACTGCTTTTCGTTCGAGCGGGAATAATCCTTCGCCAGGTAAAATTTGGCTTCGCCGCGGGTCAGCTCGCCATATTTCGCGGCGTATTCCATCTCCTGCAGTCCTTTCGTCCTGCTGCCGCCGGGCAAGCCCAGGATCCATCGGAAAAGCTTAGCAAACGTCGGGAGCGTATCCACGAAATAGTCATAGAGGCCCAAGCCCAAGTAGGCGTCGCGTAGATACCTGTGCTTCTCGAGCGCCGTGATCAAAAGCGAACGCATGCGTTTGCCGGCTCCGCCAGCAGCAAGAGCTTGGTTCCGCATTCCCGCCAACCGGGCCCGGAGCGCGAAAGCCATCCCTTCATAGAGGTAATTCCTGGCCACTTCGCGGTGGGCGTCGATATTGTTTTGCGCCTTGATAATCGCCAAGCCAACGAGATCTGAGAAGTGCGAATCGTAAGGAGATCTGCTGCCGGAGCTGACATTAAAGACATCGGGATCAATCAAATTGCCGGTGGTCAGGTAAATTTTCCACCACGTGGCGTTAGCTTCCAACAGATAGCCGAGCGGCGAGTCGGGATCCTCCGTCTGGATTTTCTGGAACGCTTGGGCAGCGGCTTCAGGGTCGCCATTCATGAGTAGATCGAGGCCTTGTTGCGCTACTATTAGATCTTCCCGGTCCGCGCTTTGGACTTGTGGCGTAGTCGCGGAGACGGCCCCCAATCCCGCCAACATTGCTCCTCCCAAAAGCAGCACCAGGCTCTTTTGCAGGAGGCTCCACGGCGTGTTTAACATTTCTTGCTCAGTCCTCAAATCTCCGTTGCAAACATGCCCGTCTCTCAATGGATGCTGTTACGGGATGGGAAGGAAGGCTAGGCGGGAGATTTCTTAAGCCAGCCGATCAAAATGTCGTGACCTTCCACGCGAACTTCATAGGCGGAGATGGAGTGCCCGCCGGGGTGATCGGGCAGGCCGGTCCGGACGTCAAAGGTCCAGCCATGCCAGGGGCAGGTAATCACGCAACCCTTCAGACTGCCACTGGCCAGCGGGCCACCCATGTGCGGACAAACGGCGTTGACCGCATAGAAATTTCCCCCGGCGCTGCAAAGCGCGATCGGCTTGTCATGCACAAGAACATGCCTGACCGTTCCCTCAGGGATTTCTTCGAGAGTCGCGACCTTTGCAAACGGCGGGCGATTGCTCATGATTTCGATCCTGTCGTGAAGGGGTTTTGTTCAGGCATTTTCTTTTCTTTCCGGCATCGAAAAAGCAGGCCCGCAGCCACCTTCAAGAACTCATACATGACAAAGCACTCCAAAGCAAAGGCGGGAAAACCAAAGTAGCCGGGCAAGGGCATCTCGAAGATCTTCCATCCCTGCAGGATGGGAAAGATGTAGAGCCACCTGGCTGCCGCCCAGAAGTTCCAGAACTCCCAGAGAACGCCGCAGATCAAGCCGGCCACGCACAAGCTCCAGAATGTTGCGGCTTTCCCCTCCTCCCATTCCCGCAAAAACGAACGCCCGCCCCAGCGATAATTCAGCGGATCGAGGAGCAAAACAAAGCCCGCCCACACCAGGCCGAATAAGTACTGGCCCAGGTTGACAGGAACCAGAACTGGGACGACAAGGGATAAAAGCCCGAGGAACATCATGATCCTTCGGCTGCCAGGGGTGAACGGCCGGTGGCGGGATACGGGTTTGCTGAAATATCCGAGGGCTTCTACGAAATCCGCCGTCTCGAAGATCGCCGGCCAGATGGTGGCAAACGACCAAGCGTATCCCACATTGCGCAACACGACGTTTGACGGCAACCCGATGTAAGCCCAGTTTTGCATCCTCAGGTTGTAAGCCTCAAAAATCAGCCACAGAGGGATGGATGTGAGCGCCAGAATGAAGAACCCTTTTGGTTCATTCGCAAGCCGCGACCAACCTTTCAGGCTTGCGACCGCCGCATCGATCATCAGCAGGTAAGCCGTCCAGCACAACGGCGTAAAATAAATGGATACCCATCTGACTTCCAACAGGAGAGAAAGCTCGGCAAGAAATAAGAGCCCCAGGCCGGTCCAACCCCAGAGGCGGAATGCACCCTGTTTCTGTCTGCTGAAGTACCTTAAACCGAAGAAGCCAACCGTTACGCCGACGATCGCCATCCCAACTGGAACATGGGCACTATTCATAGCCACTCGCACACCGAGCTTTACGCTAGCAGCAGGATAGCGAGGGCAAGGAGGGAATGCAAATCGAATTGGGATTTCCGGAATGCAGAAAAGGCATTACCGATTCGTAGGCTTTGCGGACTAGGAATAAACCAAAAATCCTCCGATCTTAGACATTCGGAAAGGGTTCTTGTTTTGTACTGAACGCCCGGTGTATCATGAACGGACGGCTAGAATTACGGGGCTGGCTACGAAGCTAAGAGAGGGAGTACTTGCATGGCAGAAGTGAAGGTGGGGCTGCAAGATGTTGTCATTGCGACGTCGCGAATCTGCTCGATCGACGGGCAGCAAGGTAAGCTGATTTATTGTGGTTACGACATCAAAGATCTTGCCGACCACGCGAGCTTTGAAGAGGTCGTTTACCTGCTCTGGAACGGCCGGCTCCCCAAGCGGGCCGAATTAGACCAACTCAAAAAGCAATTTGCCGAAAATGCTACCCTCCCTGCACAGATCCTCGATTTTCTGAAGGGCCTGCCCCCCGCCCAGCATCCCATGGAAACGCTGCGAACGGTTGTC
>DATKQU010000064.1:0-20911 GCA_035532595.1 Terriglobia bacterium | reverse complement strand
GGAAGACACTCGCGTTGAGCTGCTGAGCATTCCGGCGGTCGAACGGATCGTAACTCCACAAACTCTGGTATAGGGGTTGCACAACGGCGTTGCCTAAAAAGGTTTGGGCGAGGTTATGCCGAAGGCAGAAGCTGTTGTCGTCGTATGTCCCAAAGCCCTGCGCGATTCCCCATCCCTTCTCTACGTAGAGCGGGTTGCCTACGAATCCCACCGTGTTGTAACCCCGCGATTGGAGAATCTCTGCCAGCGTCCACGGGCTCGACGAAAGAGGAACCATCCAGTTCGCCCCGTGCTGCTGGGGAAGCAATCCTGTGAACATCGAAGCGTGCGAGGCCAGCGTCCAGGAACTCGCGGAAATGGCATTCTCAAACAGCACGCCGGTGCGCGCAAAGTGGTCCATGTTGGGAGTGGTGGAGCGGGGATAGCCAGAGGCCGAAAGGTGGTCGCCGCGTACCGTATCGAGAGTGATAAAGACGATATTAGGAGCGCCTGGCGGCGGGGATGCCGCCTGAGCGGCGGTTCCCGAAAATGACGGCCGCACGACGAAAACTCCTATTCCCACAACCGCAGCCACGGTGACTGCGGCAATCCCCCAGGCCAGGGGCTTCACCAGCACGCGGACCCATCGTTCCGAGAAGCCGGCAAATCGGCTCCTTGTAGCTACAAGGAGCAGCAGGACTACGATGAATCCCACGGCAAACAACATCAAGGGGAATACGATATCCGTGTCAAAGAGAATAGGATGGAGGCCTATTCCCAGGTGGAACCACTTCAGCATGAGCGTCACAAAAGTGACGGAAACCCCGGCTTCAATAGCGACGAGCGCCTCCCTCCTGCGGGTTCGGCGGGCGAGCCAGCCGAGTCCAAGCCCCAGGAGCCCGAAGAAAATCATGTTCACGAGCGGCGCCAGGAACCAGATGACGTATCCGACATCCGATTCGGCAAGAGGTATAATTCGCGGCGTGGTCCAGAGCAGACGAGCCTCAAAGAGGCCGATCAGGAAACCCACCGCAGCGCTGAGGAGGGAAAAACGGGAAACGATCCCGGCGCACACGCCCGCTGTTCCGGGTGCCTTTTCCCCGGTGCTTTTCATGGGATCTCTTTCTTCCTCCCGCGACTGCTGGCCAAGTAAAAACCCCGTGTTAGTTTGTCATAGCTGCCGATCAACCACAATAGCACTTACTCTTTATGCAGTGATGCAATGACCCCGGGGGATCAAAAGTGGAAGCGGTAGCGCAACTCGACGTAGATCTCTCTGGGGTTCGCGTAATGGGTTCCCCCAAAGGTGTTGCTGTTGTCCAGGAGGTAGCGCTGGTTGGCAACGTTCAAGGCGTTCAGGGCCAGCGACCAAGTCTCGCCGAATGACTTTCCCAGGGAAACTCCAAACGTGGTGTGGACAGGCAGATGCGCGGGGCCATCGCCGTTCAGAAAGCCCGAACCGTAGGCGACGGTTGCGGTGGTCCACGCCTGCCAAGGCAGCTTGGAGGAAACCACGGTGCTCAAGGTGTTGCGCTGGTCGTGGTCGAGAAAGAAGAAGCCTGTTTCGGGCGGCGCGAAATCCGTCAAGCCTCCGGTGATGGCCCCGAAGCCCTGAGCAAATTGGTGAGAGTAGGCCAGATGGATTCGAGCGCGATGGAAGATTTCCGGCGAACGCAAGGTCGATTCCCAACCCTGCACGCGCGCGCCTTGGATGGTTAGCGGCAGGAAGATGTTCGAATTCCCAATCACGTCGTGATCGAAGAAGTTGCGAGCATGGGTCCGGAAGGTGTCGGCGTCCAGCACCCAGTCATGGAATGGGATGGTCACGCCGAGTTGATATTGTTCGTCCCGTTCGCCGTGCAAGGGAAGGAAGCCGGCGCCCTCCTGGAGGGCAAACTGCTCAAGCGGTCCGGAAAGCGTATCGAGCGGGGGCGGCTGATAGTAGAGCCCGTAAAAGCCTCGCAGGATCCAGCCCAGTTTAGGCAGGCGCAGTGCCGCTCCCACCCGCGGCGAGGCTGCGTTCTCCGAAAGCAGGCCCGCGTAGTGCGCGAGGCGCACGCCCCCGTTCAGAGAGAGCCAGGAGGTCAACCGGTACTGATCCTGGAGGAACATCGATTCCATGTTTCCCCAGGGCGTGAGGCGTTGCTGGAGCATCTGCCCGCTCTGGTCCGCCGCCCGCAACCCGAAGAACGTGTCATCGTGCTGGCCAAAAGCTTCCAGGCCGAATTGCGCGTTGTGCTTCCCCTTCACCACGGCCAGCGTGGCTTGCCCGCCCGCGTAGTGCGACCCGCGATTGTTGTCGAGGATGAAAGGCGTATCGCTCGAGCCGCCCACAAGATTTGCCCGGTTGAAGTGGTAAAAAGGAGAAACGGTCAGCATCATTGCGGAATTAAACGTGTGAACCCATGAAAAGTTGACAAAGGTGTCTTGCTCCAAATCCAGGTCGCGGATGCCCGCAGCTTGCTGGTCCGGGGTGTTGGGGATCTGGTAGTGGTCGCCACGGGCGGAAGCCACCAGGCGCAACTGGTCTTTTGGCGTGGCGTTAAAAATCAGCGAACCAAAACCTCCGAACCCGCTCTCCAGATCGTGGATGACCTGGGTCGCCGGGGTCATCAGGCCCAGGTCGGTGCGGTTGGCGCTGAAACTTCCGTAATAGGCAAAGCGATCGGTGTGGCTGCCCAGGCTCAGTTGGTCGTTGGTCTGGTTAAAGCTGCCGTAGCTTGTGACCAGCTCACCTTCATTGTTGTACTCGAAGCCTGAACGCGGAATCACGTTGAAGACGCCGTAGGTGCGGTCGCCATACTCGGCGGAATAGCCTCCGGTCTTCATCTCGACGTAATCCACGTCTTTCGGGTCAAACTGCGGCCCCACATTGCTTGCGATGTTCGTGTTGGGGACGGGAACGCCGTCCACCTCCCAACTGACCTGATGTCCTCCGCGAACGTGAAGCTGGTCATGGACCATGTAAGCGCCGGGAACATAATCGGTGATCATCGCCAGGCTGTTGGTGCGGTCCGCGCCCGGAGTTCGAGCGATCTTCTGGCGGTTGATGAGAGTCTCGGTGCTCGATGACTCAGGGTTGATGACCTCGGGCGCCCCGGAAACTTCCACGCGCTCCTTCATCGTCTGGAGGCTCAGTTGGAAGTGAAGAATCGGCGCGCTTCCCGAGGTTACAGTCATCCGTTGCTCAAGCGGCCGGAAGCCCTTGGCGTTTACCGTGACCGCATAGTCGCCGGCCGGAACCGCGTTGAACTCGAACTCGCCTTCGCCATTCGACCGCAGCGTCCGAGACCATCCGGAGCCCTGGGCGCGAATCGCAACCACCGCCCTCGCAACGGGCCGGTGCTGAGGGTCATGAACGATCCCTCGCACGTTGCCAAAGATGGTAGCGTGCGCAGGCGCTGCAAAAAACAGCACGGGCGCCAGCAACAATAGAACAAACTTCACGAAAGCCCTCCTTGAAAGAGAAACCAATAAGCAGTGCCCCACGGCCAAGCCGCGAGACACCAAGAGTCAGGTTTATCTGTTAAGCAGGGAGGGCTTTCGGCGGCGGATCGGGGATGTAAATGCCAGGGAGCGGCCCACGGGCAAAATCCTTGTTGCTGTGATACCTCAACGAGGGAAGCTCATAAGCCAGCACTGTCCCCGGCAGGGCAAAGAATAAATCCGAATGCGTAGCAGGAATGAACGAAGAGTCTTTTTGAGATACCGAGCACGCACAGCGAATGCCGGGTTGCGACTGTTCAGATCGGACAGCTTTTGAATCGTGCGGCCCTTTGGCGGCGCCCATCGCCATCATGGGACACTTGCTGTGGCCGCGCATGCAACAGCCGCAGGAGCAGGCCGAGTGGCACGGAGCCATCCCTGCCTTCAATTGCAGAAACGTGCGGGAAGGAACCCAAAGGCTGAACGCCAATAGCAATGTCCAGATACAGCTTCTCAGCACGATCTTTGCAGTATATCACGCGGGGAGAGATGCGGCAGACGCTCGAATGCTGAACCTCGCCCGGCCTTCGCTTGACTTTCGCCCCGCGGTTTCCTACACTTCGAGGTAGGGGGAATCCAAGGCGTAGGGCACGCAGGAACTTCAACTCTGCAACCCGCCCAGCGGGCGCAGGGTGAGGAGGAAGCTGTGAACCGAAGAGCCTTATGCCTGCTTGTTGTTTTCTCTCTTTTCGGCGTGGTTCGCGCCGCGGCCCAGCAATCACAGGCCGGCGAGACCAAGCCGCTCCCCGCCGCTTTCGAGTCGGACATCGAGTGCTCGGGATTCTTCTCCGCCAATTCCATCGCCCAAGATGTTGTGCTGGCAGGTGGCGCTGATAACGATTTCTTCGACCCTCTCCGTCAGTTTGCGCCGGGCGAAGACGTCTATCTGCAAACATACCAAGGCACAGGACCGCGAGCCGGAACCGAATTTCGGCTGGTGCGGCCGGCGAGCGAATCATCTTTGAAAGCCTGGTCTCGGCCTGGATTAGGCCTGCTTTATGAATTCGGCCCGACGAAGCGCTACCCGGGCCAAGGCCGGGACTTGCGCGCCATGGGACTGCCCTATCGCGACGTTGGGCGCGTCAAGGTCATCCGGAGCGGGCCCAACGGAGTCGTGGCGGAAGTCACGTACGCCTGCGGCGGGATCAATTCCGGCGACATCGCCATCCCGTATCAGCCGCGCCCGATCCCAACTTATGTCCCCAGAGTGATCAATCGGTTTGGGACCTCGACCGGGCTCGTTGGCGTGGTCGGAGCGTTGCCGGACAATCGCAGCGTTGTGGGCCAGGGAGAAATCGCCTATATCACCTTGGGGCGGCAAAACAACGTCCAACCCGGCCAGCGCTTTCGGATCATTCATGATTTCAGGTTCACGAATGTTTTGCTGACCGCGCCCGACTTCCCGACGGAAACCGTCGGCGAACTGGTGGTTCTCTGGACACAGGAAAAGTCATCGGTAGGAATCGTCGTTTCCGCCTTTCGCGGAATCGACGCCGGGGACCTTGTGCAAGGGGAGTAGGCGCTCATGGAGAGGCGTTCGCCTTGGAAGCGAAACCTCTCTGTTACCACGAATCGGAGGGAGAGATCTTTCTGCCTCAGCTAGCTCGTGAAAACGCTGACGTTCCAAGCAGAGCTTGGGTGGTTCGTTGGCCAGGGTTGGAAGCAAGCGGACTGCGTTTGACGATCTTCATGCTGCGGCTTTGAGCGGCTCGCCAAAAACTTCGGCGGTAAAGGCTTCGATGGTTGCACCGCGCCGCCAGGCATCTGCTGGAAGCCCGGCTTTCAGGCAGGTTTCTTCGAGGAACTTTTCCCGGTCCCAGTGCCATTCGACCGCCACTTGGGGCAAGAGCAGGCCTCGCCGCCGCCCTCGCGAAATCAACAAGCCGTGCTTTCCGACTTCGACTTGCTCCGGCGAGACCACCCGGGGTTCGCTCAGAACCGAGATCTCGATGTTCATCAGGGGAATTTCTTCCGGCGCCACGGGAGGAAAACGCGGGTCCGAGAGCGCCGCCGCAATCGCACATTCACGGACCGCCTGGTAAAGGGGCTCATCCCCTCGCACATGGCCGATGCAACCCCGCAGGCGGCCATGCTGGTGGAGAGTCACGAAAGCTCTCTGGGGCGCCAGCAGCGCCGCCGGGAGCCCGGGAATTTCCGCGTTCAGATTTTCTCTCGCCACGCCCGACTCCAGGGCTTGCCGCGCCAGCCGAAGCAGAATTTGCCGTTCCTCTTCAGTGAGCAGCGGCATCCTTCTCGCCTTCCTTTTCTTTTCCGCCCGGAATCACCACCAGATTGCCCGTGGTGCGTTGCTTCAGGCGCGCGTCCATCTTCCTTCGGAAATCCCAAAAGTATTGCGTTCCTGACACCACCGCAAACAACACCACCATCCATAGCAGCACGGCGCCCGCCAGCGGCAGCGGCGAATATCGGGCTTTCAGTGTGATCACGCTGATGGCCATGACTTGAAGAACCATCTTGCTCTTTCCCAGGTCGGAAGCCTGCAGCAGAAATCCCTGCGCCGAAGCGATGGAGCGGAGCCCGGTCACTGCCAGCTCACGCCCGATGATGATGACCACCATCCAGGCCGGAACCAGATGCAGCTCGACCAGGGAGATAAACGCCGAAGCGGTCAGCAGTTTGTCCGCAAGAGGATCCAGCAGAATCCCCAGCGCCGTCACCTGGCCGCGTTTTCGCGCCAGGTAGCCGTCCAGGAGATCCGTGGTGGCGGCCAGCAGAAAAACGGCGACAGCCCACAAGTCCATGTTGTGGCCCTTGGTCAAAAGCAACACGACGACCAACGGCACAAAGAAGATGCGAAGGATGGTCAGTGAAAGAGGGAGGTTCATAAGCGTTGGAACTTCATCCCTGATGGTTTGTGTTGGAAGAAAGGCTCTCGCTCAAGGGTAATGAGAATCTCAGGAGAACGCCCGCCTAACTTACACCAACACTATAGCCAAGCCCCGAAAGGGTGTCAACGAAAGTTGGAGCGATTCTCGAAAAGGTTTCAAGACCTTCTCTTGCCGAAGGAACTGGCACAAGGTTTCATTCCGGGCGCGCCGCTGGAGATTACCCTGAAGCGCTCCAAACAACTCGATGAGATTTTCTTAACTGTCTCGGCAGTTTGCGGTAGTGATGTTCGAGTCAGAGAAACGATCTGCTTAGTTGCATTGCCCACCGGGTTTCCGAGGCTCCAACGGTCTGCAGCAGGAAACTGGGCACCGTCCGCCCTCGTGGTTCGCGGCAAGTTCTTCTCGCGGCGTTTTCAATGAACGGTCACGCGAGTTGCTCCGGATGGCTACAGGCAGAGCCTACCTTTTCTGAAGTCTCGTTTAAAGCGGTTAAGTGGGCCATGCCAGGCTACAAGTAGAGGAAAGGGGATTGCCTTATGATTGTGCAAAACTAGCCATGCCGGGGTGGGCATGGTAAATACCTGAATTTGGCCCATACTTTGCAAAATCCTTGAGGACTGATTTCGTAACCTATTGGAAATAAAGGGTCGATCTCACGGGGCCTGAAAACCTCGATTTTGGGGGCTTTTTTGGCATAGACCCCTCTCGGTGACCGCCCCCATCTTTTTCCACAAGATTTTCCACAGCCTTCCAGGGCGCGAAAACAAAGGGATTTAGCCATGAGCGGGCAGATCTCCATGGAAAATCCTTCCGGACTGCAATCGCTCGCGAAGCGATTTCGCCAGCCGCGCTCGTACCGTCACCCGGTTGTTCTCATAGCGCGTCGACAAGACGTTTCCCGCCCGGTGAAGGAAGGCCAGGCGTTCTCCGTCGCCGGCTGAGAATTCGAATTCTTCCTCCACAATGGGATCGGCTTCCAGCATCTCGTCGATTTTCTGCAGAAGAACTGGAAAGCCTTCCCCGGCGAGAGCGGAAACGGCAACCATCCTGGGCCCTTGCGGCAACCTCGTGCGCGCCGCGGCGTCCAGCAGGTCCATCTTGTTCCACACCAGGAGGCGCGGCGTGTCCACAATCCCCAAGGTCTCGAGCAAATGCTCGACGGCCGCTTCCTGCTGGCTGTGCTGAGGATGAAAGGCATCGGTGACTTGAACCAGAAGACTGGCGCCTTCCAGTTCTTCAAGCGTCGCGCGAAAAGCGGCCACCAGATGCGGAGGCAGCTTGCGAATGAATCCTACCGTATCCGACAGCAGGATTCGCCGATGAGAAGGAAGCTGCACCAACCGCACCGTCGGGTCGAGCGTGACAAAGAGGCGGTCGGAAGTTGAAACGCGTGCGCGCGTCAGGGCATTGAAGAGCGTCGATTTTCCGGCGTTGGTGTATCCGACCAGGGCGACAGTAAAGAGTTGGTTGCGGCGGCGGTGAGCCCGGTGCAGAAAGCGTTCGGAACGCACCTTCTCGATTCCCTGCGTGAGCCTTTGGATCCGCGCTCGAATGCGGCGGCGGTCAAACTCCAACTTCTGCTCGCCGGGGCCTCGGGTTCCGATGCCGCCTCCCAGCCTGGAAAGGATGGTTCCGCGGCCGGAAAGCCGAGGCAAGAGGTAGCTCAATTGCGCCAGTTCCACTTGGAGCTGGCCTTCGCGGCTTCGGGCACGCCGGGCAAAGATGTCGAGAATGAGTTGCGTACGGTCGATTACCTTGGAGCCCAGGGCGGCTTCCAAGTTGCGAAGCTGGGTGGGGGTCAGATCGTGGTCAAAGATAACAACTTCCGCATGAGCCTCGCGCGCGCTTGCGCGGATCTCGTGAGCCTTGCCGCGCCCCACCAAGGTGGCGGGATCAGGTTCCGGGGCCACCTGAAGGACGGACCCCACCACCTTGGCTCCCGCGCTCGTTGCCAGTTCATGGAGTTCTTCCAGGCTCTCCTCGGGATCGTAGCCATTCGGAAGGCCTGCCCGCCGCGAGCGAGCCCAGCCAACCAGGTATGCTCTCTCGAGAGTTGGTTGATCGAGAATCCTCACGAGCCTCCCGTCGATGCCGGAGGAGCTGCGGCCGCGCTGGGGCGATTCAACACCACGGTGGAGATGGCGTGCTTGAAAATCAATTGCTCCTGTCCATTGCTCTCCAGAATCACAGCGAATTTATCGAAGCTGCGGATGCGTCCTGTTAACTTGACCCCGCTCATCAGGTAAACGGTGACGGCCGCCTTATCCCGGCGAAGGGCATTCAGAAATCCGTCCTGAATATTTTGGAGCTTTTCCATAGTTTTCTCTTTTCCACTGGAGCACCACGCATCAGAGCGTCTCTCTGAACAGGGACATCGCCTCGGGAGAATCGATCGTTCCTTTGGGTTTTGATGCAAGCAGGGTGCTGACCGATCTCAATATTCGACCCTGGAGTTCCGGTTCATCGCCAAACGCCGAAAACCAGGCGACCTCCGGCTCCTGCCGAAACCAGGTCATCTGGCGTTTGGCATATTGCCTGGTCGCCGCTTGTGTTGCGATAAGCGCCTCCTGCCAGGTGACTTCCCCGCGCAACGCGGCTGCAACCTGGCGGTAGCCGAGCGCGCCCCAAGCTTTCATCCGCGGCGCCTCGGGCCGCGCGAGAAGTCCGCGCACTTCTTCTTGAAGACCCGAAGCAAACATCTGCTCCACCCGCTGATTGATCCGCGCGCAGAGGTCGGCGCGCGCGGGATTAAGGCCGACCTTAAGACAATGGAAGCCCTGCAATGGTTCCCGGCCCCGCGCCTGCAATCTGGAGAGCTCCTGGCGCGCCAGCAGGCAGACTTCCACCGCCCGGATCACCTTTTGCAGATCCTGGGGGTCGATGCGCCCGGCCGAGGCGGGATCAAGCCGCTGGAGCAAGCAATGCAAAAAACCGCGGCCCCGGCGGTCCTCCAGGTTGCGCAGCCGCGCCCTCAGATCCCCTGAGCGAGTGGGCCCCTCGAATAAACCCAGCAGCAGGGCGCGCAAGTATAGCCCGGTCCCGCCCACCAGGATCGGCAGTTTGGCCCGCTCGCGAATTTCTTTAAGCACCTTCAGAGCTTCCCGCCGAAAGTCCCCCGCCGTAAAGTCGTCTGTCGGATCCAGGCAATCAATCAAATGGTGGGGAATTCCTCGCCGCTCTCCCATCGGAAGTTTGCCCGTCCCAATATCAAATCCCCGGTAGACCTGGATGGAATCATAATTGACGACTTCGCCGCCTAAACATTCGGCAAGATAAAGCGCCAGCGCCGACTTGCCTGCCGCCGTGGGGCCGACGATGACAAGGAGAGGATAATCCTCCACATTCATATCCTTCATACTAAATGCAAGTAACGAACAATTAAAAGGCAAAGAATCACCGCCAGCAGAAGAAAGGCGCCGAGCAGTTGGGACCGCGACGGGAGTTCCATGATGAAATGACAGGACCGCTAATCTCAAATCCTTGTGGGGACCCGGCAACGACCGGCCTCACAGGAAGAACCTGCCGTTACCCCTTTCCATTGCCCCCTTACCTCTAAATTCTATCCGACCGGCCATAGCCATTCAAACGATTTTCTCGGGAAGTCCTCGGACGCTCCTCGCCGGGCGGCGTAGTCTGACATCGTCATGCTGAGTGAGAAGCAGATTCCTCGCTTCGCTCGGAATGACGCGCGTGCGGTTCGGAATGACGGGAGAAGGGTTTGGAACGATGTCCACAATCCCTTTTTGGCAAGTTACCCAAGATGCCCGGCCAAAGATGTGCGGGAGAATTGATCCGAACTTTCCAGACAGGGGGTGTTGATGCTGGAACCGGCGTGAAGATTGGCGGGGAGGTTTGGACCCGGCCAGCTCGCGAATTTCAGAACGGAAATCCAGCCTCAATAGTTCGAGGGCTGCAAATTGTAAAAATAAATAAATTCCAGCACCAGATGCTTTCCTGTGAACTGCTGGGGCAAGGGAGGGAAGGGATTCGAAGCACGAATGGAAGCCAGCGCGGCGGTGTCCAGGGGGGGTGACCCTGAGGAGGCCAGCAGGCGGAGCTGCGGCACCGAACCATCCTTCACAATTTCAAAGACCAGGGCCACTCGCCCTTTCTCTCCCAGGCGGGCCGACTCCGGAATCACTGCGTACCAATTGCGGCGCACAATGTAGACCACTCGCGCCAGGTAAGGCCCAAAGTTTACGCCGCGGGTGTCCGAAAGGATAATGGGGCCGGCGGTCGAAAAATTCGGATTGATGTTCTGTAATTGATAGCCTGAGTCTCCCGGACCCATCGCAGGGCCGCTACCGGGGTTCTGGGCCGCCGCCCGCAGGGATTGCTGGATCTCCTGCCCCGGGGTGGAAGAAGGCAGTTGAAATCTAGTATCCCCGGTGGGGGAGGGCGGCTTGACGTTCATCAAGCGCAATTGCGCTTCCTGGTTGTCCTCTTTTTTAGGAGCGGGAGGGGAAGGAGTACCCGGCTTCGCCGCTTGCGCCTCCACCTTGGGCTGGGGCTTGGGGGCGGGCGGGGAAGGCGGCGGAGTGGGCGCATGGTGGCCGCCGGCGATTTCCGGCAGATGAGAGTTCCCGCGCATGTAGGGCATGCGGAGGCCGTGGGTATCGATCACGGGGGACTTGCCTTGCGCAGTGCGATTCTTATCCGAGAGGTTGTTGGTGTTGGGCGGCTTCCGGGCGGAGCGCATAAGGTCGCGCGGAAAGTAGAGCATTGTGGACTGCTGCTGGGGCTTTGGCTTGGCCTCCAGCGCCAACATCCTGGCGGTCTCGGGAAACAGGCGAGGCGCCAGAACCAGAAAGACCGCCATCAGCAACTGAACAATGACGGCCAGCAAAAAAGTGGTCAGGCGGCGCCAGCGCGCGATCTCATTCTCATAGTCGAGCAGGAGCCGAAACTCGGGTTGAATACTCATAATTCCTTGGGTCTGTCAGGCGCGGCAAGTTCCCGGCCGAAATCACAGCTCGCCGCTATGTCCTGCCGATCGGCTTAAGGGAACATGGACACGGCCTGCATGTTCTTCGATGCAAAACATCACCCGCTCGGCCAAAGCCAGTGCGTCCCGGCCTTCCCGGCCTCCCACGAGCGGCGCCCGCCGCGCCCGCACGCTCTCGACAAATGCTTCCAACTCGGCCTGCAAGGGTTCCGCGCCCTGCGCCTCGAGCTTGCGAAAAGCGATGCCGGGCGCGTTCCCGGCGTCGTCCACTCGAAGCAGGAGCGCGTCACGCCGGGAGAAGTCGATGGAAATGTACTCGTGGGGTTGAAAATAGCGGAACTTCCGGACCTTTTCCGTGCTCACCCGGCTGGCCGTAAGGTTCGCCACCGCCCCATTTTCAAACTCCACCCGGGCGTTGGCGATATCCACCTTGTTGGACAGTACCGGCAGGCCCACCGCCCGGACGTCACGCACCTCAGCGCCTACCATCCAGAGTACCAGATCGAGGTCATGAATCATAAGGTCGAATACCACGTCCACATCCAGGCTGCGGGGGCTGAAAACTCCCAGCCGGTGAATCTCGAAAAACAGGGGTTGGTGCGTCACCGCCTTGGCCGCGACCACGCCGGGATTGAACCGCTCGAGATGCCCCACCTGGAGGATGCGCCCGGCGCGATCCGCGATCTCGATAAGGCTCGCCGCTTCCTCCACGGTGCGGGTAATCGGCTTTTCTACCAGGACATCCACGCCGCGCTCGAGCGCCTGGCGAGCCACCGTGGCATGATCTGTCGTCGGAATTACAATGCTGACCGCTTGTGCGGCTTCGAGCGCCGCTTCAAGGCTCGGGAAGGCCTTGGCTCCGAGTTCCGCCGCCAGAGCGTGGGCGCGCTCCTGCTTTTGATCATAGACCCCCATCAGTTCCGCCCCCGGAACCGTCTGGAAGGCGTGGGCATGGCGCCTGCCGTGTTCGCCTGCCCCGATCACAACGATGGGAACCTTCTGCAACTCGGAAGCCTTCTCCTCGGCCCGGCCCGCGGCCGGACCCGCCCGGCGAACTATGGACGGATCAATCTTTCATTCCTACCACCGCGATGCCCGCCTGGTTCGCCTCTTCAATCAACTGCTCGCGTTCAAACAGCAGTGTTTTCCCCGCGTCCACAGCCAGCACCCGGGCGTTCGACCGGTTCATCACCCGGATGGTGTTCACGCCAACGACAGGCACATCAAACCGCATGTCCTGTTTGGGCTTACTTACTTTGACGATCACCAGGCGCTTTCCGTTACTTAAAGCCGCCGCGCGCTCGATGGCCGCATCGGTCCCTTCCATGGCTTCGATCGCCACGCAGGCTCGGTCCGCCACCGCAATCGTCTGGCCGATATCCAGGCCGGCAATCTTCTTGGCGATTTCCCGGCCGTAATCGATATCGGCGCTTTCGCCCGCGTCCGGGGAGCGTTTCGTCATCGGACCGGCGGCGGCCAGCAGCAGCCCGAGAAACATCGTGGAATCGACCACTTGGATGCCGCGCGCTTCCAGCATGCGGACAAAGGCGCCAATCAGGGCGTCCGTATTTTTCCGCTGCATTCCCTTCAGAACCCGGTGCACCACCCCGTCCGGTTTGATGGAGCTGAAAAGCTGGATGTGTTTTACCTGCCCCGCCAGGATTACTTTCTGAACGCCCCGCGTGGTGAGCAGTTCCAGCAGCTTGTTGACTTCCCCCAGGCTCAGCCATTCAACCTCGCGGGCGCTTTGGGCGAGTTCCGGGAAAGCCTCTTCTTTGATGGCCACGACCAGCGGTTCCACGCCCCGCTCTCGCGCCGCCTCGAGAACCAGAAATGGGAAGCGCCCGTTGCCCGCAATGATGGCAAATCGATCACTCATTTGCGCTGTTTAAGCTTGCCCTGCAAACCGCCCGCCGGCCGCGTTCCGGGCCGGCCCTTCTGACTTCCCAGCCCTCACTTCTCACTTCACCACGCCCCGTTCCGAGGTCTTGATGAAGTCAACCAGAGCCCGCACGTGAGAAGACTTGATGCCCTGCGTCTCCAGCTTTTCAAGGGCCTGGGTGGTATTCAACTTGGAGCGGCAAAGAATCCGGAAGGCGGCCTGGAGTTCGTCAATCTCTTCCGAGGGGAGGCCGAGGCGTTCCAGTCCCAGGCGGTTTGCCCCAAGAACCGACATGGGGCGTTCAGCGGTGGTTTTCGAGTAAGGAAGGATGTCTTTGTTGACGACGGTATAGCTGCCCAGGAAGCTGTAAGTTCCGATGCGGGTGAACTGATGGATGCCGCAAAACGCTCCCACGATCGCGTAATCGCCGATCTCCACGTGCCCCGCGAGCGAGGCTCCGTTGGCCATGATGATGTGGTTGCCCAATTGGCAATCGTGCGCCACATGGACATAGGCCATGAAGAGGTTTTGGCTGCCAATGCGCGTGACGCCTCCGTCCGCCGCCGTGCCGCGATGGATGGTCACGAATTCCCGGAAAATGTTCTCGTCGCCGATTTCGAGGTAGGTTTGCTCACCCTGATACTTGGTGTCCTGCGGGTCGAGCCCGATCGAGGCATAGGGGAAGATCCGGTTTCGCCGGCCGAACTTGGTGGGCCCGCCCAGAACCACGTGCGACATCACCTCGCACCCTTCCCCGATTTCCACGCTTTCCCCGATCACGCTGTAGGGGCCGACCGCGACGCTGCAGGCAAGCCGGGCTTTGGGATGAATAATGGCGGTGGGGTGGGCTTTCATGAACCGGGCTTCTCCACGATCGCAAAAAGCACGGTCGCCTCGGCCACCAATTTGTCATCAACCGTTGCACGTCCCTGCATCTTGCCAAAATTATTGCGCCGGTTCAGGAGCAGCATTTCCACGTGAAGCTGATCGCCGGGCACCACGGGCCGCCGGAATTTCGCATTCTCAATGCCCGTAAAATAGATCAGCTTCTTTTCTTTATCCGGCAGGTGGCGAAAAACCAGGATGCCGGCCACCTGGGCCATCGATTCAATGATCAGCACTCCCGGCATGACCGGGGCCCCGGGAAAGTGCCCCTGGAAAAATTCTTCGTTGATGGTGACGTTCTTCAGGCCGACAATGCGCCGGTCCTCTTCCAGCTCCAAAATTCTGTCCACCATCAGAAACGGGTAGCGGTGCGGAAGGAATTTCAGAATCTCCGCAATGCCGTAAACCGGCTTGGCGGCTCTCGAGGAACGCTTTTCCGTCTCTGAGGCCAAAGTTGGGTTCTCCACTACGC
Source organism: Terriglobia bacterium (assembly GCA_035532595.1). Lineage (GTDB taxonomy): Bacteria > Acidobacteriota > Terriglobia > UBA7540 > UBA7540 > JAMCXS01. The sequence goes on along the minus strand of DATKQU010000064.1, from coordinate 6,413 downwards.
ACCTTCCGATTGATACCTTGAATTGCTTACGCTCCAGATTCTGAACCTTGCTGGAGCACAAGAACGGCAATCGGCGAGGGCCGTGCAAGCATTATAATCGAAAAGCGCAGTGGGTTCCAAATCCGCGGCCCGCTACTTACCCGGCGGGGGCGGGGCCACCGTCATGCCATGACGCCGGAAGACCTCGATCATCTTGGCGCGGTCGGGTGGGCCACCGGCGGCGGCAGTGATGACTTCGGCGGCTTCGCGGAAGTACGCGGGGCCCATGATCGCAGGGGTGATGACGGCAAGCTGTTTTGCATCCTCGTTGCCCAGATTATCGAAGCGGTGCGCCGCGCCTCGGGGGATGCACAGCGCCTGCCCCGGACCTACCTCGATGGGCGTGCCGTCAACCGTCCAGGTCAGGACGCCCTCGATGCCGTAGAGGATCTCCTCGTAAGCGTCGTTCTTGTGGGCCGGCGCCGCCAGCTTCTGCCCGGCGGGGACGAGAACCTCGAACACGGACGCGCTGCCGCTCGAATCATCGCCGGTGAGGAGGAACCGGATCTCGAGCGGACCAATCTTGATGGTCTCTTCCGAGGGATTGACTCTGATCGTACGCTGCTGCATGGTCGTCTTCCTTGAGTAAAGTTGATTTGCTCACACAGAGTCAATATAATCCGAAATGGACATTTTGGCCTTGCAGTGCGTGAAAATGTAGGTAGTGGGTCAGTTTCCGGGTAGGCCGTTATACGACCTTGTGAGTTGTTCCCAGATGTGCCGTCGGTCCAGGCACAATCGCCAAAGACGACTGCATGTACTCCAGCACCGATTTGCCCGGTCCAATGTAGTGTTTTTTGGAATCAGCGAACCGCCAGACCGCCGTTCGAAGGTCATTTCTGACATCGAACGACTCGATGGGGCGCTCACTAGAGCTGGAAACGCAACTTGATGGCTTCCGTCAGATTCTGCCTTTTCAGTTCCAGGGCGATGAATGGGTAGTATCGCTCGATGTCTTCCAGTGGAGCACCTTGGGCGTACTATTCAACGACATTGCAGCGTTGATCGACCAATTGGTCGTCATTCAGCTGAAGCAGCGAGATAGTGTGCCGGACGCGGTTCTCGTCGTCAGGTTGCAACCCATCGCCGCATCGGACATAGAACGTCGCGAAATCAATTACGAACCAGCCAGGTCGGACCTCGAAAGGGTCTTGCACGCCGGTGTTGTCATTTTTGCGGAGGTTGATCTTCCGGTCCGAAAGTCTGAAGTTGCTCCATTCGTAGGCAAGGGCATGAAAACGAGATCTCGGTTGAAAGTGATCGACGCTGGCTGCGCTGGACGGTATCCACACGGCCGAGTATGCGCAGATCTCCCTGTACGCCGCCTGCAATTCAGGACGGCAACGCCTCCAGTAGTCTGCTCCAGCTCTCTTGATTTCACGGAGGCTGGGTGCGGAATTCCTGTCGAGGAAACGGTTACCGGGCGCCCGCACTGCCGCATCAAAGCCCTCGGGCTCTGGCTGAAGAATAACCCGTATCAAGGTTGAAGCCCCTTGCTCCGAGCGAAAAACAGCCATCGCGGCCAGAAGTCATCATCAGGCGGCAGCACCTTCTTAAGTTCTTCCGTAGTAGCCATGATCTCAGCAGCGGAAACCTCGGACCTTGCCAAGAGGCCCTTAGCCTGCTCGATAGCGGCTTCGCCCGGCCTTGATCGTGCCTGCCTAAGTTCGAATAGATGAGAGGTGAGCCAGGCGTCCACTTTGCCATAGCGAACGAACGGTAACTCCTTGAGTGTCGGTTCCGCTTGTGGCGCCGCTTCTAGATGAAACAGGGCATCAGTTTCGTCTGAAAATGATTCTTCAACCGAGGCAAGAACCAGTGGGGAATGAGTCGACACGATGACCTGCGCTTGGAGATCTTGACTCAGAATGCCGATGACGTCCAGCAATGCGGGTAGTATTGTCCTCTGCCACTTTGGGTGAAGGTGAGCTTCCATCTCATCGATGAGAACCACCATGTTGCGTTCTGGGGGCTTCCTCGCTTGCGTCGATAGGATGTTATGTTCGTTCCAGGTCCACACAAGCAAGTACGCAATCGTTGCGATACGCCTGATGCCTGCAGACTCGTGTAGAAACGGGACGATGCCGTACCCATGCACTATCGTAGGGATATCGCGAACATCATTCGGTAACCGGACTGGTTTCCCGGGCTTAAGGTCCATGCCCGGCGGAGACAAGCGGCCCAGCACACGTGAGAACGTATCGAAAGTCCTTTGGTCTGAGCTATTCTGCCACTTGACCCAATCGAGCAGAAGTCCCTCGCTACGTTTAGGCAGACCGTCTAAAACACTGTCTCTCGAGAGAAAAACGACTTCGGGCTCTGATCTGGGGCCGCGAGATTGAAAATGCCTTGCAGGATCCCACACGGCAAAGGAACCGTCAACTCGGGCGTAAACAACGATCCCGGGGACCGTCGGCCGGTCTGGGGGAACCTTCCACGACTGCGAATCCCAATCGAAAGCGATAGGTGTTCGCTTAGAGGTGCTACCGGGAGCAGAGATTTCGAATGTAATCTTCGGTTCTGACTTGCGCGCATCCAGGCGCGGAAGTACAGGTCTGTCTCTTTCAGCCCATTCTCCGGTCAGGCCCCACCAAGCGCATTCAAGTAAAAAGGTCTTTCCTAGGCCATTGTCCCCCGTGATAATCGTGAGCCTCTCAGATGGTTCGAAGCTCATTTTCCTGCTTGGGCCCACGCCGGCAACTTCCAGAAAGTTGAGAATTCCTCCCTGCTCGGGTAGTACGTCGGGCGGGCGGCCGATGATTTTCAGGAGCTCCTTGTCTGAATATGGTTCATCCGTGAATACTCTCCCGGAGCCTCCGGCGGGGGTGCTCAGGTCGAAGAGTTCTTCCTGCTCAGGCTTCGTCAGGAGAAATTCATCAATAAAGTTCTGCACGATTGCGTCTGGCGTTGTTTCCTTTCGCCAACCTTTCGAGCGAAACAGCCAAACTGAAAGCCAATAAGCCGGAACTTTTCCTTTCTTGTCTCGCTCAAGTTTGCGCCGCAGGACGCTGACGTAATCAGGTTTCCACCCCCACTTGGCGATGTCCTTTTCGTGAAGGAATGCAGGTGATAGATCACTTTTCGTCCTTACGCTTTGCGACGTTGAGGAGGGATACTTCGGCGAAAGCCATTGCTTGGTCCTGCTTGTGGTTCTGAAGGGCTGGAAAAAATGTTGAGAACGAGGATCAGGCTTGTAGTACTGCCGAAGAAATTCATCCACTTTGCCGTCGTAAGAAAACGCCTTCGTACTGTCTATCGGCAAGTTGCCGAGCTTTGCGACAAGGAAGTCCATTCCGAAAAATGGATGGAAGGATTTTAGGCGGGAAAGGGCCTCTCTGACATGTTCCAGAGTGAAATACATTGTTAAGCCAGGGCTTCCAGGGTTGTTGCTGCATACTCACAGAAGCGTGGGTTCAGGTCGACCCCCACAGCATCGTGACCCGAGTCGAGAGCGACCCGAAGAGTGGTGCCGCTGCCTACGTAAGGATCCAGGACCCTGCCTTGTGGCGGACAACCCAATTCGAGGCAACGCTTCACCAGCTCGTCAGGAAACGGCGCTGTGTCTATTCCGTTCGTTGCTCTGGGCCTCGCCGGTATCGTCCACACGTCTTCTTCCGTTTGTTTTCCGCGTATAGCTTCGCGGTTAAAATGGTACTTGCGGCTCTTGACGAACATAAAAATGTACTCATAGCTTCTTCGCGGACGGTCCTTAACCGGTTCCGGAAGCGCGCCAGGCCTATGCCAGATGATCGTGCTTCGTAGCACCCATGTTTTGGACATGTCGATGGCCACCCGCCATGGCACACCGATTACTGACTTGCGACGCATGCCGATTCCCAGCCCACCGCTCTTGTCTACGGCACGCAAGCCAAAGCGTCGCTTAGCGCTCTTGGGATCCTTTCCCTGTGACTCCCCTTTGCCGGAATAGTAAGTATCGCCGAGATTCAGGAACAGCACGCCATCGTCAGCGAGCAGCTGGAAGATCTGGTCCATTGTCGAAGAAATCGTCGTGACATAATCTGCAACAGAGTCTTCCATTCCCGTCTGCCCGGCAACGTCGTAGTCCCTAAGCCAGTAGTACGGAGGGGATGTTACAACACAGTTGAATGGGTTCGCTGGTAAACTCTTCAGCACGGACTTAGCGTCTCCGCAGAAAACTTCCCATATCCGGCCCGAGCGCGTTTTCCCTGACCAACGGCTTCGCGGGGAGCGCTCTGTCTGCTCAGCGTGTACACGCCCAAGCTCTGCACTTCTCTTCACTGGATAGCTCAAGCAGATCTTTATCCTCCCGGGTGCCCAAAATCGAGTGCTAACCGCGCTGCCTACACCCACTCGAAGCCACCGCCCGCTGCACGTGCGACCCCAAGCACAGGCAGAAGAAACTTATCACATAATTGGCCTCAATGCACGAACCGGTAGGCCTCTTCTTGCCGTATTGTCGGCAAATCGGAAACTTGCCCACTACCAAAATGCACATTGGTTTGCGTCCAGGCGAACACCAGTATTCTTTCTCCGATTTGGTCATCGACTTGAAGAGTCTTTCCTGATGTCTTCCAAACCTGCTTTCACTGGTACCCACGGCATGCTCTCTATGCCGTGGGTTCGCAATGTCTTTGCCCGTAAAAGGCCCACGGCACAAAAAACGTGCTGTGGCAACCTGCTGCATCCGCCCGGCAGAAGTGATTGTCCCACCTCGCAGGCCTGCTATAGTTGAAGAGAAGGCAAATGAACCCGCGCGATGCGTGGCGCGGCGGACCCGAAACCCAGCTATGATCCAACTTTCTTCAGCCGGAAAGCATTTCGGCTACAAAGTATTGTTCGAGGGCATCGACTGGCTCCTCACGCCGGGCGACCGCATCGGCCTGGTGGGCGGAAACGGCACCGGCAAGACGACCTTGCTGAAGGTGCTGGCCGGACTCGAGACGCTTGACGATGGAAGACTCTCCACAGCCAAGGGCATCACCCGGGGATACCTTCCCCAGGACGGCCTGGCGCTCGCCGGCCGCAGCGTGCTCCAAGAGTGCCTTTCGGTGTTTGGGAACCTGATCGAGATGGAAATGGAGCTCGAGGCGCTCACGCATCAGATGGCGGAGCTTGACCCCGCGGGTGAAGAATACGAGCGCGTGACGCAGCGATACCACAGCCTGGAGACGGAGTTTAAGCAGCGCGACGGCTATTCGCTCGAAGCGCAAGCGGGCGCTGTGCTCAATGGCCTGGGATTCTCGCGCGAGGATCAGGCGCGTCCGACGGAGGAGTTTTCAGGCGGCTGGCAGATGCGCGTCGCGCTGGCCAAGCTCCTGCTGATCAAGCCCAATCTGCTCCTGCTCGATGAGCCCACCAACCACCTCGATCTCGAAGCGCGCAACTGGCTGGAACAGTACCTTGAAAATTATCCCCACGCCTTTGTCCTGGTGTCGCACGACCGCTATTTTCTGGACATGACGGTGAACAAGATCCTGGAAATCTGGAATCGGCGCGCCTGCTTTTACACGGGCAACTACGACCGCTATCTCGCGCAGAAAGAAGAGCGCAAGGCGCAGCTCGAAGCCGCCTACAACAACCAGCACGAGCATATCCACCATCTGGAAGTGTTCATCAAGCGCTTCCGGTATCAGGCCACCAAGGCGCGGCAGGTGCAGAGCCGGATCAAGGAGTTGGAGAAGATCGAACGAATCGAGCTGCCGCCCGAGGAGAAAACCATTCACTTCAGGTTTCCCCAGCCCCCGGCGAGCGGACGCATGGTGGCGGAGTTTCGAGGCGTGGCCAAGAGCTATGGCGGGAAGCCGGTGTTCGCGGGCGTGAACTTCGTCATCAACCGCGGGGATCGCGTGGCCCTGGTAGGGGTGAACGGCGCCGGGAAATCAACCTTGATCAAGCTGCTGGCGGGCGCGGAAAGGGTGACAGCAGGTGAAACTCGCCTGGGCCACAACGTGGAAGTGGATTACTTTGCGCAGGACCAGTACAAGGCGCTTGATCCGGAAGCGCGCCTGATCGATGACATCTCGAGCGTGGCGCCGGCTGCGCTGAGCGGTCAGACACAACTGCGCGCGCTGCTCGGAAGTTTTCTGTTTTCGGACGACGAGGCGTTCAAGCGCATCCGCGTGCTTTCCGGCGGAGAGCGGAATCGCTATGCCCTGGCGCGCATGCTGCTGCGTCCGGCGAATTTTCTGCTGCTCGATGAGCCCACCAACCACCTGGACCTGCGCGCCAAAGACGTGTTGCTTGAAGCGTTGCGCAAATACACCGGCACGGTGGTGTTCGTCTCGCACGACCGCTACTTTATCGACAAGCTGGCCACGCGCATCTTCGAGATCGGCGGCGGCGAGGTCCACGATTACCCGGGCAATTACGAGGATTATCTATGGCAAAAAGAG
>DATKQU010000063.1:0-5734 GCA_035532595.1 Terriglobia bacterium | reverse complement strand
AGCGACCGCGACAACCTGACGGTTCTCCAGGCCGTGGCTCTGGGTGAAGGCTTAACGCCTACAGCGCTCCAAAAAAAAGCCATCATCATCCGTCGAGGTCTCCAGTTTCCAAACGGGCGGGAAGAAGTTGCCGTCGATCTTAAGAAGATTCTGGCGGGCCATGCTCCCGACCCGGGTCTCAAGCCGAACGACATCCTCTTTGTTCCCGACAGCACTTCAAAAAGAGCGATGCGCCGCGGGGCGGAAGCCGCAATTCAAATTGCAACAGGATTAGTGATCTGGGGCCGTTATTGATCCCGGACTCTGTAGCGGACTTTTCTCAAGCCTCCTGCAGTTTAGGATAAGGTGATGCCAGAAGAAGGAAGATTGACGCCGACGCGGCATCCGCTGCCGGAACGCCCGAGCCAGTCCTCGTACACCGTTGTGGACTTGGAGCGGGAAGGTGTTGATACCTACGCTTATCTTCGTTCTTACTGGAAGATCCTTTCCAAGTACCGGTGGACCATCTTTACAGTTGCCTTCGTAACCACCACGCTGGTGGCTATCTACTCTTTTAAACAGAAGCCGATTTACCGCGCTACGGTCGAGGTTGAAGTCGACTCCGAGACCCCCGCCATGCAATTCATGGATAACATGAATCAACCCTCGCGCACGGACCCGGCCTTCCTGCAAACTCAGGTCGACGTTCTCAACAGCGAAGACCTTGCGTGGCAAACCATTCAGGAGTTGAAACTCGATCAAGACCCTGCCTTCAACCCGCGAGCTTCCAGCTCCGATGCCGGACCGCAGGAAACGGCGGAGGACCTGCAAAGCCGGCTGATTCGGGCGTTTAAGGCGGCCCTGCACGTTGACTTGGTGACCGGCAGCCGGATGATTAAGGTCAGTTTTGAAAGCACCAGTCCGCAACTTGCGGCCCGGATCGCAAACCACCTGGTCGATAACTACACGGAGTACAACTTTCTGACCCAATACGACGCCACCCGCCAGGCTTCCGGATGGATGTCGGGCCAACTCGATGAGTTAAAGGCCAAGGTGGAAAAATCGCAGCAAGCCTTGGTGAACTACGAGCAACAGAACTCCATCGTCAATATCAATGGCAAAGAAAGCGTCGAGGAGCAGCGGCTAAGCGACCTGAGCCAGGATCTGACTGTCGCCCAAAACGATCTGGCGGAGAAAGAGTCCCTTTACGATTTAGTCAAAGCGAACCCGCAAAAGGTCGGCTTGCTGGCCCAGGACGAACTCTTGCAAAAGCTGGAAGAAAAATACGCCGATTTGCAGACGGCGTACGTGAACGACCTGGCGCAGTATGGGCCGAAGTTCCCCAGGGTTATACGGTCCCGCGACCAGGTCAAGGCGATGCAATCCCTGATCGAACAAGAGAGCGACCGGATTGTGGAGCGGATCGAGCACAATTACCGAGCCGCATTGGGGCAGGTGAAGCTGCTGGCCAACTCCGTGGCTGACGAAAAAGCGGATGTCGAACACCTGAATCAGTTGATGATTCAGCATAATCTTTTGAAGCACGAATTTGAGACCAATGAGCAAATTTATAACACCCTGATGATGAAGGTGAAGGATGCAACCGTTTCCGCGGGGCTGAGAGCCAATAATATCCACATAGTCGATCACGCCCGGGCGCCTTCGATCCCGATTCGCCCCAGGAAGAACCTCAACATGGCGATCGGCCTCCTGGTCGGGCTGATTTTGGGAATCACCCTGGCCTTCGTGCGCGAAATTATGGACACCTCGGTGAAGACTGCTGAGGACATTGAAAGAAGCATCTCCAGGCCGGTCCTGGGCGTGATCCCGTCGGCCGGTTCGCTGGGCTCATCCTCCTGGTTCAATCGGAAAAGGGATAGGGCGGCAAGGAACGACAGCAAAGTTGAATGGGCGGTGTTGAAGCATCCAACCTCCGCTCTGGCGGAGTCATATCACACTTTGCGGACGGCGGTGTTGCTCTCTTCGGCTCCTTCTCCCCCTCAAGCCGTTCTGATCACCAGCACACAGCCTTTCGAGGGCAAGACCTCCACGGCATTCAATCTGGCGATGGGGCTGACGCAAATCGGGAGGCGAGTCCTCTTTATCGATGCCGACCTGCGGCAACCGGGACTCCGGCGGCTGCTCGATACCAGTGGCCGCGTGGGGCTCAGCAGCGTACTGACCGGAGCAGGCACCCTCCAGGAAGCTCTCTTTCAACTGCCTGATTTACCCAATCTCTGGTTTCTCTCGGCCGGTCCGCTGCCTCCGAACCCGGCCGACTTATTGGCTTCAAAGGCCATGGAGGGCCTGTTAACAACATTGCGCCGGGACTTCGATCACCTGGTCTTGGATACCCCGCCGGTCATGATGGTAACGGACGCAACCGTACTTTCCACCTTCGTAGATGGCGTCATCCTGGTTACGGAAAGCCAGGTGACCGGAAGGGCCAGCCTGGTTCGAACCCACCAGATTCTCCAAAACGCGGGAGCAAAAATTCTGGGCTGTGTGCTCAATAAGCTGGATCTTAAACATGACGGCTACTATGGCTCCACCTACCGCTACTACGGTCACTACTACAACCAGAAGCCGGAGGACAACGGACTAACCACGCCGTCTCCCGGCCCCGGCGGCGAGCGGCCCGATCCCTTCGCCTCGAAGGATACCTAGGCCGCCTAATCTCGCCGCGGCCAAACCTAATTATTGTTGCGCTCATTCCGAAAGTGCCCCCTTCAAAACCGGACAGCAAATTTGTTTCGCAGGAGACTCAAGGGCTTCAACGCGCGCCCCAAGCGCGGCGTATCGACGTTTCGCTACGCTCGGGAATCGGAAAGACCCTGGTTCTTCTCGCCGTGGTCCTGCCAGCCTTGCTGCTAGGCATGAAAGTCACCGAGATCGCCCAGGCTGCGCGTTTCGGGAACCGGTTGGATGTTCAAGACCTCCATCGGGCCGCCGCGCTTGATCCGGGCAACGCCGAGTATTACCACCAACTCGGGCTGATCTATGCCTACTCGCTTAACGAGGGTGACCCCGCGAAAGCAATCAAGCACCTTCGGGAAGCAACCGAGCTGAATCCTCGCAACGCCTTCTACTGGGCTGACCTGGCTGATGTCTGTGACTCGAATGGCGATGCGGCCTGCGCCAACCAGGCCGTCAGCAAAGCCGTGAGCCTGAGCCCCATGACGCCCCGGTTCGAATGGCTGGCTGGCAATCACTACCTGCAGAGAGGCCACCCGGAGCAGGCCATGGACCACTTCCGCAGCTTGCTGGCTCTCGACGATACCTATGCTCAGCCGGTATTTCAGGTTTGCCTGCGCGCGGTGGGCGATCCGCAAACGGTCTTCCAGAAAGTTCTGCCCGCAAACAATGACCCCGTACTTCAATTGGCCTATCTGGATGCTGTCAGCAATCCGAGCAACATTGATTTTGCCAATCAGGTTTGGGAGCAGATTTCATCGAACGGCTTCTCCGGGAGCGTCGCGGACGCAAAGCCCTACCTGGAGTGTTTGCTCAACACGGGCAATGTACCGCAGGCGGAAAAGGTCTGGCAGGATATTATAAAGGCCGGGGTGGTCAGAAAACCTTCAATCGGCGATGCGGAAAACCTGGTTTATAACGGCGGCTTTGAGCAAACCCCCTTGGATGCCGGCTTCGATTGGCAGGACCCTAACACTCCTTCCGTGGAAGCTGACTTCCGGGATCCCTCTGCTTATCGAGGTTCCCACTGTCTCCGCGTGGACTATGCCGCAGGCCACAATTTTGAATCGGAACCTGTTTCCGAATTGGTTCCGGTCGATCCTCGCCAGAGCTACCGCTTGACGGCCTACGCGCGTTCCGAGGGTATCACCTCCGACAGCGGGCCGCGCCTGCGCGTGGTGGATCCTGAGTGCCCGGACTGCCTGAGCGTTTCCACCCCGCCGACCCTAGAAACAACGCCCTGGCACTTATTGACTCTGGATTTCACGACGGGGGCGAAGACTCGAGTGGTCTGGCTTTCGGTCTGGCGGCCTCGCAGCCGGACATTCCCCATGGAGATCGGCGGCAGTTTCTGGCTGGATAATGTAATCCTGCAAGCTTCAAAGGCGGCGCCCCCGGAGGCCGTTGCCGGGCGGTAATGATGGCTACCCCAGCTACCACAATCAGAGTTGCGCGGATCCGCCTCGACGCGTTGCAAGCGTCCAGCCAAGCTCCTTCTCTCATCTTCGCCGTCACACGATGGGGACTGATGGCGACGATTCTGGCCGCGCCGCTGGCTTTTGGCGCCGTCCAGCCGTGGGCGTGGGCCGCCTTGTTGATTGTCGCCTTTGGCCTGCTGCTGCTTTGGACAATCGGGAACGTGCAGCAAGGTGTCTTAACCATTCATTGGTCACCACTCTACCTGCCTGCGGCGCTGTTCCTGGCGCTCTCCGTGGCGCAATACTACGCCGGCTTGACCCTGGATCCCTACGCCACACGGGAATCGATCTTCAAGTTCGTCACGGTTCTGGTCTTCTTCTTCCTTGCCGGGCAGCTTTTCGCGAAAGCCCCCAAGGCGGTGTGGGGGAAATTCGGTCTAGGGGTCACGCTCTACGCTTTTGCCCTTGGCCTGTTTGCCATCCTGCAGTTTTTCTCCAGCCGCAACCTGATCTACTGGACCGTCGAAAGCAAAGGCTGGACCTTCGGCCCCTACGTCAACCACAACCATTACGCCGGCTTGATGGAGATGCTCATTCCCATCGCCGCAGCCTACGTTCTCTCCCGGCCCCGCGAGGATCCGCAGCGGGTGCTTCTAGCGTTTAGCCTTTGTGTTCCCGTGGCCTCGTTGCTGCTATCGGGTTCGCGGGGAGGGTTTATTTCCCTGCTGGTCGAAACGTTAACCCTCGGGTGGGTCCTTTGGCGGCGGCAGTCGGGCAGAAGTGCCGGCTACTTTGATGCGATGCTGGCCCTGGGAATAACGGCGGCGGTTTTGCTCTTTTTCTGGATGGCGCCCAATACCATCGTGAAGCGCCTGGATGATCTGGCGAACCTGACCCAAACTGCCGAAGTAAGCTACGGCCAGCGGAAGCTGGCCTCCATCGACACTCTGCACATTTTCCGGGACCACCCCTGGATGGGAACGGGGCTCGGCAGCTTTGATACAGTTTTCCCCCGGTATCGAACTTTTCCAACTGACCTGGGTTGGTCGCACGCCCACAACGACTACGCTGAAGCCCTTTCCGAAACAGGCGTCGCGGGTGGAATCTTAATAATTTTTGCACTGATCCTTTTCTTCAAACGGGCCTTCCGGAATCTGCGCCGGCGGCACCGGAGTGAAGCCGGCTGGATCCAGTTAGGCGCCACGCTCGGCTGCTGCGGCCTGCTCATCCATAGCTTTGCCGACTTCAACCTCCACATCCCCGCCAATGCAGCGTGGTTCGTAGTGCTGCTTGCGATCACAACCGGGAGCGGAACGGCTTGGTCGCGTGACACACGGCCAAGAGAGATGGCAAACCATCCGGGTCATGGTCAAACATGCTAACCCGGAACGCCGTCAGCAGGCGTGAATCCCATCGGTCTCCTTTTCGAGTGGTTCGGGACAAAGAATTCCGACAATCCTTGATATCCATATCAGTGCATAGGAGGAATTATGAACTGGAAGAGTAAGAACGTGCTGGTGACGGGCGGAGCGTCCTTCATTGGCTCAACGCTGGTCGATGCGCTGGTTGACCGCGGCGCCAGGGTTCGGGTGGTCGACAACCTGAGCAGCGGCAAGCTGGAAAACATCGAAGCCAAGATTGCC
>DATKQU010000062.1:0-5483 GCA_035532595.1 Terriglobia bacterium | reverse complement strand
GCGATTGGCAGAACCCGTGATAGCTTGTTCCACTGCCACGAGGCGGCGCTCCAGTTCGCGGATGAGTTGTTCGGCTTGGGCTCCCCGGCCCGTGGCGGTCCCGAGATTCCGGACATCCTTCCAAACTCCGGCAAGCGTCTGCGCGCTGAGCGAAAGGACCTGCGGCGCGCGCGGCAGCAACGCCAGCGACGACGCCAGATCACCGGGCGTTGCCGCGCAGACGTGGCATAATTCCTGCGTTACAATCAGGTCCGGCGCGGCATCCCGCAGTGCTGCCTGATCCACCGCATAGAGGCTCTCGCCCCGCGCTACAAACTCACCCACTTCCCGGTCAATTTCTCCGGCGTCTTGGGATCCGGAAAGGCGAGAGTGAACCACGATCCGCTTGGCGCGCGCTTCCGGAGGATAGTCGCATTCAAAAGTGACCCCGACAACCGAGTCACCGAGACCGAGCGCATAAAGGATCTCGGTAGCCGAGGGAAGAAGAGAGCATATTCTCATAGCGCCCAGTTTAATCGTTTTTGAGGGTGCTGATCAATAGCAACAGAAACCCAAGGAGGCAATGCAGCGTAAACTCCGATCATGCTTCGATCCGATGGACTTTCAGAAGGTTCGTGGTTCCCCGGCGAGCGATCGGAGTGCCGGCAATAACGGCAATGACGTCTCCGGGCGCCACAACGCCGAGCTCTTGCAATCGACGCGCGGCTCCTTCCACCATCCGGTCCGTGGATTGCACTCTCGACATATGGACCGGCGTAACGCCCCAGTAAAGAGCCGTCCGGCGCAGCACATTGTGCAGGGGAGAAAAGGCATAGACGGGAACACGGGGCCGATATTTGGAAATGAGGCGGGCGCTCGAACCCGACTGCGTAAATACCGCAATAGCTTTTAAGTTGAGTTCCGTCGCCATGTGAGCCACGCTTTCACAGATGCCTTCGGGCACGTTCAAAATTTCCGCCCGCCTCTGGGCTTCCTGGAAAGCGGACAGGCGCTGGGCGCCTTCCGCGGCGCAGATAATTCGGGACATCATCTTAACGGCCTCGCGGGGATAGCGGCCTGCGGCGGTTTCCGCTGAAAGCATCAGGGCGTCTGAACCGTCGAAGATGGCGTTGGCGACGTCGGAAGCCTCCGCGCGGGTGGGCCGGGGATGCGTCGTCATAGACTCAAGCATTTGCGTCGCGGTGATCACCGGAATCCTCATCGCACCGGCACGCGCAATGATGCGTTTTTGGATCACCGGTACCATTTCAGGCGGCAGCTCCACGCCCAAGTCGCCGCGGGCGACCATCACCGCATCGGTGGCGCCCAGAATTTCGTCCAGGCGCTCAATGGCCTCAGACTTCTCGAGTTTGGCCACCACGGGGATGGGGCTTCCTGCACGCGCCAGAATCCGCTTCAAGGCCAAGATATCTTCGGCGCGGCGCACAAAGGAGAGGGCAATGTAATCCACCCGATGCTCAATGCCGAATCGGATATCTTCCCGGTCTTTCTGTGAGAGAGCTGAAATCCTGAGGGAAACGCCCGGAAGATTGATCCCCTGGTTCTCGCCCAATTCTCCACCATTTACCACCCGGCAATGGACGTCCGGCCCTTTCACCCTCTCCACGCGCAACTCTATCAAGCCGTCGGAGAGCAGAATGCAACTGCCCGGTCGAACTTCCCGGGGAAGGTCCTGATAGGTGGTGGAAACCTGCCGGGCATTGCCCAACACGGGCCGCGTCGTAATGGTGATGGGTGCGCCCACCTGGAGTTCGACACGCTTTCCGCCCTCGAGCTTGCCAGTCCGAATCTTGGGGCCCTGCAAGTCCTGCATGACGGCGACAACCTTCCCGCAGGCTGCCGCTGCCTGGCGAAGCCTGCGCAGCCGCCGGGCATGCTCCAGGTGGGTTCCGTGGGAGAAATTGAGACGCGCCACGTCCAACCCGGCGGCGAGCAAGGCCGTCAGAACTTCGGGGTCGTCGGTGGCGGGGCCGAGCGTGCATACGATCTTGGCTCGGCGCAATCTTGCGACCGCACTGCCATCTGGTGGAATCATCGGCATAGTAAGAATATAACGACGCGTGAAGCCTGGAAAGAGAGGCCTTCCCAAAGACGCTTAGAGCCGAGGAAGCCATTTTAGCTCCCGCCGGCACATTCGAACTCTGCCCGGTTGATCTCGAATGGGAAAGCCGCCAGTTAATCCGGTAATCCTGCAGGAGCAATTTCGGGCAGGTTCTGCCGCCAAGACCTGCCTTCTGGAAGGCCTGAATAAACGGCCCCATCGCAGCGCTTGGTTGGGAGGCTTAATCTTGACGCGGACTTGGCTATAACGTCAGAAGATAGTCAGACGCACTGAGGTCTTTGAATCCCGTCGAGTTCACTCGACGCCCCACCACGTTCCCGAAATACTGCAGGATGCTGGTGAGCCGCAGGATGGGGGATTTCTCGTCCATCTTCAGGAAGTGCCGGAGCCGGAGCAGTGAGTAGATGCCCTCAAAGTAAACGATCAGCAACCGGTCCTGCAGCGTGTACCGGCGATCCGCGTTGGCGGCATTCTTCAGCAGATAAGTCAAGGCCAGGAAATCGCATTTCAGCATCATACAGAACCGGGCGTAGTCGACCGGACTGTCGAATTCTTCCAGCGCTTTCCTGACGGCGAGGAATTCCAAGCGGTTGGCATTGACGATGGGCAGGAAATATTCCCTCTCAAACTCCTTGGCAAGAATCCTCTGGCAGATGGTCTGCAGATAGAAGAAGAACAGGGCCACCGAAAAGACCAAGATGAGCGCGGCAGAGAACATAGCAAGCCTCGGTTAAGAGTGCAGGACGGCTCCTTGAGCGAGAATCCCGCCTTCTTGCGCTCGACGGGGCACCGGCGCCACCCGGGGGACGCGCGCGATGGCGTAAAACCATGTCAGCGTCATGCCGGCATCACAGAGCGGCAACAGGAAAACGGTGAGGATGCTCGCGAACTGATCCCCCCCGGTCAGGTAATAGAACGCCAGGCAGGCGGCTGGACCCGCAAACTGGATTCCCAGTCCGCAACTCAGCATGCCCAGCCGATCATCCGCCACGGCCATTTTCATCACCAACAGGTACAGGAGAGTGTTCAACACCAAACACGCAAAATACAAGTTCTGCTGGAACTCGATAATGAAAGACGTAAAAATCTGGCCCGAGTGATGCAAAAGCGAAAAGACCGAAATACCCAGCACCAGCAACAGCACGGTTACCAGCAACAGACGCACGTGCCGCCACATTTCATTGTTCTCGGAGCAAGCTCGCCGGAAGAAAGAGCCTACCACAACGAAGGCTGCCAAGACAAGCAGTAGGTCGGTGGTCCAGTAGCAGTAGCCGTATTGGCTTGAGGCAAGTCCGAAGCGATGCAGAGTATAGGAGCGGGTGGCGATCACGCCCAAGGAGGTGACCAGGTAAAACGTAACTTCCCACAGCCGCCTGGCGTACCCTTTGCGAAGGAGGTACAGCAGTAGGCCGGCCTCCAGAAGGTAGCCAAGGTAGCTGAGCGAACTAACGAGGATTTTATCGCCCATTAGCAGCCTGGAAGTTCAGCCCTGTTGTTGTGGCCACTTCCAGGTTGCCTTGGCGACTCGCCATCGCTTATCTCGCGTGCGGTGGAAGCGGCACGGGCGACGGGCCAATTCCTGCCACATGCGGTGGAAGCGGCACGGGTGAAGGGCCAATCGCTGCGACGTGCGGTGGAAGCGGTACAGGCGAAGGACCAATCGCTAACAGCGTATTTCCACTATTCGCGAATACTGTCGCCCCCGTAAAGCTCCTGCGGAGCATCACGCTCGTCAGCACAACCAAAACGGCCAACAACAGAGTAAGAACTGTATTTTTCATCAGACTCCCCTCCAGGTCAAATTCTCGGGTCAAGAAATGCCCGAGCTAGAGGAGAGCCTAACTGACGATGCCTCCTAAGTCAATAGTTTATTACTAAACTACCACTGTTAATTATGCCATAAACATTTTTCAAGTCAAGAAAAATCAAAAGGGCCGCCTGGTACTTTAGTACATCCCCCTATGGGATTACTTTCCAGTGATGGCAAGACGTTACGCTCAACAATGTGCAAAATTTTTCTCACACCGGTTTAAGGGTCTTGCGCCCTCTTCAAAAGAATCAGAAGGCGCAAGGGTGCCGTGCTGATCACCATTATAACATCAGGATGTTGACCCCGCACTTAGGCAATGGCATGATGGAGGGCAGGGGGAAATACTCCGTGATGACAAGCTCGAAGCGTAGGCTTCTATGGACCCTGTTGGCAGTGGTTTGTGCGGTTTTGGGTTTCTGGGTTTTCCAAACGAGCGTCGTTGCCCGCGCCCAGCAGCAGCAACCGAGTTCCGGACCGAATCCCCAGGCGGGGGAGACCGTCTACGCTCCCAAGAAATCGGCGAAGCCCCAAGCACCTCAGCAACCCGAACAACCCTCCGGCCAGCAGCCGGCAGAATCCCAGCAACCCCCTCAGGAAGAAAAGGCGCCTGAAAAGATCAACCCCAATCAGGTTTACACCCTTTCCACTCAATCGAACCTGGTCAACGTCAATGTCCTCGTGACCGACCAGAGCGGCGATCCGATTGGCGGGCTCGGCGAGAAGAATTTCAAGGTCTTGGACGAAGGCGTGCCGCAGACCGTGACGAATTTTTCGACGGCCAAAGCGCCCCTGACAGTTTGCCTGCTAATCGAGTTCTCCGACAGGTGGTGGGGCTTCCTTTACCTTGCCCTTGAAGACGCTTATCAGTTCCTCAATTTCATGGAACCCCAAGACTGGGTGGCAGTGATTGACTTCGACATGAAGACCCATATCCTCCAGGACTTCACTCACGATCGCTACCAAGTCCGTTCTGCGCTGGACACTCTGCGCATTCCGGGCTTTAGCGAGATCAACTTCTACGACGCGCTGGCTTTTACCCTGGACCGCATGAAGGATATTCAGGGAAGGAAGGCCATTGTGGTGATCTGCACCGGTTTTGACACTTTTAGCAAGCTGACGTACGGTGACATGCTGAAGATCTCCAAGGGCTCGACGACTCCCATCTATCCCGTGAGCATCCTGGAGTGGGTGTCGGTTCGCTACGGAGATTCCATTGATACGCTCCAGGCGCGCAATGCCCTGTCCTACATTGCGAAGTACTCAGGAGGGCAGGCATACTTCCCGCGCTTCGAGGGCTCCCTGCCGGGCATTTACCAGCAGATTGCCGGGCAGCTTCGCCAGGAGTACAGCTTGGGGTTTGTTCCTACGAACCCTAGCAAAGATGGCAAGTATCACAAGCTGCAAGTGGAATTGGTTGATGCCCAAGGCAATCCTCTGGCCATCCTCAGCAAGAAGGGCAAGAAGATCAAATATCGCGTTGTCGCTCGCCAGGGCTATTACGCGCCCAAGGGCTGAAACTCCCTGTCCGGTGGGCGGATGGCTTTCGAGGAAGAAACACCGGCGCTTTCTTCCTGAGGCGCTGAGATTCCTACCGCTCTCCTCTTTTTTTAT
>DATKQU010000061.1:0-36354 GCA_035532595.1 Terriglobia bacterium | reverse complement strand
CGATGCGCCGTTGTAACTCCGATCTCTTGGCCCCGAGAACGTTGAGGATTTCCTGTCGGATGCTTTTCTGCCACTTAAGGTCCTCCTGCGAATCTACCACTTCTACCAATTGTGTTTTGATCGCTTGCATAGTTATCTCCTTTCGGACGTTTTGTGACGTGGTTTGTGACGTAACCCCTTAAGGAAGCGGGAGAACGCACAAGATTGCAGCAAGTGTGAATCCCCTGTAAAAATGAGGGTAACACCATAGCTATATTAACTTCATGCATACTTCTGCGAGTCCTTGCTATTATAACTTTTAGAATTGGGGTGCAAGGGGTCGCCAGTTCAAATCTGGCCGTCCCGACCAGCCTTTTCTTATCCCCTAAAAAACCTTGCTTATGGCGAGGAGCCTCTGGGCATCCAACCCTGCCGGACGGTGGAATCAGCAGACGAAAAGGTCCATAGAGATCGATGAGCGTCTTCGTTGCAAGGGTTAGTTGAACCCACTGTTGCCGGAGCATCCCGGCGCAGGAATGTGCACCAAGGTGTGCTAATATTAATAGTTGGTCGAGGCGGCCGATGAGCTGCAACTCCGGGGACGGATGCAGGGTGGTGCCGGCTGAATAGGTCCTCCCGGCCAACACGGAGTTCCTGAGGCTTTCATCTCCCGGTGAAGGCCTTATTTGTTGCTTTCTCGGGGCGTGGCGTAGCCTGGTAGCGCGCTTGGTTCGGGACCAAGAGGTCCCCAGTTCAAATCTGGGCGCCCCGACCATCTAGCTTGTTGGTTCTTAATTGGCTGCACGTGAGAGCCGTTTCCACTTTTGTTTGCCATAGGCCGCATTGGACCAAAGTTTTGAAGCTAACTCCTCAATTGCCTGCCACTCAACCGACTCGAGCGGAGGCGTCTGCCAATTTGACGTCCGCATGATAGAACGAACTCTTGACGACTGGAATCTAGAACGGACGGGAGGAAACACGGTCTCTGTTTTTCCGTCCACATGCGCCCGGAACGGTAGCTTGATCCGCGCTCAAAGATTACAATCCTTTCGCCACCTTGCCTTATAGGTTCGGCGACAGGTGCAACAGAAAGGGAAGCAGAATGATTGAGGATCGCTTGATCAAACCAGCGCCATATTGTATCCACATTAAGAAAACTCTGACGGGGTGCGCCCTCCTGGCAATGATCTTTTTTGCAGGGGTCAGAGGGTTCGCGGAAGCAGAGCGTCTCCCCGGCGCCGTGGTCCCTGAGCATTATCAACTCAAGTTTGCGCCGGACCTTGTGAAAGATTCCTTCGCCGGCGAAGAAACCATCGACGTCCGAATCCTTCAGCCCGCGTCCAACGTTACACTGAACGCCGCAGGGATCAAATTTAAGGAGGCGACCATCTCCTCCGGGGGCATCACACAGCCTGCTCGCGTTACCTTGGACGCCAAGGATCAAATGGCGACCCTCACCGTGGAAAAGACCCTTGCCGCCGGCCCTGCGCACATTCATATCGTTTTCGAGGGAACGCTGAACAGCAAGCTGCGGGGCTTCTACCGGTCGAGCGCGAATAACCGGAAATACGCGGCCACACAGTTTGAAGCCAGCGAAGCGCGCCGCGCCTTCCCTTGCTTTGACGAGCCCGCCATGAAGGCGACCTTTGCGGTCACGCTGGTGGTTGACAAGGGGGATACGGCGATCTCCAACGGAAAGATCATTCGGGACACACCGGGCCCGGAGCCGGGAAAGCACACGCTCGAGTTCTCAACCACGGCCAGGATGTCGAGCTATCTCGTGGCGATGGCGGTCGGGGACTTTCAGTGTGTCCAAGGGAGTTCCGATGGCATTCCCATCCGGATTTGCGCCACGCCCGACAAAAAAGAGCTGGGCCGATTCGCGCTGGAATCGGCGGAACACATTCTGCACTATTACGATCAGTACTTCGGCATCAAGTACCCCTTTGGCAAGCTCGACGTCGTGGCGGTGCCGGACTTCGCGGCGGGAGCGATGGAAAACGCGGGGGCCATCTTCTTTCGTGAACGCCTCCTTCTGATCGACGACAAGACGGCGTCGCTGAACGCTCATCAAGCCGTGACTGGCGTGCTGGCGCACGAAATGGGGCACATGTGGTTCGGCGATCTGGTGACCTTGAAGTGGTGGAACGAAATGTGGCTGAACGAAGGGCTCACGACCTGGGTGAGCGGCAAGCCCGTGCGGGCCTGGAAGCCGGAGTGGAATGGTCTGGATATGGGCGGCGTCGTGGATGCCGACTCGGTCAAATCCCCTCGCCCCATTCGTTCTCCGAAGGCTGACGCTCCCGCGGAGATTATTTACGGAAAGGCCGCCAACGTCGCCCGCATGTTCGAGGCGTACGAGGGTCCAGCGGTGTTCCGCGCGGGAGTGATCGCCTATTTGAAAGCGCACGAGTACGGCAACGCCACGTCCGAGGATTTCTGGAACGCACAGGCGAAGGTCTCCGGCAAGCCGATTAACAAAATGATGCCCACCTTTGTGGACCAACCTGGCGCTCCGCTGATCGAGGTGGAGGCGAAACATGACGGAGGTTCGACGCTGGTCACTCTCACTCAGCGGCGATTCTATCGGGATCGCGCGGCATTTGCAAAAGGTTCGAATGAACTCTGGCAAGTGCCGGTTTGCTTGAGGTCCGCCGCGTCCGGCAAGCAGGCCACTCAATGGGTCTTGCTCACCCGGCGGACCGAGACCTACAAGCTGCACCACCTTGCGCTGCCGGTCATGGCCAACGCTGGCGAGAAGGGTTATTACCGCGTTGCTTATTCCCCCGAGGCCTTGCACGGTCTGGAGCGCGTCGCTGAAACGGCACTGACGCCCGCGGAACGAATCGGCTTGCTCAACGACGTTTGGGCCATGGTGCAAGGAGGGATTCGTCCGGTTGGGGATTACTTATCGCTGGTGGATGCATTGAAGCGGGATCGCACGCGTTCCGTGGTCGAGGCTTACGCGGGGAGGCTGGGGATCATCGACGAAGACATGGTGGGCGACCCGGAGAAAGAGAATTACCGGGCCTGGGTCCGCAACCTGCTGCACCCGGCCGCCCGGGAATTGGGCTGGAAGCCCCGACCGGGCGAGAGCAGCGATCGCCGGGCATTGCGTGCCACCGTGCTCGCGACGCTCGGGAAGGTGGGCCGCGACCAGCAGGTGCTGCGAACGGCGAGATCGCTCGCGCCCAAGTACCTTGCCGATCCTCATTCCATCGGCCCCAATCTCGCCAGCACCGTCATCAATCTCGCGGCGCTCGAAGGCGACGCGGAGCTCTATGGTGAAATCCTTGCCCGGACCAAGACAGCGAAATCACCTGAGGACTACTATCGCTTTCTCAATGCTTTGGCGTATTTCAGCGATCCGGCGCTCCTTACCCGGACGATGGAATATGCGCTCACCCCAAGCGTCCGGGGGCAGGATTTCACCGGGCTGCTGGCGGAGGTGATGACCAATCCGGCGGGAAAGGACTTGGCATGGGACTTTGTTCGCAAGCACTGGGCGGAAATCAATAACAAGCCGCCCGGAGGCGCCGGCAAGATCTTCGGCGCCGTCAACACCTTCTGCGACGACCAGCATCTAGCCGAAGTGAAAAGCTTTTACGCGGAAAAGAAGGTGGACTCCCGGACCACCCAGGAGGCGGTTGAGAACATCGGCAGTTGCACGGATGTGAAATCTTTGCAGGAACCGCAAGTGGCCGCTTGGTTCCAGCAGCAGGGCAGCAGGGCGGGCCAATGAACGCTGCCTTTTTCCTGGGAAAAGAATAGATCCCATGAGAGAAAATTCTATTACCGCAAGAGAGGCGAAGGCCTGGGCGGTCGGAACTCCTGTAAGTGAAGAAAGTGTTGACTTGCGTCATGAATAGGCATAATGCGACCAATTCGACTGTTTTTAGCTGTCCGTGGTATTTAGGACGAACGAACCCCTGCAAATTTTCCCGCCGTGCGGTATCTCTTTCTTACCTCACCGCTTTGCTGGCCTCCTGCGTTGTCCGCAAGTGGTTGATCTATCGAGGCCAATCAAGGTTGATGGCATGGAACTCGACGTGCCCCGTTTCCAAGCGGGGTACGCGATCAAACTCGTGAGGCACACGAGCTCTCCAGCACCATCGGACAATGCGCAGGGAGGTGATTCTATGGCTTCTATCAACAATCAATGGAGTGTGGGCGCGAAATTGGCGTTTGAGGATACTGAAATAGGCATGCAGGATGATTCCTGGGAAGGCGACCACTCCAGAGAAGTTCCGGCTTATCACAAGCGGCGCACCGCGGGCTTATGGACGGCGTTAGCGACCCTCGCGGTGGCGCTGGTGGTGGCGGCAAGCTATGGCTATTCGGTCATTAGCAAGAATAACGCACAACTTGCCTGGCTGCCTGGCCTGACGAAATCTCTTTCCGCGGTGCGGGGCCGTCTGGACGGATTGGAAACCAGGCTCCAGGTGTGGCAGGATGGTCAGAAAAATCTCGCTGCCCGGATCCAACAGATGGACGCTGGATGGAAGTCCAAGTTGAACGATGTGCGCCTGCACGCCGCTAAACTCGTGAACGACGCCTATCAAAAAGAGCAGGAAGAATTGAACTTGCGCACCGCCGCCATCAACGCTCAGATGGTTCAGATGGCGTCCCGTCAGCGCGCGGAGCAAATTCACATGGCGCAGCTTGAACAGGATTTGGCCCGTACCCGCCAGGAACTTGCTTCCGTCAGGGAAAACTACACCCGAGAGTTGGCCGGCCTGCGCGAGCAGCAGACTTCGAATCGGCGCGAGATCGCCTCCATTAATAACCTGCTTGCAACGGACGAAGTGGATTTCGAGATCACCAAGAACCAGGGAGAGGAAATTGTGCCGGGTGTCTCTCTCCATTTGACGAAGACCGATACCCAGCGGCAGCGCTTTCAGGGGTGGATCTGGCTTGCAGGAAACCGGCACACCATCTGGGTTCGAGGCCAGGGCATCCAGCGCCCAGTGGTGTTCTACCCTAAAGCGGGTGGGGAAGCCTATGAACTGGTGGTCACCCGCGTCAATCGAAAAGACGCCACCGGTTACCTCCTGATTCCGCGCGAAGCTGCGACTCAGCAAGCTGCTCTGGGCTCACACAAGGAATCCCTGGCCGGAAATAGTCCGCTCAGCTTTTAGGGTGTGCGAACGCTTGCGGTTAGCGGCGGCAATGAGTTCCATCCTTTTGTGGATTGTTTACTATGGAAGGGCTGCCGAGTGGGCGCTAAGCTCTGTGTTGATAGCAACATGCAATAAGTCCACAAACTCACGCACTTAGGCTGCGGAGAAGAGTGCATTCGGGCTTCAAAGTTGCAGGTGGGGTGAGACTTTAGAATTCACTTACTCATTTTGAGCTTGAAGTGCTTATTGATGATCCGAATCCAGGCATTAACGTCCCTATCTGCAATGATTTAAAGGACCTCTCCACATGATAGATCTCCTGCTGCGAGTCGCGGGAGGATCTCCCACCGAGAACCGCCGATAATGTTCCGGGCCGCAAACCTTGACTGCCGACAGAGGCGGG
This sequence comes from Terriglobia bacterium, assembly GCA_035532595.1. Lineage (GTDB taxonomy): Bacteria > Acidobacteriota > Terriglobia > UBA7540 > UBA7540 > JAMCXS01. Next base: position 30,852 of record DATKQU010000061.1, on the reverse strand, counting down.
ACTCCCCTCTACCGTGCCGGCTGGCATCCAGAAACACTCTTTTTGCTTGCCGTCCTGTAGTTTTTACTGGATTCCCTCCGCTTCTTTGTTTCTCTCCGTGCTCTTGCATGACGTAACCCATTGACAACCATACATATCCGACCCATGCCGATTAAACGAAGTTAGGCAATCCGATTGCCCCGTGTTTTAGTGGGGTAGTGGGAGTTTGGGGATAATTCCGAAATCACTAAGACAACATTGCCTGCCGCTCACGGGCGGCAGGCGGAGCTCCAATGAACTCGAATTCTTCAAAAGAGCCTTTTCAAAATACGTGGCGTGACCGCGTGAGGGCGTTGCGAAACGTACCGCCCGGTTTGCGGATCGTCTGGGAGTCTGGCCCTCACGTAGCGGTCTCCGGCTTTGTCCTGCGGGTGATCGCGGCGCTGATTCCGATCGGGATCGTGGCGGTTTCCGCCGCAATTATCGCTGCAGTTGTCGAAGTGGCAAAAAAGCACCAGGCACCGTCCCCCGATTTCTGGTGGCTGGTGGCGCTGGAGTTTGGCTTGGCCCTGGCGGGCAGCGTGCTCTCCCGCCTGGTTGATTATTGCGACAGCCTTCTTGCTGACAAGTTCATTCGCCACGTCAGCATCAAGGTGATGGAACATGCCTCACGATTGGACCTTGCCTCCTATGAGGACCCAGACTTTTACGACAAATTGGAACGAGCGAGAGTGCAGGCTACCGACCGGGTCAGCATGATTCAGGCCGTAGGCCGGGTTCTCCAGCAGACGGTCACGGCCGTTACGTTCTCCGCTGGCATCTTTTTCTTCTCGCCCTGGCTCCTTCTGCTCCTGATCGCAGGCGTGCTGCCCGCATTCCTCGGCGAGAGCCATTTTGCGTTTCTCGGCTACTCTTTGAACTTCCGGCAGACTCCCGTGCGCCGTCAGCTTGATTATCTCCGGGTCCTTGGCGCCAGCAAGGAAAGCGCGAAGGAACTGAAACTGTTCGGATTGAGCAAACACTTGACGGACCGGTACGCGCAACTCTCGGACGACATCTACACCCAGAATGTGTCCCTTTTAAAACGGCGGCTCTGGGCAACCTCGCTGTTCTCACTCCTTAGCGCGGGAGCTTATTATGGCGCCTATGCCTTCGTGATTTATCAAACTCTTGCGGGAGCCCTTTCCATCGGAAAACTGGTTTTTCTGGCAGGGGCCATCGCCGGCGCGAGCAGCAACATTCAGCAGGTCTTCTCGAGCTTTACGAGCATCGCCGACCAGGCGCTTTTCCTCACCGATTTTCTGAACTTGTTCGCCTTCGAGCCTAAAGTGAAATCTAAACCTGACGCGATTCCGGCTCCGCGGACGATCCGCCGGGGCTTCGAATTTGATCAGGTAACTTTTACTTATCCTGGGACATCACGGCCGGTACTTGACGGGCTCAGCCTTCGTGTCGAGCCGGGCCAGCGAGTGGCGTTGGTAGGTGAAAACGGCCAGGGGAAGACCACGCTCGTCAAGTTGATCACACGGCTCTACGACCCGACGTCCGGGCGCATTCTTTTGGATGGAACCGACCTTCGCGATTATGACCTGGAGGACTTGCATCGCGAAATTGCCGTCATCTTTCAGGACTTCATGCGTTATGAAATGACCGGGAGAGAAAACATCGCGATGGGAAAGATTGAAGATTTGAACAGCTTGGGGCATATCTCGGCCGCCGCCCGCAAGAGTATGGCGGACGCTGTTCTGCGCAGACTTCCGCGAGGTTACGAGCAGATGTTGGGAAGACGTTTTGAAGGGGGCGTGGATCTTTCCGGAGGGGAATGGCAGAAGATCGCGCTGGCGCGGGCGTATCTGCGGGACGCGCAGTTGCTGATCCTTGATGAACCGACCGCGGCGCTCGACGCTCGCTCCGAGCGTGAGGTTTTCGAACGTTTTTCCGAACTCACGGAAGGCAAGACCTCGCTGCTGATTTCTCATCGCTTCTCCACGGTCCGCATGGCAGACCGCATTTTGGTTCTGGAAGACGGCCGGATCGCTGAGGACGGATGCCACAGCCAGCTTATCGCCCGTGGCGAACGCTATTCAAAGATGTTTGAACTCCAGGCGGCCAATTATCGGTAAGAAAGGCCAATTAGCTCCTCATGACATGGATGTCCGATGAAAGCCCGCGTGACTTCCTGAAGACTCCGGCGGCCGGCAACATTGATGCCGACGTGGGAGAGCTTTCGGAGGCCCAGCAGCCGGAGAGTTTTTCTTCGGAGTCTCAGGCCGCGTGGCTGCGAGCCCTTGGCGCCCGGCAAGCCAGGAACTGGATTGTTGTTGCTCCGAAGAAGTGCCCAAAACTTCTCAAAGTCCGCTGGCGGAAGGCCGCAGAAACTCTGCAATTTGCCGTCCGGCGTCTTTGCGGGCCCGCCTCAGGAAAACTCCAGCCTGCGGAAGAACAACGCTGGATTCTGGAAAACGCACGCCTGCTTCGAGGTATCTCCAAAGAAGTCGGCCAAGCCCTGAAATCATTTCCAAAGCTCCCGTGTGCCCGGTCCGCGATCGAGCAGCCCCATGAGTTGCCCCGTACCTACCAGATCGCCACAAACTTCCTGCAGGCGGCGGGATGTGCCTTTAAAGAAGAAGCGTTCGGGGAGTATCTGGCCGGAGTTCAGCGGGTGGTCGTTCTTGAGATGAGAGAGCTCTGGGCGCTGAAGCCGCTGCTCCAGCTTGTCTTGTTGGAGGAGCTGGGGCGGGGGGCTGAGAGCGTTTTGGATTCTTCGGGAAGGAATGACGGAAAAGAAAATTACTCTCCGGAAACCCTCCCCTTTTCTGCCTCCAAGACGATTGCGAGTCTTCATGCAATTTCCCGGATGGAATGGAAGGATTTCTTCGAGGCGAACAGTTCAGTCGATCATATTCTGCGCGAGGACCCTTCCGGAGCTTATCCGAAGATGGATTTTGAAAGTCGTCAGCTTTATCGGGATGCCATCGCGGATCTGGCTCCCCATACGAAGCTGAACGAAGCAGGCATTGCCCGGCAAGCGGTTCTCGGCGCCCGGAGCGCCCAAAGAAGGAAGCGGGGACCAAGCCTCCGGGCTATCGAGCGCCGGAGCAACGTCGGGTATTACCTCTTGGACGCCGGCTCGGCGACTTTGAAAGAAAGCATCGGTTATCATCCGCCGTTGAAGAAGAAAATCAGAGAGATCATCCTGGAATGGCCTGAAGTCTACTACACCGTCGGAGTCGAGCTGACCACCCTCCTGATGGTCTATCTCCTCCTCCGGCATCTGGGGACGATTATCCCCCTTGTTCCCGGCTTGCTCTTATTGATCCCTGCCAGCCAGGCGGCTGTCGGCCTGATGAATCATCTGACCACTTACCTGCTGCGCCCGCGCCAGCTCCCCAAACTGGATTTCTCCGCCGGTATTCCGACGGAGTTCCTGACCATGGTCGTCGTTCCCTCCTTGCTGCTCAATGAAAAGGAGGTGCGGCACATTGTCGAATCTCTGGAAGTCCGCTATCTGGGCAACCGCGATCCCAACTTGCATTTCGCGCTGCTCACCGACTCCCCGGACGCCTCCCAGCCCCACGATCAGCATGATGAGCTCGTAGGTCTCTGCAGCTCGATGATCGAGCAACTCAATGCGAGATACGCCCGCGAACAGCAGGGCGCCTTTTTCCACTTTCACCGGCATCGGGTTTATAACCCGCAAGAAAATACCTGGATGGGTTGGGAGCGAAAACGGGGCAAGTTGCTGGACTTGAACCAGCTTCTCCGCAACGGTGTGGACAATTTCCCCGTGAAAGTTGGCGACTTGTCCATTCTGCCCCGGGTCCGTTACGTGATCACGCTCGATTCCGACACGCGTTTGCCCGGGGATACCGCGCACAGGCTGGTCGGCGCGCTGGCTCATCCGCTGAACTGCGCCGTGATTGACCGGGAAACCAACACGGTGGTGGAAGGTTACGGCATCCTTCAACCCAGGGTTGGGATCAGTATTGAATCCGCCCGCCAGTCCCGCCTGGCCAGCATCTATTCGGGGGAGACGGGATGCGACATCTACACCCGAGCCGTCTCGGACGTCTATCAGGACCTGTTTGGAGAAGGTAGCTTTGCCGGGAAGGGCATTTATGAAGTCGATTCCTTCCAGCAAGTGTTGGGGAACCGTTTTCCATCGAACGCCCTGCTTAGCCACGACCTGATCGAAGGCGCTTATGCGCGTGCCGGGCTCGTTTCCGACATCGAGGTGATTGATGATTACCCATCGCACTTCAGCGCCTATTGCCGGCGGATGCACCGCTGGGTGAGAGGCGACTGGCAAATTCTGCGCTGGCTTCTTCCCCGTGTTCCCGATTTCTTCGGCAGCCTGGTTTCGAATCCTCTGACCTTGCTTTCCCGGTGGAAAATCTTCGATAACCTCCGGCGCAGTTTGATCGAATTGAACCTGTTCCTGCTGTTGCTGGCCGGATGGTTTTTCTTCCCGGGCGGCCCCTTGTACTGGACCCTCATTACCTTAGCGCTCCTCTTGATGCCGACCTACGTTCAGTTGATCTTCTCTTTGCTACGAATCAGCGAGGTCCAAAGCTCCAAAGGATTTTTCAAGGAGCGGGCCAACGACTTCTTCACGGGACATCTTCAAGTATTTGTCATGTTGGCGTTTCTGCCTCACCGCGCGTTTGTGATGCTGGACGCCATCGTTCGCACTCTCGCGCGCCTCACCATCACCCATAAGAACCTGCTGGAATGGGAAACGGCTGCCGAGGCTGAAATGGGAGCCAGAAAGAAGACGGCCGTGGAAGTTTATCTGGCTTTCACTCCGTGGTTCGCACTGGCGGCGGGGCTGGGGCTAGCGTTCTTCCGCCCCGCCGGCTTGCTGGCCGCCGCGCCGGTATTGGGGCTGTGGCTGCTCGCTGGGACGTTTACCAAATGGGTCAACCGCTCGCCACACCGGCGGGAAAACCGGTTGAACCCGCAGGACAATATTTTCCTGCGGCGCGCAGCTCTCCACACCTGGAGATACTTCCTCGAGTTCAGTAACCAGGAGATGAACTGGCTGGTGCCTGACCGCGTCCAGGAAATGCCGTCCGCGGTTGTGGGCAACCTCTCCCCCACAAATCTGGGATTTCTTCTGAACGCCCCGCTTGCCGCGCACCGTCTGGGCTACCTTACGCTAGCGGAGTTTGTGGAGCACACTGAAAAGACGATCCGTTCCGCAAAGCGCCTTCCGCGCTTCAAAGGACACTTCTTCAATTGGTACGACGTCCATACTCTCAAGCCGCTTTCTCCGCTCTTCATTTCCACGGTGGACAGCGGAAACCTGGCGGCTTGCCTTTGGACATTGAAGCAAGCCTGCCTTGGACTTCTCAAAGAACCGCTCGTGGCCAAAGAATCAGGGCAGGGCCTTCGCGATCACATCGGATTGATGCAGCAACTCCTGAAGGAAAAGCTCCCTTCCGTGGAAGTTGTATCAGCCATGCAAAAGTTAGCTGCGGACGTTAAGAGTCTTGGAGAAGAGCCCTTGGGCTGGATCCAATCCCTGCCTCGCCTGCACGATCAGGTTTGTGAAATTGTTGCTGCTCTTCGTGTTTCGGATGCCGAGCAAGGAAACGAACTCCGGGCGCCGATGGACGAGCTCAAATGGTGGGCGTCGGAAACTCTCGTGCGGATTGAAAGCCTGCGCGGGACCGTGCAAGTCTTCCTGCCCTGGCTTCTGCCGGAGTACCGCCGCCTCCAGGTGGAGAGACCTCTCGACCGGATAAATTTGAATGCGCTGCCTTCCTTGGTTGCGGACCTTGAAAAGGAACTTGATGCACTTCTGCCTCTTGATGGCCACGCTGGGGCGGCCGGGGGTGTACAGTCTTTGCGCTCCCGTCTCGAGGCCTGTGTTCAAAAGGCAACCGAACTCTCTGGAAGATTGCAGCGTCTGGCGGAGGAAGCCGAGGAGCTCCTTCACGCCATGGATTTCCGGTTCCTTTACGACTCCCGAAGGAAACTTCTCTCGATCGGCTATGACGTTTCGGCCCAGCGGCGGGAGCAAGCCTGCTACGATTTGCTGGCTTCCGAAGCGCGAATTGCAACCTTTATTGCGATTGCCAAAGGTGACATCAAGCGGGAAGCCTGGTTTCATCTCGGAAGGTCGCGAACCCTTGAACAAGGCGAAGCCGTGCTGGTTTCCTGGAGCGGGACAATGTTTGAGTATCTCATGCCGCTGCTCTGGATGCGGGCCTATTCCGGCACGCTGCTGGACCAGAGCATGTGCTCAGCAGTCGTTTGCCAGCAGAGGTATACCAGGAAGAAAGGAATCCCGTGGGGCCTCTCGGAGGCAGCCTTCAGCGCGCGGGATCACAAAGGCATCTACCAATACCGCGCCTTTGGGTTGCCGAACCTGGCGCGTGACCCTAACGCTTCCGACGATACGGTCATTGCTCCCTATGCGAGCTTTCTGGCGCTCTTGGTTGACGCCCCGCCGGCCGCGAGCAATCTCAAGGCTATGTGGGAAAAGGGATGGTCCGGTCGCTTCGGCTTCTATGAATCGGCTGATTACTCAACCGACGGGATTACTGGGAGCGCAAATGGCGAGCTGGTTCGATGCTGGATGGCCCATCATCAGGGGATGAGCCTGCTGGCGGTTTGCAACTTGCTTACGGAATCCTCTCTGCAGCGGTGGTTTCATCAGGAACCACAGGTCATGGCCACCGAGCTTCTTCTACACGAGAAGGTTTCCCTCGCCGAGCCTGAAGAAACCAGCCCGGCCTTTCGGCCTCAGTCCTCGAGCCCCAGGTTGGTGGATGGAAAGCCTGCCGGAGGCGGGCCGGTCGAGCAACTTCCCGGTTCCGGGAAATCGCCGCAAACAACCCGGCTGATTGCCGAGGTTCCGCCGGGCACCTCTTTGGGCCCGCCGGTCTCCGACGGAGAGGCGACGCCTCCGCAGGCTTAGAGAAGGATATACGCGCGGGAGATTAAACGATGAGTTTACTCTGCTCGTCGCGCGGGGATCGGAATCTTGAATTTGAAGCTGGAAGCTGGGATGGAGTGGTCATCGGTTACGTGGATTTCTGGGGAATGCTTCTGGGCCCCCACGCCTGAACTCGCTTTTCCTGCCTCGGCTGTATAACTGTCCGCTTGGGCTGCCGCGGGCGGCTGGTCTGATACGAGCCCGACCATGTCCAATGCGCGATCAACGTCGGAATTGCTCATGAACCATTCCCACACATTTTCGGTCCGCAAATTCTCCGCGCTGAGCAAGGTGATCCCAACGTCGATGCCAATTACATAACGGCTTACCCATCCGGTGGTCGGATTGAAAGCGTCCGCGAATCCGTAGCGTCCATAAATTTTCTTTCCGAACTGCAGCAACATGGCCCGCAGGGCGGGAATGCAGATGCCGGGAGTGAACATGACCGAACCCGCGGCGGCGCTGGGAACCACCGTTCCATCGATCCGGGAATCGCCGGGCGAGCTCCCCCAAGCCACATAACCGTTGGCACTATCGGACGCTGTGATTCCCCAGACCTTCGCCGAGTAGCCACGAAACCGCTGTGAGAGATCGACCGCCAGTGCCTGTTGAGCGTGGGTCGCCATCACCGCGTTCGCGAAGTAGTTGACGCGCGGCACAAAACGGTCCACGGGCGGGGTTTGGGAATAGCCGCGATTTCGCAGGTCCAGCCAGGCTTGAGAGTATTGCTGAATGAAGAGCGGTCCTCCCCCGATATACGTGTACCCTCCCCAATTAACCACCGGGAGTTTCCACCCATACCAGGCATCCGGAGAAATCGGATGCCTGGGCGATCCAATCGCCAGGACATAGAGAATCTTCGCTTCGCTATAGGTATCCCACCTGTAGGGGAGAAAACCGGTCTCCGGCTTCCAGCCGTGGGAAAGAAACAGGCGGCTCCCATTGAGCATCCAAGGGAAATCCACGCGATCATAAATCGAGGTCGCCAGGCGAACAATCTCGGGGTCGTCAGGGAACGCCTGCCGGGTGGTCAGCACGCCGGCAAGAAGCAAGGCGGTGTCAATGGAAGACACTTCGCTTTTCCATCGCCGCTTGCCGGTTCTGGCGTCGAGAAAGTGGTAAAACCAACCATGCTCTTGTGGAGCGCGATAGGCAAAGAAACGGAGAGTGGTTCGGATTCGCTTCCGGGCCAGCGCCGGACTGATCCAGCGGTGCTGGGCAGCAATCGAAAGCGCCGTCAATCCGAAGCCAGTGGCTGCGATGCTCGACACGTTCTTGTGTTGGGGATCGTCATCTGGGCGGCCGTCCACTCTCGCGCGGTCCAGAACGAGCCCGGTGTGAGGGTCTGCCTGCTCCCAGAAATAGCGGAAAGACCGCCGCGAAATGTCATCCAAAAGGTCGTTGTCAATCTTGCTGAGGCGGTGAGTTGTGGGTTCGCCGGCCGTAGCCGCCGCAGCGGGGCGCGGCATAAAACACGCGAGAAATGCAGAGATCAGAATGAAGAGGCCGATGGAGTTTGTGACACTTCCTCGGGGAGGGGCAGATCGAGGATCTAGGGGACGGACTTGGTCCTTTATTTCCATGTCGAGGGTCAATCGCCTGAATACGCCTGCATTCGAGCTAATCTGCCGAGTCTCGAACGCCGGAGAATTCCGGAATCTCCATGATTGGTTGATTTGCTCGATGCTGAAAGGAACGCCTGGATACGCTACGCGGATGCAGTTGGGCAGGAGAGCGCAGGGCTATCGATCTCAACTCAGCGTTCCGAAAGCCTTTTCGTCTTCGATCGCCTCTCAGCAGGAAAGGGATCTCAGCACCAAGAGTCGCAAGCCCGTCTTGCAGGGCTCCCCTCCGCACAACAACTATAGCGTAAATTCCTATTCCTATAAAGCCCCCGTATCGAGACGTGTTAGATGCAACTGATGAAGGGCCGTCGAGACACTTAAGAATGTATCCCGTCGCGCCGTTTGAGGTGTAACGCCATTCCAGATGTTCTGGAGGAGGGTTGCCATCAGTCATGGGTTGCGATGGGAGTATTTTCGGGCCATTTACACACGCTATGGTGGGGCAGATCGGAAGTTGAAGGTGGTGATCTTGGACGAATTCTGCGCCAACACGGGGTATCACCGGAAGTATGCCCTTCGGCTGCTGAACGGACCTCCGCCCGAGCGGGTACGGCGGAGCACGCGACAGCCGCCCTCACAGGGCCGCCATTCAAAAAGCTCCGGCGACTGACCGAGTTCTTTTTTTCGGTCTCGGATTCAGGGCCTTGCCTGGACAAGAAGGGCTCTCCTTTCGGTTTGGTGAAGGGGCAATACCCACCCGTCCGGCAGGAGGCCGCCGCTAAACAACCTGATCCTTCTTCAACTCCGCAATCTCATCGGAGCTGTACCCCAGTTCGGAAAGAATCTGAGTTGTGTGCTCGCCCAGCAACGGCGGGCGCTGAATCGAAGTCGGGGTTCGGCTGAACTTCATCGGCGGCCCGATTGTGCGAAACTTGCCTGCAACCGGATGTTCAAAGCTGATGATGGCCTCATTGTGCTGGACCTGAGGATCTCGCTCCACGTCCGGAAAGCTATTCACGGGGGCCGCCCACATATCCGCTGCCATGAAGATGTCCATAAGTTCGGCGGTCGTTTTGCGGGCGAAGGCAGGCTCCAGCTTCCGCTTCACTTCGTCCCGGTTCTCGATCACGTTGCGGGAATCGTTTCCCTCGAAGCCTTCCACGCCGACCAGCTCGGCAATTTTTCCAATCGGCATCATGGCAACCACCATGTAGCCGTCTTTGGTCTTGTACACGCCCATCGGGGCGCCCGCGTAAGGGTGGCCAACGCCGACGGCGCTCCGCTGCGGCTCGATGGCGGTGTTGAGGAACAGGGTTAATTCCTGGGTGGCCAGGCTCATGAGCGAATTGAGTAAATTCACATCCACTCGTTGTCCCTGCCCGGTTTCTTTTCTTCGGTACAGGGCTGCCAGCACGCCGATCGTGATGTGCAAGGCGGCAGTCAGGTCGGCCACCCCGATCCCGATCGGCATGGGGGGATCGCTGACCTTTCCATTGAGCGTCAAGACTCCGGCTACGGCTTGCGCCAGCAAATCCTGGCCTGGCCGGGTCTTGTACGGGCCATCCTGTCCCCACCCGCAACTCGCGCAATAGATCAACTGCGGATGGACTTTGCTCAACTCTTCGTAGCCGAGTCCCAGGCGGTCCATCACCCCAGGTCGAAAGTTCTCCACCAGCACATCACTTGACTTGATGACGCGCATGGCGATTTCCTTTCCGCGAGGGTCCTTGAGATTTAGCGTAATGCTCCTCTTCGCGCGATTGAACGCCAGGAACGACACACTTTCTCCCTTAATATACTTGTCGTAAATCGCCCAGTTCCGCTGCCAATCCCCGCCCCGCGGCTCGATCTTGAAAACGTTGGCTCCCATGTCGCCAAGAAATTGAGTCGCGCTCGGGCCCTGCACGAGCTGGCTGAAGTCCGCCACCCGAAGCCCTTCCAGAGGTCCACCCATAAATTATTTCCTCCCGCCCCTTGCTTGTCGAAAAATTATCATCGTTGACGCTTACTCTTACGTTCTATATCAAATCCCCCTGCTTTCTTTTCATTCTTTGGGAAATAGGGTCGATTCACCGTAGGGGTTGCGGGCGGCAAGGTTGCCATCTCGATAGACACTGTATTCCCGAGAATCCATTAGCACGCTGTAGGAATGGCCCCGGTACCGGTACCCCGTCATCGTTGCGTGTCCCATCTCGTGGTGATAAGAGGGCAAAATCTCAAGCGAACCATCTTCCTGTGGACGCAGCCCAAATACGCCGAAAAGAATCGCCTGGATGCCGTTTGCCGCCGAAAGCTCCAGCGGCATCTCAACCTGTGTGTTGCCGGGAAAGTCCGTGAAGATGGATTGGGGAATGTACGGAAAGTATCTCGCCCACTGGGTGCAGCGCGCCAGGATGTCCCAGGCGAGCTCCCCATATCCCAAATGATAAAGGGATTCGGCAATTCGCAGTGGCATTCCAGCATACTGTCCTCCCCCTCCAAAGTCCGCATCTTCGCGATCCCAATGGGCAGAGTCTGCTGTCGAGATCGAGTACATGCCATACGGCCCCAGGAACTCGCCTTCCTTTAAGTGGGAAATAAGGTGCTTTTGTTGGGTCGCAGATAATACGCCCTCATCCAAGAGGTCGAAGAGGTGATAGCTCCAGACCAGGTGGCGACTCCCGTCGGGGTACTGGCTAACGAACCATCCCTTGCGGTGATCCCAAAGCTCTTTCTCCATGGATTCCCGGATTCGGTCCGACCATTTTTCAAATTGCGCGGCCTCGGGATCATGGCGTTCGCGGCACCACTCGGCGATTTGCCCGAAATACTCGGCGGCCAGCCCATTGTCTGCCGCCACGATGTGCTGGTACCCGTCCGTGCGGATTTCCAGGAACCTTTGGGACCCAGAACCGAAGTCGAGTAATCCGTCGGGACGTGCAAAGCGTTTCTCCATTTCCTGTCCAGCTTGCTTCATCTGGTCCAAGACGCTTAAACCTCCGACGCTGCGAGTGAGGATGCTCCGGTCTCCGGTCTGAAGAAGATATTCCTGCAAGATCCGCATCACGGCAAAGGGGGTCTGAACGTACCAATACTGGCCGGCTTTGCCGTTCCAGGGAATATAACTGCTCTTCAGCAAGCCGGCGCGGACATAGGCGATGAGCGTTTGTCTGAGCCCTTGGGGATCAAGCATACTCAGCAATTCGGAGGCGAAGGATGTATCCCAAGCGACGCTGTAAGTCCACGTGCCCACGGCATAGAACGGGTTGAGGAAGAAGTTCTCCCGTTCCCATCGCGCCTCCAGGACGCTCAGAATGCAACGAGCATAGAAATCGTTGAATGCGGCATCATCCGAAGACACCTGCGGGATGTTCTCGGCCGCCCACTGCAAGCGAGCATTCCACGCCTGGTCGGCGCCGGCCATGCCTTGAGCGATATCAGGCGCGTAGATATTCGGGGCCGGAGTTTGAGTTTGCTGCACAATAATGCCAAAGTGCGCCGTACGGGTTGTCTCCCCCGAAATCTTCCATTCCCAGCCGTTTGTTGTGCGCTCCTGGAGATCGCTCACCACCGTGATGCGGACTTGTTTGCTTGCCAGCGTGTAGGCGTCGGGACGCGTCACCGGTCCGGCAGGCTGGGACTTGACGTTTGGGATACTCAAGCCCAATCCCGACGCCCGCTGGTTCGGAATGACGGTCAGCAAAAGAGTGCCGGGCTCCCGGTTGTGGATTTTGACCTCAAGGTAAACCTGGTCATGCGCGGCGGAGACGCTGGCCTTGGTTGAAATTCCAATTGAGATCCAATGTCCGTGGAGCTGCTTGTCAAAGGTGCCCGTGCGGAAGAGAGCGTTGGGTTGCCAGTAGGCCCGCTGCCAGAGGAGGACATAGGGAGTTCCCGGAGTAAAATTCAAGCCCAGTGGGTTCGGCCCCTTTCCTGTGCGCAGCAAGTGTTCGAAAAAGTCGGGAACAGTATCTTGAATCAGCGTCCCGGCTTGTGCCTCTCGGAATGCCAATGAGAATCGGTAATCCGGGACATCGATGGGAGGAAACTGCAGATATTGCAGGCCGGTAACGCTTTTATCGCGAATCGACACCGCCCCCCGCCCATTAAAGATGCGCAGCATGGCGCCGCCAAAGGCCATCCGGCTGCGTGACATTCCGAGCGACTCAACCGTCAGGGGGACGCTATCCGGCTTGGCAGCCAGATGAGGGGCGTACCCAAATTGTTGACCGCTCGCAGGGGAAGGGAGCATCACCAGCAGCGAACTGGCCACGGCCGCAATCGTTGTCGCCATTCTTATAAGGCGACGCTTCACTCCAACGTTTCGCAAGCTAATCCCTCGAAATCCCATGAGAAGCATGGTTCAAACCTTCCTTCACCGGCGGCAGAAGTTATTGGCGCTGGCTGGCAATCTCGTTTACGAGCGCAGTTTCGGCGTCCAAGATGCTTTCGATCATCCCCAGCCTCTGCTTGCCCGGCACGAATTCCAGGCGCCGGATCCCGAACGGATCGATCTCCCAGCGGATGAGGCGGAGTTCTTCCCGGGCCGGAAGCTGCGTCGTCGGAAGTGGATCCGCCACCAGGATCTTTCCTCCCGTCTGCTGATAAACTTGTTCCAAGGTCACTTCGGGATGGAGGCTCAGCAGCCGAAACCGTTGTTCGGCGGCATCCAGTTCGAAGATCCCGAGGTCGGAAATCAGCCGCACCTTTCCTGGCTGCAAACCTGCGCGGCGGCGTTCTTCATCGTGGAGCAATCCGCGCGAAGCGGTGCAGAAAGCCACTTGCTCGGTAAAGCGCTCGGGCGAGTGCCGCGTCAGATACAGGACAAAATTCTTGTGCAGGTTGGCGACGTCCGCCATGCCTCCCTGGCCGGGAAGCCGCAGGCGTCTCCCCTTCGTTTCAATCCAGGCATTGTTGGTGCGGCCGTGAACGTCGACTTGCGCTACCGTAATCACCTCATGGGTAATGCGCCCGGACTGGTAATACCAGTGGTAAGTTTCATCGCCGCCCCAGCAGGCCTTGGCGGTTTCGGAGGCTAAGGGCTCGGCCAGAGTCAGCGACATGGGGTGCGCATCGATATCAATAAACCCGCCGTTAAGAGCGATCAGCATCAATTCGGGCGCGTGGGTCCGTTTGGCCAGCAGGTAAGACACCATGGCCAAGGGAGAAACCGACCCTACCGAACAGACACTCGAGTTGTCGTACTCCCGAGCGAGACACGCAGCCAGCAGCTCATCCACCGTGCAGGGGGTATGGTCATTGATCGCAAGCCGGTAGCGGCCTAAACGTTCGGCGGTAAGGTCGGCAGCCCTGACGCTTGCGGCCGCCCGAAGAAATTTCTCCTGCGGCTCTTCTGGAACGAACCGGAACGAAACTGAGGTGCGCGAGGGCGCCGCGCTCGCGGGGTCTTTTGCTTCTCCCGAAGCGGCGGCTTTTCGGCGCGTCTGTTCGTCTCGGACATAGTTGAGAATGCGGCGATAATCCGTTGTGTAGTAGGGCAGGCTGGAGGTCGGATAGGCGCCGCCGGGCGCCAAAGCTACCGCTTCCACAAACGTGTGCGGCAAAGCGAAAGATCTGGGGGCCTCGCCGATCTTGCCGACCTCCACCACTTCTTCGACGGTAACCAGCGTGCGCTTGGCAGCGCCCAGCATGCCCAGGTCCATGCCGCGCGCGCCTTGGATTTCGATGTTTCCCCGGCGGTCGGCTCTTTGCGCGTGCAAAAGCAGCACATCAATATCCAGCCGCCTTGCCTGTCCGACTGCCTCACCCGTGAAAGGAGATGACGCCATCTTCCAGAAATCCCCCGTTTGCATGAGGTCCGAACCCACCGGCAGTTGGAAAGGCATCTCAGGGAGACGGAAGTGCGCGGCGTGCAAGCCCTGAATCATGGCCAGCGCCGCCCACTCTTCGACCTCAATGCGCCCGTTCTCGAGCGCCTCGCGAAATCGCGGCGCCAAACCAAAGATGTCCAGGCTGGAGAAACAGAAGACGAGCTTGTCGACCGCATCGGCTTCCAACAACAGCTCAAGCGCCAGACCGCCGCCCCAACTGACAAACGTATAGTTGCGCCGCCCGAGCGCAATGACTCTTTCAATTAAGGCGATGGGCAAACGGGCCAGGTGGACTCCGCCGATCCCCAAACGAACGCCGCCTGACACCCGCGCGGCCAGTTCTTCCAGACTTACAATCCCTTCCACTCTTCCTCCCCCTTGGGTTTTGCCCGGATTTATGAGACGAACACCTACACGGGAGCGCTGGTGGAAGCCCCGCCGTCGATCACCAGGCATTGGCCCGTCACCCATGAGGCTTCGTCGCTCGACAGGTAGAGGGCTCCATAGGCAATGTCAATGGGGAGGCCAATCCGCCCAATTGGGTGCATCTTCTCCCACGCCGCCCGGAGGGCTTTCGGATCGGGCGCCCGGGACAACACCGCGACGTTGAGAGGCGTCTCAACCGTCCCCGGCGCGATGCAGTTGGTGCGAATCCCTTTCCCCGCGTACTCGCGCGACATCTGGCGGGTCAAGCTGATGATCGCTCCTTTGCTGGCCGCATAATGCGGATAGCCTGGGAAGCCCAACAGGCCCTGGACGGAGGTGATGTGAATAATTGCGCCGCGCTTCGCGGCCAGCATCCCCGGCAAGACGTACTTGGAAGTTAAGAACATGCTGGTCAGATTCACCCGGATAATCCTTTCCCAGTCGGCAAGTTCCATCTGATGAACGGGAGCTTCGGAAGCGATCCCGACTACGTTGACCAGGGTATCGATTTTGCCGAACTCCTGGAGGCCTGCCTCCACCGCCGCTTTAATGTCGCTTTCCGATCCCACATCGGCCGGGTGGAACAGGCACCGCCCGCCTTTAGAGTTGATCCTCTCGGCTGTGGCCTTGCCCTCTTTCTCATTGATGTCCACGCCCAGAACAATGGCGCCTTCCGCGGCAAACAACTCCGCAATCGCCTCACCAATGCCCATGGCCATTCCCGAAACCATCGCGCTTCGACCCTTTAGACGCATCTCCACCTCCGTGAAATGAACCTGACTGAGGTTTCCCTCGCGAGCTCTTTGTCCCCTCCCGCCACGTCATCCTGAGCCCGTTTGCACGTCATTCCGAGCGCAGCGAGGAATCTGCTTCTTGCTCAGGGTAAACTCTGCGAAGCATCTGCTGCATCTTTCTGAAAGCAACCAAAGCAGATCCTTCGCTCCGCTCAGCATGACGGGTGGCCTTTTTTCAGTCGACTGTTAGACCGCCACCTTGATCGTCACGATTTCCCAGGGTTTGACCGGGAACTCGACCGAGCCATCCGCGGAGACCTGCAAGGGCTCCTCATCGTATTCAATCAGGCTGGCCAGCCAAGCCTTGCGGATGGGCTTGGGAAGCCGAATGCGAGCCGTGCTCTCATTTCCCTCGGCTTCGTAAAAGCGAATGACGATCCTGTTGTCGTTCCCTTCAGCTTTCTTCATGGCGGTCAAAATCAGGTTGGAGGGTTCCAGTTTCAGAAACTCTGCCTTGGGCGACCCGGCTCCGCCTGCGGCCTCCGATGCCGAGCCCACAAAAGCCGTCAGGCGGTAATTGAAACCGATGGCCTCGCGGTAACGCAGCCGCCAGTCCCCTCCGTGCGGCATTAAGGACATCCGGTAGCGGTGGCTCCCTTTCTGCGTGAACCAGTAGACGGGATTCCAGGCCAGGCTCTTGCGGGTGGAGAGCAGAACGTGCTGCAGAACCGGATAAGCCACCGGCTGCGAGGTCTCGTCCCGAAACAGGTGAACCGTCATGTCTGAAGCCGCCAGGCACCCCGAACCCTGGTAATGCTCGGTGGAAGCGTCAATCCAGTTAATCGCCTCCCGGTAAGCGAGCGGGTGATCGCCGCCGTAAATCGGCGGATTGAACTGGGTGTCCGAATCGGGGGGAAGCAAAGTAAAATCCAGCTCGTCTTTGCCCATCTCGACCATCCCGAAGGGAACTTCATAACTCAGGCGGGAATCCTCCAGGTTGATTGGGAAGGCCACCCGCAATTCCCGGTCCTTCGTTCCGTCCCAATCCGCCAGTTCAACCTCCAAATCCACCCGGTCTAATTCGTGATAGAGATGGAACCGCTCGCGCAAGGTGAAATGCCGGAACTGCGCTTCGCGTAGGGCGCTCGAGCGGATCGCCCCGCGGACGAAACTTTTGAAGGGAAATGGGTGGTTGCTGGTCTTGTCGAAATTCTGCATGGTAACGATTTCCGGATCTTCCCAGGCGACCCCTGGCGCCGTAAATTGCAGGACCTCGCCTCCCTCGAACTTCCCGGTGCGGAGGACTTCCCACTTCTGCCGCTTGTCATACAGGCTCTTGATGCCTCCCGGACCGAAGGTAAGGCTGAAGAAGTCGTTTTCGGCTTTTTCGCCCGTCAGCGGTTTTCCCTCCGACCCGAAAGAGGCGCCCGGTTCCAGGTAGAACGTCCGGTAACCGATTGAAGGGACGTCGGAGGCGATAAAGGCAAACTTATTTGCTCGTCCTTCTCCCGAGGGTGTTACGTTCTCAAACGAGACTTCTTTGCCGGCGTCGTCGCGAATCGTCAATCCTTGCCAGTCCGCGGGCAGCGCAACTTCAACCTCGACCAGGTCCGTGCGCGGCCAGGAGAGGGGATTGAAAACCGCCACCGGAATCTGCTTACTGGAAGTTTTCTTGATGCCCTTAACAACCTTCGAACCCGCTTCACCAAGCAACTGGTCCGCCAGCCGCTTGGACTTGGCGTAAGAAGCCACGTAAACACTGTCGGTGATAATTCCCTGATTGCCGCCCCAGCCGTGATCGGGCCAGCAGTTTGCTTTCCACGCCTCCGTCAGCGCGGGATCGGGATATTCGCCAAATCCCTCACTCTCTCCGATCCCACTGAGAAGACGCTCGACGGCCAGCAGTTCGTTATGCGCCTCCCGCCCCAGGAGCAGTCCCTCCCGGTTGCCGGGTTCATCGTAGTAAGCCCAACTGAACGGCCAGTCGCCCCGGAGCGTGGTGATGTCCAGCGGGTGCTTGGTGAATTCATCCAGAAAGCCTTCCGGTTCCACAAACACCATGCTGGGAGGCTCGATGTGCTGCTGGGGCTGGGCCGCAAAATGTTCGTTCCATGTTGCCGCGAACCGCTTCATGGCCGCGTTCTGCTCGCGCGCATAGGGCGGCAGAGCCGGCTGCGGCGGAAGATAGTCGCTGGTGTAATCGTAGATAAACATGTGCGGCAAATCATGCGATGAATAGTAGGGGGTGCGTTCCTGTGCATAGTGGAGCCACCCTTGATCGCCTTTCGGGTCCAGCAACCGCATGGGGTCGGCGTAATGATAACCGTAGGTCAGGATGATGGACCCGTCCGGAGACTCCCAGTTGTAAAAACCGTAGGGCATGCGGCCCTGGATGATGTATTTGACGCCGGCCTTTTTCAGGATTTGAGGCATCTGCAGGGTCATCGAGGGAGGGTCTGTCTTGACATAAAAATGGGTGTCGATCCCGGGAAAGTTTTCCTTCAGCCAGCGCCGTCCGAAATAGAACTGCCGCACCAGCTTTTCCGGTCCCACATGGGCTTCCTGGCACTGCACGTAGCTCGAGCCCCAGACAAACCGCTTCTCGTGCATGTACTGCACCATCTCCTCGCGCTTTTCCGGGTGGCGCTCCAGAAACTCCATCAGGTAGGTGGTGCTCTCCATCGAATAGCGGAATTCCGGATATTCGGCCAGCAGCTTCATGGTGGGCAGGATGATTTCTTCGGAACGATAATCCGCCGTCTTCTTCTGGGTGTTCAGCCAGCCCAGGTCGTTATGGCAGGTGCAATTCAGGGCAAAAATGCCGTTGCTGAAGTAGGTGTGATACGCGGGAACTTGCAACGTCCGCGGCCGGCCGATCGCCGAGCTGCCCGCCTGGAGCTTGAAAGTCATCGCCGTTTCGCCGTAAGGCGCTGGAATCCAAATATCCTGGTGAGAGGCCGCGCGAGCGGGAACCGTCGCCAGAGGAATCTGCATCAAGGCGCTGCCCTGATGGGAAACGGTCAATTGGGCGCCGCGGATCTCTTCACCCGGATTGACCAGATGCAAGGTTGCCGACTGAACGGGTCTTCCCTCGTGCACGTCGTACATGGAATACACATCGATCTCAAAGCCAAGCTCATGACGGTGCGGGTAAACGCGAACCTTGGCAAGTCCCGTTTCCTCTCCCCCGGGTTTCGTCCTCACGTCTTCCACCGTGATGCGAACGAAATTGGTTTCCGCCGTTTGGGGAAGCGTAATGATTTGGAAGTCGAGAGTTTGGGGAAGCTCTCTCGTGACGGACGCGCCTCCCGCAACCGTGCAGCGCACCTTGCGAGGCGCTTCCAACAACTTGGCCCGCGAGTAGGTCATCATGTAAGGGTCTTGCCCGACGACGTCGTAGGGAAGGGTGTGGGGAAGGATCCACACTTCGCTGACGGGGTGAGCTTCCGGGAAGGTGATTTCCAGCCACGCCCCGGAGGTCTGCTGCTTGGCCTCCCAGCCGTTATGAAGGTTGGTGCCGAAAACGTTGTCCGGACCATACCCCCAGGGCGGGTCGTCAACGTAGGAAGAAGCCTTGGCCGTCGCTTTGTAATGCCGGTCCGCCCAGTTCGGGTTGGCGTCAGGGTCGTGTCCTTCCGCCGCCAGAAGACGCGTGGCCACTTGCCCCACCGGAATCCCGCGGCTGATTGCCGAAGCGAGAATGAGCTGTCCTCCGCTCCATATGAATTTTCGCCGATCCATTGATCCACCTCCTCGCGAGTTTGCCTGTCTCATATCGTGCTTGACTCAAACAAAACCGACGCCGGCACCATGCCAAAGGATCTTGTTGCCGACGACTTGCCGAACCTGTAGATTCTTTCTGCAGGGCGATGGCCTATGACAGCCTGCTTCCGGAGAGGAGCCACGCGGCGTCGCAACAGGATGCGACTTTTTGATTGATGCCCAGATTCTGTTATAAACTCAACCGCCATCTTCCCGACAGCATTTTACTGATGCTTGCAAAATATAGTGACAACCGCTGCTTTAGCGCGGGTCTATGACCCTTGTCTTTCGCCGCTCATAGAGCGGCGCTACAGAAAAAGCTGTCACTATATTTTGCAACTCCCAACAATACGTGTGATAAAGACGCAAGAGCGATTTCCCTTCAGCCCAACCCGTGGACGCGGCGCATAAATTCCGCGGGTGTCCATGCAAACGGCGGCAAGTCCAGCTTCATTCTAAAACAGGAGTTTCAACGAAAACTGGATTTCTCGCGCCGCGGCAGCAACAGCCTTTCCGACTCTGGCGCGGCATGCCGATTCCATTGCAGAACTTCGCTCGCCAAGCGCCGGCACTTTCTCCGCCGGGGCCGCCTGCAGGAGTTGCGTCCCATCCCGGGCAGCAGGGCGGCCCCGTTGCGATGGGAATGAATTGCCGCCGGGCTGACGTTGACCCAGCGCCGCATTCGACGCAACCGGCCGGGGGGATATTGCACGAACCCTGGCCAGAAAGCCGCGGCTTGTCCCGCTGACTTTCGGCCCAGCCGTCATGTCGAGCCCCGCTACTTGGCTGCGGACTATACCTCCGCGCCTGGGCCGTGTCAAGCAGAAACGGTATGATTGTATTACATTATGACTTCCGGTTCGTGTTACCCTGGGCGGGTTGGCCGGTCTCCCGGCGCTCCGCCGTGCAGGCGTTGGGCGCCGCCGCGATTATTTTTATGAGGCGGCTCGATTCTTATTGATTTGCTTTTTATAGAGACCTGATAGATTCTTTCATATTGTGCACTTGGGGCACAGAGTCCCGCTGACTGAAGGAAACCAGATAAGAGACCGCGTTATGGGGAAGCGAGAGCCTTTTTCTTCCGATTCGTCGACGGCGGGGATTTTCACCGAGCTCCAGCACCCTTCGTTGTGTCAGGAGCTTGTCGAAGGGATTCATTTCGCCATCATCAGTGGAAAGTTGAAGCCAGGACAGCGGATCACGGAAGGGCAGATCTGCCGCATGACGGGGGTGAGCCGCACTTCCGTGCGTGAAGCTTTTCAGCAATTGCTGTCGCTCGGAGTGCTGAGGGAGAGCCGTCGGAAAAGGTATGTCAGCTCGGAGCCGTCGGCGGATGAAATCCGGGACATTTATACTTTTCGCGGCCTCTGCGAGGGACTCGCGGTCGAACAAGCCAAGAAGAACCTCAAGAAGAGCGACCTTGCCGTGCTCAGCAAGAATATTCGTGAAATGGAATGGGCTTCGAGAAAGAAAGACCTGGAAGCGTTTCGCAAAGCCGACCTTGCCTTTCATGAGCGGATTTGGCGCGCCAACGGCAAAGAATACCTTCTGCGGGTTTGTAGAGCCATTACGGAGCCTTATCATTTCTTCTTTATGGCCATTCTTCACAAGGCGTCGCGAAAAGAGTTGCTCGATATGACCAGATTGCACCGCGAACAGTTCGAAGATCTCGGCCGCCCGGGGACGAACAAATTGAAATCTCGCACCGAGCAACGCTACCGCGCCATGGGAAAGCAATTTTTAAAACTTTACCGGAAGTATACAAAGTAAGCGGCGTTTCAGACGCGTCTCTTCTGCGCCCTCAGCTGGCGCTCAATGGCTTCCGGGCATGGCAAAATCAACGGGTGAATTTCAGATTGAGGCCGGTGCCGCCCATAACCAGGGCGCTCCAAGACCGGCCGCGCTCAATGCGACGGGCCATCAGCGGGGTTTCCAGGAGCAGAGGTTGGCGAGAATCCGTTCCGCGACCGCGTCGGTCAAGAGGCTCGAGGAAAGCCTCAGGGTAGAAATCACCGCCGCTCCAGAGCCCATTGAAATCACGCCCACGTCGGTGCCCCACCAGTAAGCGTTTTCATTGCAGCCGGCAATCGTGTCGCCCTCGAAGCCGTCCATGGAAACCCGCGCGATCACGTTACGGTAGTCGCATCCCATGCAGGTGTTGACGGGCAGCCCCGCGAAAATGGGATGCGGCTTGACGTAATGGAAATCGCCGCGGAAGCTTCCCGTGCTGCCGACCACGCGCAGCGGCCCGGAAAGAACTTTCAATTCCTTCAGCAGGTTGATGATGCCGCCGTCGCCTGACTCCATCAGGAAGCCCACGGTCGATCCCGCGCGGCACGCCGCCAGGATGGCTCGCAGGTCTCTCAGCCTCTCTTCCCAATGTTCGGCGTAATTCCACTTCTGGATGTCGCTCACCAGAATCGGCCGGCCGTTCGCTTCCGCCTGCGGCGACCACAATTCATAAGAAACGTTCCGGTGCGCGAAGAAAGGGAGGATGTTGTGGTCGGGATCGTAGAGGAGCACGGAGGAAGTAGGCCAATGGTTGTCGCGAGGATTGAGCGCCAGCAAGCGGCGTTCGTTCACGGCCCTCTTGCCGTTACTTCCTTCCACCTCCGCCCGGATCAAGTAGTGGCCGCTCGCGCCGCCCAGGATCAAAGATTTTTCAAAGACCGGCGCGACGTAGCCTTTCTCGGGCGCGAGCGTCAGGTGTTTGGTATCCGCGAGCACTTTCTCTCCCGCGGGCCCGGTGACGGTCACGGAGAGCGTGGCGGGACCCTTTAACACATCTTCGTTCACCAGGACGCACCGAATCGTTATCTCTTGACCGGTGCGGGCGGGAGAAGGTTCGGCCTCCAGGGCGGGGAACAGCGGGGCGTTGACTTTGGCGAGCCGGCGGCTTACGGGCTTCGGGTCGCGAAAAATGTTGGTGATCCCGCAGTACCAGATGGCGAGATCGTGGAAGCAGGAAACCGCATAGCCGCTGTTGTAGGGATTGGTGCGCAGCGCCTGGAGCATCTCCGCCTGCGCGTCGGCGTGAATTTCATCGGTGTGCCGGCAGAATTCCGAGACGCTTCCAAAGACCGGCTCGAGATCGTACTTCTTGAATCCGGCTTCGAGGTTTTCGAGCGAGCGATGCCAGATGGCGCCTTCCACGCTCGGTTTCCCCGTCGCTTCAAATTCTTTGACCGAAGCAGGAAAATCCGGAAGGCCTCCGTAGCCAAATTCACCGATGATTTGCGGGCCTTCTTCGGGCATGCGCGGCAGCGCCTCGACCCGGTCTTCGCGCCGGAAGGCGTAATCGGGCGGGCGTCCAAACTGGTTCATGCTTTCATACGTGGCAGCCTCAATGGGTGCGGGCGGGTAATCGTGCAGGTCCCGCCAGGGGCTCGGTTTTTTTTGATAAGGATGCAGCATGTGGAGGCCGCGGCCTGAGTTGTCGCACACGACGCGCGTGGGATCGAGCGCGCGCGTCCGCTGCATCATGTGCGTGATCACGCTAGGATCGAGGATGTTTTCATTCGACATCCCCCAGGCCACGATCGCCGCATGATTGCGGTCCCGCACGATGAGATCGGAAAGCTGGCGCAGCAGGAGTTTGATGCCGGGATAATCCAGGTGCTGGCTCTCATCGAAGATCACGCCGCCGGGCTCTTCGTAAAGCAGGAGGCCCAACTCATCGGCCCACTCGATCAGCTCCGGATGCCCGATCTGGCGGTGGATGTGCATCATGTTGAGCCCGGACTGGAGCGCGACCTCCACTTCCTTCCGGGCGAATTCCGGGGTGGGCGGGTAGCCCACGGTGACGGGATAATACTGGTGATTGATGGTGGACTTCACCATAAACTTGCGCCCGTTGAGATAAAAGAATCGCCCTTCCACCGTGAACTGGCGCATCCCGAACATCGTCGCGTGAGCGTCTTCGAGGGCAGGAGAAGAACCCCGCAGACTGACATCCAGGCGATAGCGCGCGGGGTTCGAGGGCTCCCAAAGCACCAGCGGGTCGAGCGCCACAAGCATCGGCACGGTCAATTTCTGCTGCGCGGGAATTGTTACTGCGGTCATCCGGGTTTTTCCGGCATGAGAAGAACGGCGCAGCACGGCGCGCGCGTCCAACGTGACAGTCTGCTCCTGGGAAGTGTGATTGCTGACGGTGAGGTGAGCCAGCGCCGCTTTCTGGCTGACGCGCGGCTCGACGAAAATATCCTCGATAAAGACCCGGCTCGTCATCAGCAGCTCGACTGGCTGCCAAATGCCCCCAAAGTTGTGCGACTGCGGAATCTGGATGTTCTCGAAGAAAAGGGTCTGCCAGTTGCCCGCAAAACCTCCGCCCGGATTGACCACGTGCACGGCGAGCTGGTGGCGCGTGCCGGGCTTCGCGAGCGAAGTCAGGTCCATGGTGAAGGGCGTAAATCCTCCCAGATAGAGCGCGACGCGCTTCCCGTCCCAAAAAACTTCCGCGCCGTAACGCACGGCGTTGAAGCGCAGCCGCACCGCGCGCGGAAACTCGGATTCCGGCAGAGCAACTTCCCGCCAGTACCAGCCTTCGCCCAGGGTGTCCGGGCGGTATTCTTCCCACGTGGCGGGAACGGGAAAGTCGATGGCGTTCGCTTCCATGGCGGCTCGCATCTCATCCCAGGGAATTTGAACCTGCCGCGGCGTGTCCGCAAGGAAGTCGGCGATCCAGCCGTGCTTGGCCCAGCGGCCCTGGCGGTCGAAATACAACTTCCACATCCCGTCCAGGGAGAGATTCTGCCGCCCGCCCGCATCCGCTTCGGAGTTTGCCACCGCGCCCATCACCGCTCCGGCGGCGAGGGTTCCCTGAATGAATCGCCGCCGCGAAATCAGCGAGTGATTGACAGGTTTCTTCGAGGTTTCCATCGATACCTCCAGTTGCATTCGCCGCCACCTGTAGCGGCGATCTATGATCGCCGGATTTTCTGGCAGGGTAAACCCGCAACGTTGGCAGCTTTATGCCGCCAGGGGGCGCTTTCTCCGTGTCCTCAGTGGCCTGAAAAGCTTCAACCCAGAGGTCACGGAGGTGCTCTGTGACTCTGAGTTAAGGCTGGCGAGGCACAGAGAGCGCAAAGCGCGCCATCGCACACATGCCAAACAACGGCATGCATGCGCCCCCCGCGCAGAGTTCAAAAACAACACGGCGCAGCCTGCATTCATTCAAAGCTGGCCGCATTTTTGATCATCTCGATTTTATTTTCTCCGACGCCGCTCAACTCGTCCTCTGTCAGCCAGCCTTCGCGCAGCAAAGTCGCAAAGACGAAAATCGGAACGGAGTACCGGTAATCGTATTTCAGGTCCGTGTCCCGGCGCTGCTCGGTAAGGTAATCATGGATTCGCCAAATCTGCCGGACATCGTGCGGATCTTCGAGCATCTGCACCACTTTGGCGCGGACGGCCCGGCATTCCTTCTCATACGCGGCGTCGAAAGCCTTGCGCGCCGCACGCTTCTCTGCCGGGGTCCATTTCAGATCATGCAAAGCTGGCCATCTCATGGGTCATTCACCTCCCTCTGAATTCTAAGCTCTTCCTCGGCCAATCAATCAATACACCAGACGTGGACGCGGATACGCGCCGCAACGCGCCCGCGGCTGCGTTGATGGCTGTCGTGGTGGAACGCGTCCGCCGGATTTTCGTCGCCGCAGTCAGCGCCTTTCGGACCGTGAGAGCGTTGATACAAAATAAACCCGCAGCCAATCAAACAACCGATGGGCCGCGGCGATCAACTTCGTCTTGCTGGGCCGAGGCCTGTGGAGGATGTCCCGGGCCTGGCCGATCAGATTGCTCGTCGTGCGTAAGCGTAATCTGCCGGAGATTTTGTACCACACAAGGGAGCGTGTCAACCTGAAGCCGCGGCGCGCCATAACTCATCAATCCGGATTTATAATTTGGCTTGCAGGCCGCTTATCCGCAGGGCGTTATTAGCAAGGATAATAGGCTAGTATAATGGTCTATAAGCTGCGGCCAAGCCCTCGAAATGGGACGCATGGGATTTTGGGGCGGAAAACATCGAAAACACATAAGTTATTTTGTATCAGCATGTTACGATAACTCAAAGGCGCTGGAAATCGACAAAATCGGCAATTGTGTGTCACTCCTGCACACCGGGTAAAAATTACGCGCTGCTCGCGCTCGACCATCCAACGCGCGGCGAGGTTGGCCAATCCATGCATTTGCCCACCATAGCTTGCGCTGTGCTTCAGACTTTACTCGCAAGCATGGCGTTCCCCAAGATCGTTGTATCCAGATTTCATGGTTATGCCTTAACATAAGAGTTGGGACTTCCCACAGCGTTTCAGCCGTCAACGTCGTGCTTCGAGCCAAGCTTTCTTCCTTGACGCTTTTGGGCCGCGGACTGCCGGGCCTGTCTCGCAAGATCTTCACCATCCCACTTGGTTCGGCGAAGGGGGCAGAGGTGGGTGGTTTGACTGGAAATCTATGACCAAACCAATTCGCAACATTGCCATCATCGCGCACGTCGATCACGGCAAGACCACGCTGGTGGACGCCATGCTGGGGCAAAGCGGGATCTTCAAAGCCAACCAGGAAATCATCGATCGGGTGATGGATTCCAACGAGCTCGAGCGCGAGCGCGGCATCACGATCCTGGCCAAGAACACCGCGGTCTTCTACCACGGCGTCAAGATCAACATCGTGGACACTCCGGGGCACAGCGATTTCGGCGGCGAGGTGGAACGCGCCCTGAGGCTGGTGGACGGCGTGCTGCTCCTGGTGGACGCGAGCGAAGGGCCGCTGCCGCAGACGCGCTACGTGCTGCGCAAGGCGCTCGAAGCAAAGTTAGTGCCGATTGTGTTGGTCAACAAGATTGACCGCTCCGACGCGCGTCCGCAGGAAGTGATCAACGAGATTTACGATCTCTTCATCGATCTCGACGCCACCGAGGAGCAACTCGAGTTTCCCATCCTTTACGCCAACGCCCGCCGCGGGATTGCCAAGACCTCGCTGGACGATCCGTCAGAGACTCTGCAACCGCTTTTCGAGGCGATTCTGAAGCATATTCCGGTTCCGGGAGGCGATGCGGCGGAAGTCTTGCAACTGCTGGTGGTGAACCTGGATTACAGCGAGTATCACGGGCGGCTTGCCATCGGGCGCATCTTTTCCGGCACGCTCACGAGGGGCGACGACGTTGCCATCGTCAAGCTGGACGGCACGACCCAGAAGACCCGCATCACCAAGCTCTACAGTTTCGAGGGCCTGGAACGCATTGACGCGGAGCGCGCCGAAGCAGGCGAGATCGTGGCCGTCGCCGGCGTGGAAGGCATCACGATCGGCGAGACGGTGACTTGTCTGGAAGCACCGCGGGCGCTCGTGCACGTGCCGGTGGACGAGCCGACCATTTCCATGGTGTTTACCGTGAACACCGCACCCTTCTCCGGACGCGAAGGAACCTACGTCACCTCGCGGCACCTTCGCGAGCGCCTCCAGAAGGAACTGCTGACCAACGTTGCCCTGCGCGTGGAAGACGCCGAAACCACGGAGTCGTTCAAGGTCCTGGGGCGGGGTGAGCTGCAACTCGCCATCCTCATCGAAACGATGCGGCGGGAAGGCTACGAACTTGCGGTGGGCAAGCCCGAGATCGTTACCCGCGAAGTTGACGGGAAAGTGCAGGAGCCGGTCGAGCAGTTGATTCTCGATTGCCCGGCGGAGTTCGTGGGCGTGCTGATGCAGAAGATCGGCGTCCGCAAGGGCATCAACACCAAGATGGTGGGGCACGGAAGGCCCGGCGGCCGGGTGCGGCTGGAGTTCGTGATTCCTTCGCGGGGTCTGATCGGGCTGCGCAGCGAGATTCTGAAGGATACGCGCGGCACGGCGGTGATGAATACGCTCTTCGATGGCTATAGCGACTGGCAGGGGGAGATTGGCCGGCGCCTGACCGGCTCGTTGATCGCCGACCGGGCGGGACGCACCACGGCGTACGCCTTGTTCAACCTGCAGGAGCGCGGCGAACTGTTTGTGGGGCCGGGCGTCGAGGTCTACGAAGGGATGGTCACCGGTGAAAATGCGCGCTGGGATGATATGGATGTGAACGTGGTCAAAGAGAAGAAGCAGACCAACATGCGCGCCTCGGTGGCGGATGAGGCCATTCGTCTGGTGCCCGCGCGGCCCCTCAACCTTGAGCTGGCCATGGAGTTCATCGCCGAGGATGAATACGTCGAGGTCACGCCGAAGTCGATCCGGGTGCGCAAGAAGATCCTCGAGATCAATAAGCGCCCGCGCCGCCACCGCCAGGAGGCCTAGAGTCCTTCCGCAAGGTTGACTGTGAGCGCGCTAGGATTCCAAGGGTAAAGAGTACGGCTTGAGGAATTCGAGTCCGGCTTCGCCTTTTGTGTCGGAGCTGACGTCCGCCGTCCATACCACCATACAGCGCACCGTGTCATCCGGATTTTCGGGCCGGATCAGATGGAGAACCTGGCCCGGCTTCAGCTTGGCGTTTACCTGCACCCTGGCGCCATGCCGGGAGAGGTCGAGCGTGCTGGCCTCGTGGGAGCTGGTTTCCATCCCCATCTCAACCACCAGCACGACGGCTTTCCTTAAGGGTTTCCGTTCAGATCGACGAGAGTCGGTACCGACATTCCCGGCCATGCTTTGAAGCTAGCTGAAAGAGACGGCCAATTGCAAGCCGTTTCCCGGTTTCCTTCGGCGGGAGAGCCTACATCGCCGGCCTGAAATGCCGGCGAGCCACCGGTTCAGGATTTCCGTTGCACGCCGCGGCCCCGGTGGGGAACTGCGGCTCGAAACGCGGAATCAAGAGCCGCCCGCACGAGTGACTTCTCTGGCTGGAGATCACCGCGCTCGAATCCGGAAATATCAAATCTCCCAGAGCCTAAGATTCATCTGCGGCCTTCCAGGACCGGTCTACTTGGGCGCACACGTCGCTTAGTGTCGCCGAGGATGGCGATGGCGGTGTGGGCGGGCCGGAGCTTGGCCTTCCGGGCTTGAGGCCAGCGGCCGGTACTGGTGGAGGACTTTTTCCAGGTCCATCCCAAGTTTTGCCATCTCTTCGAAGCCCTTGGAGGTAATGAAGTATCGTCGCTGGCGTTCTTCCTGTTCCTCCTCGATCCATGCCAGCTTCGTGGCGGCCTCGATAAAGACGCTCCCTAGCGTAAAGGGGCTGATGGGCCCGAGATGATCTTCTTTTTTACTTTTTGGTTTCATTGAGTCCCATTTCTTGCCGATTTTGGGCGGGCGCTTACCTTAAAGTTGTGTGAGCTATGAAAAACTCAGATTCGATCCGAACCAGGGGCGATGATCTGAATTTTGGCAGCTAACAACCTCATTATGCCACTGAACCCGGGCGCTTATGGCAATACAGTTATAACTTTCGATCTTTCAAAAAACTAGTGTGCTGACTCATCAATTCGTTACGTAAGTTAAATGTCATTCCGAGCCCCTCGCCCTGTCATTCCGAGCCCGTTCGCCCTTCCGCTTGCGAACGGCCCTGAGCACAGCGAAGGGGCTCAGGGTAAACTCCGCGAGGAATCTGCTTTTGGCTCGGGATAAACCCCGCGAGGAATCTGCTATTGGTTGTACCGGCGAGCTATGCTCGCCGCCTGCTCGCCGGTACAGAGGAAAAGCAGATTCCTCGGGCCGGTCAAAAACATCGGCCCTCGGAATGACACCGACACGTACGCCGTTTTATCAACGAACTAATGTTGCATGACACTAGCGGATCTTGCCTCGCGCCGCCACCCGCCAACTGCCTTGCACTTCTCCATCGCGGAGGAGAAACACTTCGTCGTGCAGGTTGACACAGGTGCAGACGTGGTTGGGGATTACGGTCAGAATTTCCCCCACGCGGAAAGCATGGGAGGAACGCGTGGTGTCAAGATATCCGTGTTCTTCATTCAGCTTGATGAGGGGCGCGTCAGGGGCTTCGACGACGTATCCGTACCCTGTCGCGGGCCCGGCGTGCAGGGTATCGGATGAGAGCGTTTTCGAGCCCGCATCGATCATGGCGCGTCCGGGAACCGCCGTGGAAACAACCGTGGTCACCACCTTGGCCGCGCAGTCCTCGAGCCCGCAGCAACCCTGCTCATAAGTATTCCTATCGTTGTACGCGTAGGTCCCGGGCCGAATTTCCGTCAGGCCGGGAATTTGGTGGGACAGGAGCGCGGAAGGCGTCGAGCCTCCTGAGACGATTTCCACTTCCACGCTCGCTTTGCGGAAGGCCTCCATGACCGATTCAAATTTGGCCGCCACCTGTTTCGCTTCCTTCTTCCGTTCTTCCGCGTCGCCCCAGATGTTGCCCGGAAAGGTCATTACTCCCCGAAATTTCAAGCCTGGAAGCTTCTCAATTGCTTGCGCCAGTGCAACGCATTCCGGGCCGGGCGGCAAGCCGCAGCGATGCAGGCCCGCATCAAACTCCACCAGAACACCGACGGTGGTATCCAGAGAGCCGGCGGCGCTGGAAAGCTCCCGCGCGGTGGCTTCGTTATCGAGCGATATCAAAATCTCGCGGTCGCGCGCCAGGACCGCGAGGCGGCGGAATTTCTCACGGCCCCAGACAGGATAAGCCACCAGAATCCGATCCAGTCCTGCTGCCGCCATCACTTCCGCCTCGCCTACCTTCGCGACCGTCAGGCCGGCGGCGCCGCGCTCCACTTGCAGGCGCGCCACTTCCGGGGTCTTGTGGGTCTTGGTGTGGGGACGCAAGCCAAGCCCCTGCTCCCGGCAATAGGCGGCCATCCGGTCGAGGTTGCGTGCGAGGACGTCCAGGTCAATCGTTAAGGCCGGAGTGGACAGTTCCTGATAATCCATGGATTCCTCGGACTCATTTTCGCCGGCGCGATTTGCGCACTTGGGCGATGCAATCGATTTCGACTTTGATTTTGGGCATGTCAACTCCCACCGTCGTGCGGGCCGGTTGATCTTTCGGGAAGAACTCCCGGTATACCTCATTCATGGCAGCGAAATCTTTCATGTTGGAAAGAAAAACTCCCACCCGTACCACATCGCGGAGAGAGCTTCCGGCAGCTTCGAGAATTACCCGGACGTTTTCGAGCGTGCGCCGGGTTTCGGAACGAATATCTCCCAATTCCAGTTCGTCCGTGGCGGGATTTACGGGGCCTTGGCCGGCCACGAAAACAAAACCGCCGGCAATAATCGCGGGAGAATAAGGACCACGAGGCTGGGGCACTTTCTTGCTTCGAACCACTTTACGCATGGCAACTCCTCTGCTGAAAGATGGCGACACTTTGCAATCGAGAATTGAACAGCCGATGGAAGGAAGGTTTCAGGCCAGTTGACCTCCGTCCACAAACATCAGGATCCCGTTGACGTAATCGGCGTCCCGGGAAGCCAGAAAGGTGGCGGGACCGGCAACATCTTCCGGCTGCCCGAACCGCCCCGCCGGTATCAGGTTCTTGTACCTGCCGATAAATTTCTTGTCTTTGATAACCGGCTCCGTCAAGCGGGTCCGAATCAGCCCCGGCCCCACGGCATTCGAGTTAATGCCGCAGGGTCCCAACTCACGCGCCAGGGTCTTGGCCAGCAAAAACAGCCCCGCCTTCGAAGCGTTGTACGGCGCCAATTCGGCTTCCGCATCCCAACTGTTGGTGGAGGCCATGAATACCATCTTGCCCTTCCGCCGGCGAATCATG
>DATKQU010000060.1:0-8359 GCA_035532595.1 Terriglobia bacterium | reverse complement strand
AGGCCGGCCACCAGCAGTCCTTGAAGGTGCTTCCACACGCTTGCAGGTTGGGCCACCATCTCTTTTCTTGCCGCCCTGCACATTTTTCAGAGGGTCTTCGAACCCTGTGCCGGGCGCGTGAGGCCACGCCGGGCTCGCGGTCAAAATCATTCAGTGCTGAGGATCGCCGGGCTGGCTGGCGGTGCTTGCGGCCCGCAGTGTTTCAACCACTAAGTCCTCCCGCCTTGCCTCCGTCGTTTTCCCCATTTTCTCGTATACCCGGGCCAGCAGGGAATGGGCTTCAATATCTTGAGGCTCGAGAGCGATCACCATCTCAAGCTCCGAAGCCGCCTGCGGCAACTCTTGGCGTTCGAGAAACACCTTGGCCAATCCGTAGCGGGCTTCATAGCGGAGCGGTCTTAGCGCGATGCCCCGGCGAAAGAAGTCTTCCGCCGATTTAAAGTCCTGCTGGGCGAGTTCAATATCTCCCGCCTGCCAGTAGATGTCGTAGAAACGAGGATTAGCGCTGAGTTCTTTCTTGAACTCCTCAACGGCGGCTTTGGGGTTCCCCTGGTCTTCATAGGCGGTTCCCAGATAGTAGTGCGCCAAGGGCAGATCGGGGAAAAGGTTGACCGCCTGCTTGAATTGCTCAACGGCACGGTCGTCTTGTTTCTGCTTTTGGTAGGCCAATCCCAGGAGGAGATGGGCCTTCCCGTTCTGGGGGATGACGCGGAGGTAAGTCTCCAGCATATCCGTCGCTTCGAGGGTGTTGCCCGCCTGCATATCCAGAACGGCGAGGTCGTAATAGTTCTGGGGGATTGTAGGATCAAGGTGGATGGCGCTCTGGAAACTCTGGCGAGCCTCCTTCTGCAATCCCTTCTTCGATTCGGCCACCCCCAGCAAGTGCATCAGGATGGAAGACCCCGGGTATTGCGCGATTCCCTCCTGAGCGTGGGCCAGCGCGGCGTCGATTCGCCCGGTGTCAATTTCCCAGCCGATCTGCTGGATGATATCCTGCTTCCCATCCTGCGAAAAGAGTTGCGGCACCGAACATAAAGTGCATAAGACAACAACCACTGCGCATGCGGCCGCCAGGCAGTTTCGCCGCTGGATCATTTCAACCTCTTGTGGAATGTTAGGCAGGGTTGGGCGAAGATGTCAAATGAGGCGTATTCGCATCCGCGGGCGAATCCTTAACAGGCGGGATATTCTGAGAATGGATGCCGGGTCTTCCGATTAGCAAATTGGCAGGGTTATAACGGGTTAGCGGGCAAACTCTATTTTACCGCGCTCGAAGCGCTGCAAGTGGAGTAAAATAGACTGTTTGTGGAGGATGGAAACCTTTCTTTATGGACTATGACCAGTTAGCCAGCTTTCTTGAGGTCGCAAAGCTGCAGAGCTTTTCCCGCGCGGCCGAGAAGATCTATCGAACGCAGCCGGCGATCAGCGCTCAGGTGCGCCTGCTCGAACAGGAGTGCGGTGAAAAACTCTTTGACCGCAGCGGGAAAAAGGTTCTCTTGACGCCGGCGGGCGAAATTCTCCATCGCTATGCGGAGAAAATCCTGGGACTTCATACGGAAGCTCTGCAAGCCATCGCCGAGCTTAACCTGACTCCCCGCGGCAAGCTTTATATCGGGGCGAACGAGGCAACGTGCCTTTACGTCTTGCCGAAGACTTTTGCCCAATTTCGCCAGCTCTATCCGCTGGTCCAGATCAGCATCTACCGGAACTTCAGCCATAAAATTCTTCAGAAAGTTCAAGAAGGCGCGGTGGATCTGGGCATCGTGACGCTTCCGCAATCGGCCAGCAACATCGAGATCCTGCCGGTTTTTCGCGACGAGGTTCAGGTGGTGGTTCCGAAGAATCATCCGCTCGCGAAGAGGCGCAGCGTAACGGTCGAGGAGGTGGCCCAGCATCCTCTGATCCTCCCCAAGACAGGACATACCCGGGTGGTCATTGACCGGCTGCTACGTGATTATCGCGGCCAACTGCAAATCTCCATGGAGATGGCCAGCGTCGAGACCCAAAAGAAATTTGTGGGCGCGGGTTTGGGGATCTCTCTCATTTCCCGGACTTACGCTCAGCCGGAAGTGGCGGCGGGCCTGCTCAAGCTGATTCCCCTGGAAGGCCAGAAGATTTATCGGGAGTTGGGCCTGATTTACCGCCGGGATCGTTACCTGTCGTTGCCTGCAAAGGTCTTCTTGCAAGTCGTCCAAGAATCAACAAAAACTTCTGCTTCCAGCCCCGTCAGTGCGACGAAGTCCAAAACGCGATAGGGGCTTGAGGAGCATCAAGCCCCAGTTCGTGCGCGAAGGGTTTTTTGTTTATTTGGTGGTTGAGAAATGGCGAAGGAAGTTCAAAGCTCAAGCAAGGGTAAGCGGCCGCTCATCGTTATGAAGTTCGGCGGGACATCCCTCGGCAACGCTGAACGCATGCAGAACGTGGCAGAGATCCTGCAGGAACACTCGCAGACGGCCGACTTGGCGGTGGTGGTTTCGGCCATGGGAGGCGTGACGGACATGCTGGTGCGCGCTGCCAACGCGGCCAGCCAGGGAGTCGAGACGCAGTGGAAAGGAACCCGCCAGGAGCTTGCTCACCGCCACCGTGAGGTTGCCGACCACTTGCTCTCTGCCAGCGAACAGGTTGCCGTGCTGCCGCGCTTGGCGGAGCAGGTGAAGCACTTTGAGGATTTGTGTTCGGGATTCACGCTGGTGCGGGAAGTCACGCCGCGGGGCATGGACACGCTTTCCAGCCTGGGCGAAGTGATGTCGGCGACCACCATGGCGGCCATCCTGCGATCCCGCGGATTAGATGCCGAGGCGCTGGACGCCATGGATCTGATCGTTACCAACGATAACTTCGGCAATGCGTCACCGCTTTTTGAGGAAACGAATGCCAAAGCCCACCAGCGCCTTGTCCCCCTTCGGCGCCGCGGTGTCATTCCGGTCATCACGGGTTTTCGCGGCGGGACCCGCGAAGGCGTCTGCACGACTCTGGGACGCGGGGGCTCGGATTACAGCGCCACCATCATCGGAGCGGCGGTGGAAGCGGATGAGGTTTGGATCTGGACCGACGTGGACGGCGTGATGACCGCGGACCCGCGCCTGGTCCCGGAAGCGCGCATCCTGCCGGAGATTTCCTACCGTGAAGCCATTGAGCTTTCTTTCTTTGGGGCCAAGGTCTTGCACCCCAAGACGATTCAGCCGGTGATGAACAAGCGGATCCCGGTCTGGATCAAGAACAGTTTTAATCCCGCTTGCCCGGGAACCAAGATTGTCGCGACTCCCAGCAATGGCCATCGCGGGATCAAGGCCATTACCTCGGTCAAAGACGCGGATTTGATTACCCTGAGCAGCAAGAACACCTTGAGCTTTCCCCAACTGGCCGCACGGGTTTTTGAGGGGCTCTCGCTTGAGAACGTTTCCACGCTGATGGTCACCCAATCGTCGGCCGACAACGTCTTGTCTTTTGCTGTGCATCACGCCGATTTTCGGCGCGTCAAGGAGCGGCTGGAAAAGAGTTTTGAACTTGAGATGTTGCACGACTACGTTGGGGGCCTGGAGGTCATGCCCAAGATCGCCATCGTGGTGACCGTGGGCGAGAACATGAAAGGGACTCCCGGGATTGCGGGGCGTGCCTTTGGAGCCTTAGGCGGGCAGGGCATTAATGTCATCGCGATTGCCCAGGGCTCGTCCGAGCTGAGCATCTCCTTCGCTGTCAAGGCCTCTGACATGAAGGCAGCCGTCCAAGCCGTCCACGAAGAATTTCATCTATAGCGCGGCTGGGAAGAAATCCTCAGACGGAAAAAGTTCCGCGGCCCGCCTGAGATGTCGATATGGCGTCAACCTATTCCCAATGCATTGAGGAAGCTTGCGGCCGAAAGCAGGACCCCAAGAGAAACGCGCACCTGTGTACGTATTGCGGGGGCTTGCTCGAAGTCAAATATGAGTTTGACGCTTTTGACGCGGAGACCTTGCGTTCGGCCTGGCACCAACGCCGCTTGAGCGGCGAGCCGATTGACCGCAGCGGGGTGTGGCGCTTCCGTGAATTGTTGCCATTTGTGAAGCCCGAGGATCGCGTCATTTCTCTCTCTGAAGGCTCCACTCCCTTGGTCGGAACCCGGCGCGCGGGCTGGTGGGCCGGGCCTGTGCACCTGACGATCAAGCATCAGGGAACGAATCCCACCGGTTCGTTCAAAGACTTGGGGATGACCGCGTGCATAACGCGCGCGGCCTCGCTTGGGGCGCGCATTGTCGCCTGCGCTTCCACGGGGAATACTTCCTCTTCCATGGCCGCGTATGCGGGGCGGGCGGGGATGAAGGCGATCCTTTTTGTGCCCTACCGCCAGATCTCCGCCGCCAAGCTTGCCCAAGCCCTCGATTTTGGAGCCTTGGTGATCGAGATCGGCGATACCTTCGACCAGGCTTTTTCCCTGCTCCGCCAAGTCGCAGCGGAAATGGACTTTTACCTGGTGAACTCCATCAACCCGTTTCGGATTGAAGGACAAAAGACCATTGTGGCCGAAATGCTGGAGCAACGCGCCTGGCAGCCGCCCGACTATATCGTGGTGCCGGGCGGGAATCTGGGGAACGCTTCGGCGATCGGCAAGGGGCTGCGGGAGTTGAAGGAGCTGGGCTTTATTGAGAAAGTTCCGCGGGTTGTGGTGATTCAGGCGGCCGGAGCGAATCCCTTTTTCCGGACTCTCGCCGCCGGTTCCCAAGAATTGCTTCCGGTCGAGAATCCTGAGACGGAAGCGACCGCCATCCGCATCGGCCACCCGGCCAACTGGAAGAAAGCGCGGCGGGTGCTGGAATGGACCGGCGGATTTTGTGAATGCGTCACGGACCAGGAAATCTTTGAAGCCAAGGCGGTTCTGGCCGAGGATGGAGTGGGGTGCGAGCCGGCCTCCGCCGCGACGATCGCCGGGGTGAGAAAGCTGGTGCGAGCCGGGAAGATTGAGCGGCACGCGGACATCGTGGCGGTCCTGACGGGCCATCAATTGAAGGACACCGATTACGTCATGCGGCATCGCTCCGAGGCCCAGGAAACCCGCCAACGGTGGCGAGTGGAAGCGGATTTGGGGGCGCTGCGCAAGACCTTGCAAAGCGTGCTGGCCGTGCCTGCCTGACGACCGCGGATCCTTTCGCAAGGAACTTCATCGAGGGGCGTTTATGGACGAAAATCTGCGGCAGGAAGTCCGCCTCTTAACCACCCGCCTGGGGGCGCTGGTCGAGGAACAGAGCGGACGAAAAACCTTTGAGGCCATTGAGACTCTGCGGCGCTTGTCGAAGCAAATCCGCCAGCATCCGGATCCTGCGGCGCTGGCAGCCTGCGACGCCGAGGTGCGCGGCCTTTCCTTGCCCCGCGCTTCGGACGTTGCGCACGCCTTCAGCCTCTTTTTCCATCTGGTGAACCTCTGCGAAGAGCGGCAGCGGGTGCGGCGGCTGCGGGCCTACGAGAAGCAGGAAGGCGGCGCGCCGATGTCGCTGCGCCAGACCTTCAGCGCGGCGGCGCGGCACCATCTGGCGAGCGAGGCGTTAGCTCCCCTGCTGCGCTCCATGCGCATCGAACCGGTCCTGACAGCGCACCCCACGGAAGCGAAGCGCCGGAGCGTCTTCAACCACCTGCTGAGGATCGGCCAATCGCTCGAAGCCCTCGGGGATTCCTCGGAGCGCTCAGTGGAAAAGTCCGTGGATCCCTGGATCGAGGCGCTCTGGCTGACCGAAGAGGTTCGCGAGCGTCCCGTGACGCCGGAACTCGAGGTGGAAAACTCCCTGGTCTTTCTTGAGAGAACCATTTACGATCTGGCGGGCATTTTCAACGAACGCTTCAAGGAAGAGCTCGGCCGCGTTGCTCCGAGCCTCGCGGGAGTGCGCCCCGTGATTCGCTTCGGGTCATGGGTGGGAACGGACCGCGACGGAAATCCCAACGTCACCCCCCGCACCAGCCTGGAGGCCGCCGAGCGGTTGAGACATAGCATTCTCGGCTACTATCGCAAGAACCTGTCACGCTTTCTAGGGCTGATTTCTTTTCCGTGCTCGTACCCGGGACTGGAGAGCCGGATTCGCCAGCAGATTGCCCGGGACATGCGGCGCTTTCCTGCCACGCGTATCTTCGAGGGGATTGACCAGCCCCACGAATTTTACCGTCGCAAGATCCGCATCATGCTCTGGCGGCTCGAACAGACTGCCGCAAGAGCCCGGGGCGCCTATACCGGCCCGGAGGAATTCGAGGGCGATGTCGAACTTCTGGAGCAGGCCCTTCGTGAACATCCCAGCCCGCGACTGGCCACCCTGGGTCCTGCGCGCCTGCGCGCTGCCGTGCAGGTCTTCGGCTTTCACGCCGCCAGCCTGGATTTCCGCCAGCACGAGGTTCCGGTGCGCCAGGCGGCGGACGAAATCCTGCGCTCGGCGCATCTGCCCGCCGAACCTGAGAACGCGCGGATTCGCTCCATTCGTTCTCTCCTGTCAACTTCTCCGGGCCGGGTGAAGGTGTCCGCTGCGGCGCGGCGCACCATGGAGGAATTCAAAGCTCTCAAAGAAATTCAGATCCGCTGCGGAGAGGATGCTTCGCACCGCTATATTCTGAGCATGACCCATCGGGCCGCGGACCTCTGGGACGTGATCCTGCTCGGGTGGCAGGCAGGGCTTGTGCAATGCGATCGGAGCGGCACGTATCGCTCCAGCATGGATGCGATTCCGCTTTTTGAAACCCTGGATGACCTGGAAGCGGGGCCCGGAATTCTGGAACGGCTCTTGAAGGATCGAGTTTACCGCCGCCTGCTGCGGTCGCGCGGCAACTTCCAGGAAGTGATGCTGGGTTATTCGGACTCGGTCAAGGACGGCGGGTATTTTGCGGCCAATTGGGCGCTGTTCAAAGCCCAAAAGCGCCTGTGGCAGGTTGCGGAAAAACACCGCGTGCGCCTGGGGCTGTTTCACGGCAAGGGAGGAACCATCGGGCGCGGCGGGGGACAATCCCATCGAAGCGTCCAGGCTCAGCCCTACGCGGCGCCCGGAGGCCGCATGCGGATCACCGAACAGGGAGAAGTGATTTCGCTGAAATATGCCAACCTGGAGATTGCTGAAAGGAATCTGGAGCAGCTGGTCACCTCGGTTTTGGACACTCATCTGCTCCATCGTGATGACCAACCACCGCAGGAGCAACTCGAGTCCTGGGAAGCCTGCGCCGAGGAGATTGCCCGGGCCAGCAGCGATTTTTACCGCCAGCTGGTTTTCGGGACGCCGGGCTTTATCGACTTTTTCCGCCAGGCCACTCCGATCGACCTCATCGAGAATTTGCGCCTGGGTTCCCGGCCCAGCCGGCGCTCGGGCGCCAAAGGCTTGAACAACCTCCGCGCCATTCCCTGGGTGTTTGCCTGGACGCAGTCTCGCCACTTTATTCCCGCCTGGTACGGCCTGGGGTACGGGGTGGAAATATTCATCGAGCAGCACTCTGACCAGGCGCTCGAGGTGCTCCGGGCGATGTACCGCCACTGGCCCTTCTTTGCCGTGGTCATCGACAACGCGGAAGCTTCCTTGGCCAAAACCGACCTCTACATCGCGCGCCGCTATGACGCCTTGTGCCAGCCGGCGCGCTTGCGGCAGGAGATCTCCGGGCGCATCGAGGAGGAGTATCAGCGCACCGTCCGCTGGGTCCTCGAAATCACCGAGTCCAAGCGGCTTCTCGAGCGCCAGCCGGTACTTGAAGAGTCGATTCGCTTGCGCAATCCTTACGTCGATCCTTTGAACTTCCTGCAAATCCGCTTCCTCGAAAAGTGGCGCCGCGCGCGCCGGCCCTCTCCGGAACTTCACCGCCTTCTCCAGATTACCGTGGGCGGCATCGCTTTCGGGATGAAGAGCACGGGGTAGCCGCGTACTATGGGAAGAAGCAAAGACTTGCGCAAGCGGATCAGAGGCCAGCATCGAGTTATCGAAAAACACATGATCAAGATCGAGAACGAGCTTCGGAAGGACGCGCCCGACGTGGGTTTGATCGGGAAGTGGGAAAGGGAAATTGACATCGCGCGAGAAGCCGTGAGAAAGTTAGAGGAGCGATTGGAGAAGTAACCATGCCAAAGGTTAAGACCTCCGCTCTCCCCAATACGCGGGTCTTGAATCGTCTGTTGGAAGAATACGAGGAAATGCTCGGCGAGACCGAAAAACTCGTCAAGAAAATTCGTTCCCTGGATCCCCGCCAGGAAGAGTACTGGGACGCGCTGGCAGAACACGCCGCGGAAATCTCCATGCTCGGAATCCGCTCAAGCACAATCGTGGAAGAGATCGACGACCTCATTGACCGCCTGCCCGAGGACTGATCGCCTTACCCGTTAGCGTTTTCTGTATCAAGCCCACCCGCTGTGACAATTTGTCACCCGATGGAC
>DATKQU010000059.1:0-6224 GCA_035532595.1 Terriglobia bacterium | reverse complement strand
TTCAAGCGCCCGTCATTCTGAGCGAAGCGAAGAATCTGCTTTTCCACGACGATTTACAAGCAGATGCTTCGCTTCGCTCAGCATGACATCCGGATTGGCCGCACTTAAAGCGCACAATGGCCCAAAGTGAACAGTGTTGGGCCTAGCCGGCCAGGTAAGACGAGAGGAAGCCGCCATGGACGAGAAGATCAAGACCGTCATGATTTACGATCAGCATGAACCCTCCGACGCCCTTAGGCAGGTTCTCAGGCGCTTGGGCATGGAGGTCCGCCACGTTCATACATGCCAGGAGGCTTCCCGCCTGCTCAAGCAGCCCGACTCCGCGGAGATGGTTTTTACCGATACGACTCTTCCCGACGGGACCTGGGAAGACGTGCTGCGCCTGGCGCAACAAAGCCATGATTATTTGCCGGTCATCGTCGTTTCACGGGTGGTGGATATTGACCTTTATCTCGAAGCCCTGGAGAGCGGAGCCTTTGATTTAGTTGCGCCTCCTTTCCTTTCTTACGACTTGGCGAACGTGACGGGTTCAGCCATGTACAAAAAATTGGTGAGCCGGGAGTTGCAGCCGACCCCGAGGGCTTAGGCTCCGCAATCGAGGCTGAATCATTCAGGACGGTGCAATAATGTTAAGAATTACTTTCCAGGAGGACCCCGAGGGGACCACGGTGAAGCTGGAGGGCAAGCTGTCTGGACCTTGGGTTGACGAGCTGGAGCGCAGTTGGACGGAACGTTCCTCAGAGGCTTCCAAGCAGGTAACGGTGAATCTGTCCGACGTCACCTACATTGACCCGGAAGGGAAAAGGTTGCTGGCCCGCATGATGGGGAAGGGAGTCTATCTCCAAGGGACGCAACTGATGACGCGGTACATTATCGACGAAATCGCGCGCGCCGGGGCCCAGTCTGGAAGAAACGGAGGATGAGATGCGGTCGCCCTATGGTTTGGAGCTGGTAGAAGATTGCCAGACGTGCGCTTCAAAATTGGAAGGCTTCTTTTGTGACCTGTCACCGGCGGGGCTGAAGGCCTTTGAGGCGATCAAATTCACCACCGCCTATCCGGCGGGGGCCGTGCTGTTTGTGGAAGGACAGTCAGCCCAGGGAGTGTTTCTGCTCTGCAAAGGGCGCATCAAGCTCTCCATGACTTCGAGCGAGGGGAAGACGCTGATTCTGAGAATCGTCAAACCGGGAGAGGTGCTGGGTTTACATGCCACGGTATCGGACACGGCCTTCCAGGCCACCGCGGAGACCCTGGAGCCCTGCCAGGTCAACTTCATCAAGCGCGACGACTTTCTGCGCCTCCTGCGCGAACACGGAGAAGCTTCCATCCACGCCGCGCAACAGTTGAGCAACAGTTATCAGACCGCCTGCGAGCAGGTCCGCTCGCTCGGGTTGTCGCAATCGGCGCCGGAGAAACTGGCGCGCTTCCTGCTCGAGTGGTCCCAAAAGGGCCAGGAAACCAGGAATGGCATTCGCGTCAAACTCACCCTCACCCACGAAGAGATTGG
Organism: Terriglobia bacterium; assembly: GCA_035532595.1. Lineage (GTDB taxonomy): Bacteria > Acidobacteriota > Terriglobia > UBA7540 > UBA7540 > JAMCXS01. The sequence goes on along the minus strand of DATKQU010000059.1, from coordinate 4,719 downwards.
CCAGATCATTGGCACTTCCCGCGAGACGGTGACGCGAACCTTGGGCGAATTCCGAAGCAAGCACATGGCGGAGCTGAAAGGATCAACCCTGGTTATCCAGGACAAAGCGGCGCTCGAGAGTTTCTTAGGAACTTAGAATGCCGGGTGATCGAACATCCCCGCGATGCCTTCCTGCAACACGATTCAGGACCTCTCTACAGAGGCAAGTGATTGTTAGGCAAGGGCTTGGAATCCCACACTTGACCAGGGAGCGCAGGGGAAAAGGTTGGTGTGATGCAAGTCACGAACGAGTGTGACCCAGCGCACTGCACGGCCTCTGCTCTAAAGGTAAAGTAGCGCCAGATTGAGCTTCAGCCCGGGAGTCCGCCCCAGCGGCCGATGATTTACCCCACCCGCGCCGTTCGATTCCCGGGCTAGCCCATCTCAAACACCCATCCTACCTTCGATGGCTTCTTCGACAAAGGTACATAACTGTTGCGGCCAAAGCTTGACCCAGCGAATCACAGTTTCACGCTTCCGTTCAAACGATCTCCCGCTCAGCCGAGAATCTGAGTGAGCGGCGACATGTTTGTTGGGCAGCCGGAAGCCTCGCGAGCCCTCTGCTTGCGAATTCTGCGCGCCGTTGTGTTGCGGATCACGGGCGCGCGCAAGCGAAGCAAGGGTGCGGAAAATTTGTGAATGAAGGCACCGCGCTCGGTGACAGGCATCACTGCCGACAGCTCGAAAGCTGTGTAGCCTGCATTCAGGGAAAGTCCATGAAAGATATGTTCCACCAAGCTTACGAGGCCTCCGAGGTCAAGAATCCGGGAAACGTTCTGTCTCCCGCGACACTTGCAGATTTGAAGGCCCTCCAGACAAGAAAGATCTATCCGGAAGGATATGAATTTTTCGTTCAAGGGCAGTCACCGGCGGGAATTTATATCCTTTATGCGGGCCGGGTGAGGCTTTGCATCAATAACAGCGACGACAAGCTCGCCATCGGGCAGGCTCTGCCCGGCGATATTTTGGGGCTCAGCGCGGTGGTTTTGGGCAAGGCCTACGAAGAAACGGCTGAGGCCGCGCTTCCCTGCCGGGCGGGCTTCATCACCTGCAAGGATTTTCTGCGTTTCCTGGACCAGCATGCGGAAGCGGCGTACTGGATCGTTCAGTTGTTGAGCGACCGCGTAACAGTCGCCTTCGAGCAGCTTTCATCCTTCCGCGGCCTGCCCTGTCGAAGAGCCACGCAATAATCTCTCATTTCCAATTTGAATGCTGCTTCCGAATCTTCGGATCGGCGCCCTCAGCAATATCCATGCGGGCATCAACGCGATGAAGGCGCTCCGGAGGGCGCTACCCAATGGATGAAACACAAAATCAGGCCTTTCAGCTCTCCTTCAACCCCTCTCTCAAGGGCGATTTCCAAGGTTCCCGCGTCACCTCCGAAGGCGGCCTGATCCTGGGGCGTGAGCTTGACGAGCGACTCGGGTTCGGAGAATTGATCGAACGACATCTGACGGACTCCCGACGAGGCAAAAATACGCGGTTTCCCTTCGCGGAATTGCTGTGGCAATCCGTGTATACCCTCGCCAGCCAGGCAGGTGCGTTTCTGGCCGGAGCGGATTTCGGCGACCAGGCAGGCGTGGACGGAAAGGTGTCGGAATCATCGGTCGGTAAGGCGGCCCTTTCCGGCTGTCGAGGCCCCAACGGCAGGGCGAACGGGCGCCTCCCGTCATCGCTGAGAGGCTCTAAAATCCGACGGGCGATTACATTCTGAGGCGATCAGGTGTACGTTACCGGTCGGGCGGAAAGTTCATAATGGAAGCTACGGTTCAAGTGTATAATCGGGACGGAGCGATAGAATATGCGTACGGTCAAGGACCTCTCTACGGAAGAGCTGAAGGCCCTCATCGGCGAGGTTGTTGAGGAAAAGTTACGCGAGTTGCTGGCCGATCCGGACGCGGGTTTGGCTATTCGGACCGAGGTTCGAGATCGCCTTCTCAAGGACCTACAGGAGCCTCGGAGAGATGGCGAGAATATTCCAGCGGCCGAAGTGGCCCGCCGCCGGGGCCTGGAATGGTAAATGTACCAGGTCCAATTCCGCCCTCAAGCGGCCCAGGAATTTGAAGACCTCGATGAGATGGTTGCCGCCCGTGTGTTGAAAAAACTCCGCTGGCTTGCCGAGAATTTTGACTCCATTAAACCCGAGCCTCTGTCTGGACCGCTCGCGGGCCTCTTCAAGCTTCGTGTGGGCGACTATCGAGTAATTTATCAGCCTGATCGCGAGAAAAAAGCGTTGATAGTCCGCATGCTCGGGCATCGCCGCGAAATCTACGATCGGTCCACGTAATAACGAGCCCCGCTACTTGCTGTCGAGGCCCCAACGGTAGCTGCGCGGCGACTGTAGCGAGCCCTCCGCTGAAATCGGCTTTCGCAACTTCGCGGCATCGCTGACCGCACACGCTCTGGCTTTTGCACGAACTCGCAGGAAGTAGCGGAGTTGGTCGGCACGAGCCTCGAAAGGGCTTTTATGGTGTCAATCGCGGTCACCCTTGCGGCCTCCCGGGGACACTACGCCATCTCCCGCCGCGACGCAAGCGCGAAAATGCGCGGGGCTGAAAACCGGACACCGCCCGACATGTTCTCTTGAGTCTTTCCATCCGGCAGATGAAAGCTTGGTCCCGAGCTATATAATGTGGCACAGTTCTGTACGAGGGAGGCGCGGTTGGATTCTCGGCGTACCATCGACGATATCGTTGACACGGTTCGGAACGCCCAGTTCCGGCATAGGAGTTGCAGCCTATTGATCGGGGCGGGATGTTCCGTCAAGGCTGGCGTACCACTCGCCGGCGAGTTCGTACAGATAATCAAGAATCGGTACCCCCGAGCCTATCGTCGTGCGAAGGAGAAGAAATACTCCCAATGCATGGCCGAGCTGACGCTTGGTGAGCGGCACGACCTCATTGCCGAGTACGTGGACAACGCCAAGATCAATTGGGCTCACATCGGCATTGCATGCTTGATACAGGGCGGGTATGTGGACCGAGTCTTGACCACGAATTTTGATCCGCTCGTCATGCGAGCCTGCGCCCTTCTCGGAGAGTTCCCAGCCGTTTATGACTTCGCCGCCTCACAATTCATGAACCTTGCCGACATCCCCGACAAAGCAGTTTTTCACTTGCACGGCCAGCGGACTGGCTTCGTTCTTATGAATACCCCGGTCGAGTGCCAGGAGCAATCTGAGCGCCTCGGCCCGGTATTCCAGGACGCGGGCAGTGGACGTGTCTGGATAGTGGTGGGCTATAGCGGAGAGAACGACCCTGTGTTTGAACACTTGGCCGCAGTCAATCGGTTTGACAATGGGCTATATTGGGTGGGTTATCAGGATAGCGAGCCGGCACAGCACGTGAGTGAGAAGCTCCTCAAAGGCGAAAAATTCGCCTACTTTGTTAATGGCTGGGATGCGGACTCTTTCTTTGTCGTGCTTACTCAGCGGCTCGGAATTTTCCCGCCTTCCTTCGTGCAGCAACCGTTCTCCCACTTAGAAAGCACGTTTCGTATGTTGACTCCATTCAGTCTCCCGAGGGAGGTCTCGGACGAGGACGTAACCCGCACTCCCCTTGAATGGATTCACCGGGCCATCACTGAAATCGAGGCGGTCGGGCGGTTGGGCGCCAATGCTGAACGAATGCTAATGGCGGGGGACTACGACGGTGTAGTCGCACTTCGACAGCCGTATGACAACCTGCCCTCCGAAGAACTGGCCGTATCGCTGTCCTGGGCCTATGTGATGCAGGGTAGGTCCCTTTCGGACCAGGCAAAGACCAAGGCAGGGGAGGAAGCAGACCGGCTGTTTGCCCTGGCGGGCGAGAAGTACGCTGCCGCCCTGGCCGTCAAGCCGGACAAGCACGAAGCCCTCTACAACTGGGGGAGTGCGCTTTTGGCCCAGGCAAAGACCAAGGCAGGGGAGGAAGCGGACCGGCTGTTTGCCCTGGCGGGCGAGAAGTACGCCGCCGCCCTGGCCGTCAAGCCGGACAAGCACGAAGCCCTCTACAACTGGGGTAATGCGCTTTCGGCCCAGGCAAAGACCAAGGCAGGGGAGGAAGCGGACCGGCTGTTTGCCCTGGCGAGAGAGAAGTTCGACCGATCCGAAGAAATCCGCCCAGGGAGATCTGCATACAACCTGGCATGCCTGGCTGCCCTCATGGGCGACGAAGAGGGGTGTCGGAACTGGCTGGAGAGAAGCGAACGGGCTGGGAGCCTACCTGATCGCGAAGCCGTCCTGACAGACGACGACCTTAAAAGTGTTCGAGAGTGCCAATGGTTTAAGGACTTCCTGAAGCGCGCGTATCCGGAGAACCATTGATTTTACGCCGGTGGCCCGGCAGCTGGTAGCCACGGCATGATTTAGGTGCCGTGGGCTTTTGTTCCGTGCAATAAAGAACCCATTTGTGCGGCCTTGTGAGCCAGAATCCCGTCGCGCGCCGCCGGCGTTACTATTGCCGGCTCAAGGACCTGCATTTCATCATTGCCAGAATCCAGCGCCTTGACCGCACACCTCGCAAAGAGCAGCGATGTATGCGCCACCCGCGAACTCTGTGGTTCTTTCTGCCGTCCCCAATGCCGAACCGCCGCCGATTATAACCCCTCTCGGCGGGGCAGCGGAAGGCGGGTGAAGCTAGTGCTTAGTTGCGTTAGTTAGCTATAGTATGTAACAATTGGGCATGCGGAGACATGCCCCCA
>DATKQU010000058.1:0-7776 GCA_035532595.1 Terriglobia bacterium | reverse complement strand
GCCCTCTCCCCGCGGGAGAGGGGGGACCGCGAAGCGGTGGGTGAGTGCTTCGTTCCCAGGGCTTACGCCCTGGGCTAAAATCTTCCGCCCCTGGCGGGGCTATCGAACCCGGCGCCGGAGGTTGGTTGCCACGCCACCGAGCTTGTGCTGTGGGCCTTTTCGAAAACGGGGAACACGAACCCACGGCATCAAAGACCTGCCCTGATGGCTACCAGCTTCTAGCACAAGTCCTTGACGCCCGGTGCCGGCGTGTTACTGTAATCGGTAGCATGAATATTCCAACGCAAAAGGAGAATAAGGCCGTGAAGTCCTACGTCTTCCCTGTGGTTATTGAACCCGACGAAGATGTGTGGCGTGCCTATGTGCCCGAGCTTGAATCGAAGGGTGCTACAACTTGGGGCCACACCAAAGAGGAGGCACTCAAGAACATCCAAGAGGTGGCCCAGATGGTGATCGAGGAACTCTTGGCCGATGGCGACTCTCTGCCTCCGAACGTAACTGTATCCGACCAGCCTGTCGTTGCAGTTACCGTATGAGCGTTGACTTTTCCCGCCTTCGCTCCCTCACGGCGCGCCAACTCGTCTCCGCGCTTCAGGCCGATGGCTACTTCCTCAAGCGGGTAGCCACGGTCAATCGAGTTCCTGATTGACCGTAGGGTTGTCCTGGACCACCGGCCCCACAGTCAGGAAAGCACTGACTGTGGCTACCTCTGCATGAGGCAAGCAATCGCGCAATTTCAATAGTTCCACCCGCGTCTGGGCCGGCGCCGGGCCAGACTTCCCGACCGGTGGTTGGTGCAACTCCTGCGGTTCACGCCGCCGAAGGTCATCTGGGCGTGCGGAAAGGCGTCGTGCTGCAGGGCAAAGATAACCTTGCGAGCCGCTGAGCCGCCCCCCGTGTTCATGAACGCTGCATGAGTGCTTGCCGGCTTGCTCCAAATGAGGTCGCCGTTCCTCGTGGTCATGGTGGCAATCACAATGGCGCGATTGCTGCTGGCAGCGGGGGCGGAATGATCCTGGCTCATCTGCTCACCGAACTCAAATACCGCATTGGCCCCTTGGGGATTCGACACCAGGCGAAAGCACGTCCACTCGGAAATTAAATTTCGCGCGTTGGCGGCGGCGGGGTTGCTCCCGGCGACGAAAACGGTTTGGACGCTGGCGAGCCGCGGGTCAACCTTCTTCTTCCTTGCGGCCGCCTGGCCAGCAACAAAGAACAAAACCAGGAAAAGAGCGAGTCGTTCGATCCTCATCGTTCCCTCCTTAGGTTGCCGCAGGGGGGGAAGTGCAGTTCCTGGGTATGCCCTGCGGCGCTCCCCGTTAGGGCTATTGACGCATAGTCTCACCACCAAATGGCGCCGCGTCAAGGGCGAAATCCGACAGGGTGGAAAATCCAAACCGGGCCGACAGTGGGTTCGTCCCGTTTCAAACGGCCCACAGTTAGAATGGCGCTGACTGTGCTACCTGCTTTGTGGCGTAACAGAGGTTCGCCGCCTCAGTAAGCTCCGGAGGAGCGGCAGAATTTAGCCTACGGCGCCAGCCGTGGGTTCGATGAGCATTCCTCTCACCGCAGCACTCTCCCCGCGGGAGAGGGAGCGCGCTGGGTGTTGCAACAGAGATTCGTAGCGTCAATCAGCTCCGGAGGAGCGGCAGAATTTAGCCCACGGCGTAAGCCGTGGGTGAATGAGCGTTCCCCTCACCCCAGCCCTCTCCCCGCGGGAGAGGGGGGACCGCGAAGCGGTGGGTGAGGGTGCTGCGATCCCAGGGCTCACGCTCTGGGCTAAAATCCTCCGCCCCTGCCGGGGCTAGCGAACCCAACGCCGGAGGTTGGCCGCTGCGGCACGGATTTTGTGCCGTGGGCTTTTGCAGAACAGGTCCGGCGAACCCACGGCATCCAAGGCACGCCACGGCTGCTAACTGGCTCCGAACGCCGCGACCAAAAACGCCGTAAATCCGGCGATCACAGATCACCGCTGCAGAAAAGCCGGGCGGCGGGGCGGTCGGGTTGCTCAGACAATACCTGGGGAGTACAATAGAAGAGTCCTTACTGAGGACGATTCGCCCGACAACCTCACCCACAGCACGACAATCGGCTGGGGTAACTGCATCAACGATCATCCATGGGGCAGGTAGCCTGCTGGCGCCAAGGCCGCCTTTAGTTATCCTTCCGAGAGAGTTCGAGGAGCAAATTCATGATTCCCGAAAGCGGGTCATCCAGGCTGAACCATTTGACGACTCCACCGCCCCGCGTGGTGATCGAAAACGTGCGCCCAAAAATCCAGGGCGGCCGGTTTCCCATCAAGCGGACCGTGGGCGAGCAGGTCGTGGTGACCGCCGACATTTTTGCCGACGGCCACGATGCCCTTTCGGCTCTCATCCTTTTCCGCCGCGTGGGCGAAGCGTCCTGGTGCGAAACGCCGATGCAGGAAGAGGTGAACGATCGTTGGCATGGCAGGTTCGACGTCCAGGAGTTGGGGCGGTACGAATACACGGTCGAGGCGTGGATCGATCATTTTGCGTCCTGGCGGAGAGATTTTAAAAAGAGAACCGATGCCGGGCAGGATGTGACCAACGATCTTTTGATAGGGGCCAAGTTGGTGGAACAAGCGATGGAGCGCGCCCCGGCGGAACCGGCCCGGGAACTCCAAGCCTACGTAAATTTATTGCGAACCCCCCAAAGCCAGAATTTGTCGGGAGCACTGGCGGGCGCCCTCGACGAGAAGTTGGCCCGCTTGATGGCCCGGTTTCCCGACCGGAGCCATGCGGCCACTTACGAAAAGTCTTTGGGGATCGAAGTGGACCGGGAGAGAGCGCGATGCGGCGCGTGGTATGAGATGTTTCCGCGCTCCTCGGCCGCGGAACCCGGCCGCCACGGAACTTTCCAGGATTGCATCCAGCGGCTGCCCTATGTGGCGGAAATGGGTTTTGACGTGCTCTACTTGCCTCCCATTCATCCCATCGGCACGAACCATCGCAAAGGGAAGAATAACAATCCCGGCTGTTTGCCGGAGGAAGTGGGGAGCCCCTGGGCCATCGGCGCCCAAGAAGGCGGCCATAAAGCGATTCGCCCGCAACTGGGGACCTTGGAGGAATTTCGCAGGCTCATCGCCGCCGCCCGGGAGGCGGGACTGGAGGTCGCTCTCGACATCGCCTTCCAGTGCAGTCCCGACCATCCTTACGTGAGCGAACATCCCGACTGGTTCCGCTGGCGCCCGGACGGCTCGGTGCAATACGCCGAAAACCCTCCCAAAAAATACGAAGACATCTATCCGCTGAATTTTGACAGTCCCCATTGGCGCGAGCTATGGGAGGAACTGAAAAACGTGATGCTGTATTGGGCCGATCAGGGGGTCCGCATCTTTCGCGTCGACAACCCTCATACGAAACCTTTTGAGTTTTGGGAATGGGCCATCCGGGAGATCAAGAATCAGCACCCGGACATCATCTTCCTCGCGGAAGCCTTTACGCGACCCAAGGTCATGTACCGGCTGGCCAAGCTGGGCTTCACGCAGTCTTACACCTACTTTGCCTGGCGCAACAAGAAGGGGGAATTGGCGGAGTACTTCAGGGATCTGACCCAAACCGAGGTGCGGGAGTATTTCCGCCCCAACCTCTGGCCCAATACGCCGGACATCTTGACGGAATATCTGCAAGCCGGCGGGCGCCCCGCGTTCCTGACCCGCTTCATCCTGGCCGCCACGCTGGGGGCGAGTTATGGGATTTATGGGCCGGCGTTTGAGCTGTGTGAGAACCGCCCCATCCATCCCGGCAGCGAGGAGTACCTGAACTCGGAGAAGTATGAAATCAGGAACTGGGAGATTAATCGCAGCGACAGCTTAAAGGGAGTGATCGCCAGAGTCAATCAGATCCGGCACGAGAATCCGGCGCTCGCCAGCAACGACCGCCTGCGCTTTCATCCTGTGGACAATGACGAACTTATTGCCTACAGCAAAGTGACGGAGGACCTTTCCAACATGATCGTGGTGGTGGTCAACTTGGATTTTCGCCACACGCAATCGGGATGGCTGGAATTGCCGCTCGAAGAACTGGGGCTCGATCCCCACCAGACCTATCAGGCGCACGACCTGCTCAGCGATTCCCGTTATCTTTGGCAGGGCGCCAGGAATTATGTGGAGCTGAACCCCCAGGTGATGCCCGCGCACATCTTGCGGATTCGCCGCCATGTTCGCAGCGAGCGCGATTTCGACTATTTCATGTAAGGGCGCCGGGAAGCTCCGTGGATAAGAGCAATAGCAATGGAGCCTACTAATGTAGGTCTATTAATGTATGTTTCTCCGCCGCAGGATGGGGGCCCCATGGAAGTCGCGAGGCTGGCCGTAAACGGCAATTGGGAGACCGTCTTCAACAAGGAGGCGAAGACGAAGCTCGAGGAAGTCCTTCCGGCCTTTTTGCGCTCCTGCCGCTGGTTTGGAGGGAAGGCGCGGCGGATCCGCTCGGTTGACCTGGAGGAGGCCGTTCAAATCCCGCACGATTCAAAGACCGCCCACATGACCTTTGTGCGTGTTCATTACGCGGAAGGAGCCCCCGATACCTACGCGCTGCCGCTGGCGTTTGTGATGGGGCCCGAGGCCGAAAGGATGCCATCCGAAAGTCCACAGGGGGTTCTTGCGCGCCTGACGGCTTGTGACGGGGAGGGTCTGCTGGTGACGCCCATGCGGGATCGCAGCTTTTGCCATGCGCTCCTGGACGCGATCGGTAGGCGGAAGAGTTTTAAGAGCGATTCCGGCGGTGAAATTCGGGGAGTGCCGACGCGGGCTTTTCGGCGCCTTGCCGGACACGATGCAAGTCGCCTTGAGCCCTCATTGCTGCGGGCCGAGCAAAGCAACAGTTCAATCCTTTACGGCGACCGCCTGATTCTCAAAGTCTTTCGCCGGCTCGACGAAGGCTCCAACCCTGACCTGGAAGTGGGCGCCTTCCTGACGGAGGCGGGCTTTGCGCATATCCCGGCGGTCGGCGGCGCGCTCGAATACCGAAGGGAAAAGGGCGAACCGATAACCCTTGGCATCCTGCAAAAGTTTATCCGTAGTGAAGGGGACGCATGGAGTTTCACGCTGGACGCTCTCTCCCTCTACTACGAGCGCGTGGCGGCGCATGCCGAAGAACTGCGGCCGGAAGTGTTTCCGGACAAGAGTTTTTGGGAGCTTGTGGATCAAGACCCTCACCCGCAAGCGCAGGACCTGATCGGACCTTATCTGGAGGCGGTTGGACTTCTTGGGAAGAGAACCGCGGAACTCCACTTGGCCTTGGCCTCGGATCATGCCAACCCAGCTTTCGCTCCGGAGCCCTTTTCCCCGGCCTACCAGCGCTCGCTCCATCAATCGATGCAAAACCTGGCGGCGCAAACCTTCCAACTGCTGGGGCAACGGCTGCCGGCATTGCCGGAAGGCTTGCAGGAGGAAGCAAGGAGAGTGCATGCGCTGGAGGCGCAGGTGCTCGATCGATTCCGCTCTGTTCTCGACCGAAAAATTACTGCCATGCGCACCCGGGTGCACGGGGACTATCACTTGGGGCAGGTTCTTTATACGGGCAGCGACTTTGTCATCATCGACTTCGAAGGCGAACCCGCGCGCCCTATCAGCGAACGGCGGATCAAGCGCTCTCCATTGCGGGATGTGGCGGGCATGCTGCGTTCTTTCCACTACGCGGCTTATGCCGCCCTCATGGACCGGACGGCCGCGGCGGCGGCGGCGGAGGAGGACTTTCCCGCTCTGGAAGCGTGGGCCAACCGGTGGTACGCGACAGTCTCTTCGGTCTTCCTGAAGGCATATCTTGAAGTTGCCGCGCAGGCTCCCTTCCTGCCCAAAGGCAGAAAAGAACTGGTGGCCTTGCTGGATGTCTATCAGCTTGAAAAGGCCATTTACGAAATAGCCTATGAGCTGAATAATCGGCCGGATTGGCTGAGGATTCCCCTTCGAGGGATCCTTGGCATGTTGGCGGACCCGCATTAACGGGGCTTGAGAAGACTTGGCCGGAGAAAGGGAACCTTGACTTTTAACAAGGAGACTGCAACTCGGTCTTTGCATGAGCTAGCTGCTCTGTACGGAATCCAGCTCAGCTACCGCAATATCCTGGATGGGCGGCGCAGTAGTGCTTCTCCGGAAGTATTGACCGCCCTGCTTGGCGCCCTCGGCGCGCCAATTTCCAAAGTGCAAGATGTTCCCGGAGCGGTGCGGGAGCGCAAGGCGAAGGCGTGGCGGCGTGGCGCCGAGCCTGTTGCGGTGGCGTGGAATGGCGGAGGCGCAAGAGTTACGCTCCGGCTTCCTGCGCAGCGGTCGTACCGGTGCTCCCTCGCGCTGGAGAGTGGTGAAGAACAGGCTTGGCAGATCAAGCCGGAGCGCTCTGCCCGGGTTTCAAGCGCGCGGAAGATGAAAGTCGACGGGAATCCCCGCTGGATCGTGGAGATGCGATTGCCCGGAAAATTACCCTGGGGGTATCACTGGTTGTCCCTGGAGTCTGCCGCGGGTGTCGCAAAGGTTCTGGTGATCTCCGCGCCTCGCACGGCTTATGTCGATGCAGGCCGGGGCAAAGAGAAATCTTGGGGGATCTTCATTCCTGTTTATGCTCTGCAGTCGAACGCCAACTGGGGAGTGGGTGATTTGGGCGACCTCAATCGGGTGCGGGAATGGATTCGCGAGCAAGGGGGCGAATTAGTCGGGACGCTGCCGCTGCTGGCGTCTTTTCTCGCTGAACCCTTTGATCCCAGCCCTTATTCGCCGGTGAGCCGGATGTTCTGGAACGAACTTTTCCTGGACATGGGCAAGATTCCGGAGCTTGACCGATGCCCGGCTGCTCAGCAATTGGTCGCCTCGAGCGCTTTTCAGGCGGAACGGGAAGCGTTGCGGTCTCGACGCCTGGTCGATTATCGGCGCGCTATGGCGCTGAAGCGCAAAGTCCTGGAACTTCTCGCGCAGTCGATCTTTGAAGATTCCTCATCGCGTCAAGCAGAGTTCTTCCGGTACGTGAAGTCCCATCCTGACCTGGAGGATTACGCGCGGTTTCGTGCAACCTGCGACCGGCGCCGGGCCTCCTGGTGGACCTGGCCTCAGCCGTCGCGAGATGGAAAGTTAAGCGACCGCGACTACGACGTGGAAGCCAAGCGCTATCACCTCTATGTTCAATGGCTGGCCGAGGAACAAATGCGCAGCTTTGCGAAGGGCGGCCAGGGAGACGGCGATGGCTTGTACCTGGACCTGCCTTTGGGAGTAAATGCCGACGGGTTTGACGTTTGGCGTTACCGCTCCTCGTTTGTCCTGGACGCGAGCGCAGGCTCCCCTCCGGATGGTTTCTTCACTAAAGGGCAGGGCTGGGGCTTTCCTCCTATGCACCCAGAAAAGATCCGCGAGGAGGGCTATCACTACTTCCGCAAGGCGCTCCATCATCATCTGACTCATACCCACGTGCTGCGCATCGACCACGTCATGAGCTTGCACCGGTTGTTCTGGGTGCCGAAAGGTTTCGAACCGCGAGACGGTGCATACGTGCATTACCGCGCCAACGAAATGTATGCAATTCTGGCGCTGGAATCCGCGCGAAACCAAGCCTTGATTGTGGGTGAAGATTTGGGAACAGTTCCAGGATACGTCCGGCAATCGCTCGCGCGGCATCGGGTGCAGAGGATGTACGTTTTGCAATTCGAAGCTGCCCCCAAGAGAAAGAAGCCGCTTCCCGTTCCGCCCGTCGATTCGGTTGCTACGCTCAATACCCACGATATGCCTCCCTTTGCGGCGTTCTGGGACGGTTTGGATATCCAGGACCG
>DATKQU010000057.1:0-3399 GCA_035532595.1 Terriglobia bacterium | reverse complement strand
GTGCCGCTTCCGGCGGATGCCTTCAGGGTCAGCGTTCGCGTTGTGGATGCGCAGGGCCAGAACCGCGGATTTCTCGGCAACGTGGTCCTCAAATTAGGGCATTGATATACTTGGCTGACAAGGGATGCCGAAATATCAGATTTTCAGTTTCAGAGTTATTCTCTCGATAAAACAGCCTCACCTTCTCGGTCAATTATTAAACGGAAGTATGTACTTTGCGCAAACCACGGGAGAAAATCATAATACAACGGGTCATTTCTTGGGTGGAGGAGGCGGTGGTGGAGGTGGCTTCGGTGGGCGGGGAAGAGGTTTGGGAATCGGAGGATAGCTGGCATTTTGTTTGACTCTCATGCGCTTGCGGGCGCTCCAGCCCGATGCGACAAGACGTGCCGTTCCCATTTTTCGACAATTTTAGATCTGTTTGGAATCGCCAAGCTGGCCTTGGAAAGCTCAGCTTCCTTTTCGACAAAACTCGCAAATTTCGACTCAGCATCATCCGAATAGACATTGTTCCAGAGCGACTGGTATTCCGTTGCCAGCCGGTTCCATTTGAAATGCAAGTCTGCGCACTCAGCGGTTTTTTTCGGGTTCTGCATCACAACGGAGAGAAGGCTCAGGACGGTAGTGATGAGAGCCAATGCAAGCTTGAGCCATCCATACTCGGCAGGGAGGTTGCTAATGACAGCGAAAACGGTCCCCCCGGAGAAGAACAGCGTTAGCCATATCAACCAGCTATGTAAGCGAGCGTATCGCGTGCGCATGTCAGCAAAGTAATCGGCTCGAATCTCTGCTGAAATCCAATTTCTCCACAGCTCGTCCTGCTGAAACTCTGAAAGCATACCCATAAATTATACCCGTCTGAAAGAGATTCTGGTAGCCGAAATCTGATTCACTCAAAAACCAAGCGTGTGGCCTCCTCAAAGCCGGAAATCTGCTTCACGGGCTTTCGCCCGGACGACAAAGCCAAAATGGAAGAGCTGGCCGAGCAGATGGGCTATCGCACAGTTCACTCCGTGACTGTCAAGCTGAAGGTTCTGGTCACCGGCGAGGCCCCCGGACCGTCAAAGCTGACGAAGGCACGACAACATGGGGTGACGATTCTGTCGGCAGCGGAGTTCCTCGCCAAGGTTTCCGCAAACCCTGGAGGGCAGCCTTAACTTTGTCCCCTGTCAGCCAAGTATATCAATGCCCAAATAAGGGTCCTGCTTTTTTCCTGGGCATCACTGGCCCGTTGCTGAAGGACTCGTACCCATCGCCATTCCGAGGAGCTGGAGGCGACGAGGTATCTCGCACTGGCGCTAATTGCAGAGAAAAACCCACGACAGGCAAAGTACTCTCGTGGCTTGTATCTTGACATTCCGTTAGAAACTGATTGGGTAGAAGGCAACGGGTTCCGGGGAGGCCGGCCGTGGCTGAGGCCCGACTCTGTCTGTGCGGAGTCGAGAGCCTGGTGGGTAGATCGGCCCCCCGGCTTCTTCTTCCAGTCCGAGGAGAATCGAAGGCCTTTGGAGCCTGCATGTTCAAGCTCGGTCGGAGAAGGCCATCGGTCGGGGAGCCGGAATCTGAGCCGAATCCAAGGAGGCAACGATGAACAAGCATGATGTTTGCGGAATCGAAGTCAGCGCGGCGCAGTTGCTGGCCGGGCTGGAGCGGGAAGGCGCGACGCGCACACGGCGCGAATTTCCCAACACGCCCCAAGGCCACCAGGCTCTCGTCAACTGGCTGGGCGCGCCCGGCCGCACGGTACGCGTGGTGATGGAGGCAACGGGTCTCTACGGCCTCGACCTGGCCTTGCGGCTCGACGCCGGGACGAGCTTCGAGTTGATGATCGCCAATCCGCGCGCCGTCCGTCATTTCGCTCACGCCCTGATGAAGCGCAGCAAGAACGATCCGATGGATACCGACGTGCTGGTCGAGTTCGCCCGTCGCATGCCCTTCCAGCCCTGGGCGCGGCCTTCCGCGGCGGCGCTGGCCCTGCACGCCCTGGCCCATCGCCTGGAATCGCTCACCGAGATGCACGCGGCCGAGAAGAACCGCCTGCACGCCGCTCAACTCTCCCCGGCTTTGCCCGCCGCCGTCGTGCGCGATCTCCAGCGCAGCCTGCGCAGTCTGGAGCGGGCGCTCGATCGTCTCACCCGCCAGGCCGTCCAGATCATCGGCGCCGACCCGGACCTCAACCGCCGCTACCCGCTGCTGCTCAGCGCCTGCGGCATCGGTCCCACCAGCGCCGTGCAGATCCTGGCTCAACTGGCCGTGCTCGCGCCCAACCTCGGCGTTCGCCAGTGGGTCGCCTACGCCGGCCTCGATCCGCGCCAGTATTCCTCCGGCCGCTCCGTGCATAAAAAAGTGCGCATCTCCAAGACCGGCAATCGCCACCTGCGCCGCGCCCTCTATATGCCCGCCCTCGTCGCCATTCGTCATCAACCCCATCTCCGCGCTTTCTACCAACACCTGCTGGCTCGCGGCAAGGCCAAGATGCAGGCCCTCGTCGCCGTCATGCGCAAGCTCCTCCACGCCATCTTCGGCATGTTCAAACACCACCAGCCCTTCGACGGCGCCCGCCTCTGCTCCCTGCCGGTTGAATCCTCTCAGCCCCTGCCCACCTTTTCCACAACGGAGGCCCCTTGATCCTTACAAAGAGAAAAGTCTCCTGCACCTTCAAAAGAGAAATCTTCCTTGATTTTCAAGAGAGAATCTACCATTTCAGAGCGAGATCCCTCGCTTTGCTCGGAATGACGCGGCGAAGAGCCTGCCCTGAGCGAAGCGAATGGGGCGCAGGATGCCGTCGCGCAAGTAGTTTTTCAGCCGACTGCGAGCGGTTCCTTCCGCGGAGAAGATGTGGATTTCCCAGTTTCGGATAAGCAAGCGCTTCCGGCCGGCCAGAGTCCGCTCGGAAGGCCGCGGGTCCTGATCGTTCGCGCGGGCGCTATTGGCGATACGCTGATGGCCACGCCGCTGGTCCGTGCCGTGCGCCGCACTTTTCCGCAGTGCCATCTGGTTTTTCTCTGCTCCGCTGCTGCCCTCGATGTTGTCCGGCACAATCCTCACCTGGACCAGGCGATTCCAGTCGCGTACCGCCACCTGCCGGCGTGGCTGAGCTCAGAGAAATCGCGAATCCATCGCGCCCTGCGGGATCTGGACCTCGATTGGGCCCTGGTACTTGAAAGCCATCCGAGCTTTATTGACTTGGCGCGCAAGGGAGGAGCCCGGCGGATTATTGCCTACAGCGGCGATGATCAAGCACAGGGATTTGAGCCGGCGCGCTTTGATCCGCAAAAGCATTCGATCGAAAATCACCTCGAATTGGCCCGCCCGCTTGGTCTCCGGCCGGATGGCCTTCAGATGGAACTGTATAATGAGCCTGAGACGAACGAAATCGTAGCCAGGCGGCTGGAACGG
>DATKQU010000056.1:0-5836 GCA_035532595.1 Terriglobia bacterium | reverse complement strand
ATGCTGCCGGGCATCTTCGGATTTCCAGGTAGCCGTGGTTGGGATGTAAAATTATTTTTACAAAGCACCTGTAACCTCTCGCGGGTTTGTAGCGTCCCTCGGAACGCCTGCCGGGGCCTGGTTGATTGCTGAAGGGCTGTGAGATCGACTGCATGCCGATAGGCTAGCGTTCTCTATTAGCAGTTGGCAGCGCAAGTAAGCTCCAGAGGAGTGAAAGAGCTTAGCCCACGGCGTAACCCATGGGTTGATCAACGCCTTCCACTCCCCCGTCCCCTCTCCCGCCGGTGCGGGAGAGAGGCGCCAAAGTCGGGGTGAGGGCCAAGCGATCCCAAGACTCACGCCCTGGGCTAAAATCTTCCGCCCCTGGAGGGGCTTGGGAATCCAACCTCGGAGCCCGAACTTGTAGTTGGTAGCAGAGTCCCGCTGTGAAGAGACTCCGCGCCTATTCATTGCATTGAGGGGGGCTTCGGAGTATGTTACCCGTCGGTCGAAAATCAAAAACAAGATCTTGGATTACCCGACGGGGAGGAGTCCTGGTGATTAACAGACGGCATTCGAGATGGTTTTTGAGCACGTTTGTTTTGGCATTTTGTGCAGGTTTTGAGGCCCTGGCGGCTGGCGCTCCACCGCCTCGCAAAGTCGATGTTGTTTTTCTGGTTCTGGACCAACTGCGCGCCGACCAGTTGCACTGTTATGGCAATTCCCGTGATACAAGTCCGAACATTGATCGCCTGGCTGAGCGCGGCGTCCGTTTTGCGCAATTCTTTACGGTGGCTTCATGGACTACTCCTTCCTTCGGATCGCTTCATACGTCGCTTTATCCATCGCGGCACGGGGCAACGCTGTTCTGGCGTCCGGGGATGCCCCTGATTGACAAAGAGACGCCCATGCTGGCGCCGGATTTCAAGTATCACAGTTACGATACCGCTGCTTATGTCAACAACGGCTTGGCGGGACGCGAGCTCACGGGCCGGGGTTTTGACGAGTATTACCAGGGCCAAGGCAGCGCGCAGGACGTCAACATCACCCAACGTGTTGGGATGGGCAGCGATTTAACGGCTCCGGCAACCACCCGGCTTGTCCTCGCCTGGCTCGATCAGCACAAAGCGCAGCCGTTCTTTCTTTATGTGCATTTCATCGAGCCCCATTCGCCCTATGACCCTCCGCCCGAGGATGACATCTTCAAGTCCGGCGCCTATCCGTACTTATTTGATACGGGATACGACATTGCGCATGCGCCCCTGAAGCGCCTGGCGATGATGGGCGACCAGAAAGCCATCGAGCGGCTGTATCAGCTCTACGACGGCAAAATCCATTTTGTCGATCGCTATGTGGGGAAGATTCTGGAGCGTTTGCGGGAGCTTGGCCTCGAGGATAACACCCTGGTGGTTCTTACCTCTGACCACGGCGAGTTGCTCTATTCTCATCCTAGCGATTTCCTGACTTTTGATCATCGCTCCCTTTACGATGCGGACTTGCACATCCCGTTGATTATTGCCGGTCCGCGCGTGCCGCAGGGCCGGGTCATTAACGCGCTAGCCTCGAACATCGATACGGCGCCCACCATTCTGGACTTGGCGGGCCTTCCTCCGTTGTCCGATGCCGAGGGCAAAAGTTTGACGCCGCTCATCGATGGCACAAAGCAATCGCTGTTCAATTATGTTTACGCCGAAGAGGATAGCGCGGTCCCGTTGCGCTCGGTGCGCAGCCTTCATTACAAGCTGATTCGCAACCTGTGGAATGGCGAGGAGCATCTCTTCGATCTGGATACTGACCCCGCGGAGCTGCACAATATCATCCAGGAACATCCTCCGGCATGGAAGGATCTGGAAGCCCAGTTGAACGAATGGATGAAGCAGAACGAGCCATCCAAAGCGGTGCAGATCAGGCGGTGGCGAATTTATACTGCGCCCGAGGTTGATACCACCGTTGATGACATGACGATTGGCGGCAGATTCCTGATTACGGGCGGAGGCTGGCATTCCGATACCGCGCCGGAGAGCGGCAACTATGAAGCAGGCTGTTTCTGGACCGAGAGCGGCAACGGATCGCGAACCGCCGTTTGGCGCAACGATGACCCGATGCTGGGGGAATACAAAATTTACGTTTACTTTGGCCATCCCTCAGCGGGGCGCCTCGCAACCGACGCGCCCTTTACGGTGGTGACCGATGCCGGGTCCACGACCCTGCATTTCGACTTTAGCCGCGGGGCAGGGGAGTGGCACCTGCTGGGATCATTTCACAATCCCCGCTACGTGAAGATGACTAATGCTGCGGACGGGGCTGTCATTGCAGATGCGATGAAGTTTGTTCGAGCGAGCGTCGAGTAGCGACGGGCTTTACGCCTGGCATGCCGCTTCGAAAGGCGGCGCTACGGCTTGGAGCTTTCCTGGTCAGCAGGGCCTGCTCCCGATTTCTCCTCTTCTTCTTTGTGCTTGCGGACCCAGCCGTCTTTATTGACTTGGCGCGCCCTGCCGAGCGCCAATGACTCTGCCGGCACGTCTTCCGTAATCGCGGAGCCGGCGGCCACGTAAGAGCCTTGTCCGATGCGCACCGGCGCCACCAACATAGTGCCGCTGCCGATAAAAACACCGTCTTCGATCACCGTTGCATTCTTCTTTTTGCCGTCGTAGTTGCAGGTGACGGTTCCCGCTCCCACATTCACCTGGCGGCCGAGCGTGGCGTCGCCAAGGTAGGTGAGGTGCCAGGCTTTAGTGCCGCGTCCAATGTGCGACTTCTTGACCTCCACAAAATTTCCCACGCGCGCGTCCTGCTCCACCACAGCGCCGTCGCGCAGATGGGCGAAGGGACCGATAATGACATTCGAGCCAATCTCGCAGCCCGTAATCACCGAGCAGGGGCGGACCAGAACTCCGTCGCCCAAAGTCGTATCCGCGATCGTCGAATAGGCCCGGATCGTACAGCCGCGTCCCACCCGGCTCCTGCCCAACAGGCTGACGCCGGGCTCGATCACCGTGTCATTCCCCACCTCGACTTCCGCGTCGATATAGGTTGCTTCCGGATTGACGATTGTGACCCCGTCCCGCATCAAGGCTTCGGCCTTTCGCACTCGCAGGATGCGCTCAACCAGGGCAAGCTGCACCCGGTCATTCACGCCCAGCACTTCGCGGGGGTCCTCGACGGGAAAGCCGGTCACCTTCTTGCCCCGGCGATTGAAGATCGCTACCAGGTCAGTCAGCAGATATTCTCTCTGAGCGTTTTTGTTGGAAAGCTGATCGAGATGCTTGAGAAGATCCGGCCTTGAAAAGCAGAGAATGCCGGAACTGACCTCGCGGATTGTTCGTTGCGCGGCCGTGCAAAGCTTTTCTTCCACGATGGCGCGAATCCGCGCGCCCTTCGAATGCACGATGCGGCCGTACCCTTGCGGCTGCTCGAGGCGCAAGGTCAGCACCGACAGCGCCGCGCGAGCCTTCTGATGAGCGTCAACAAACGCCTGCAGAGTCTCCGCGCGCAGGAGCGGGGCATCGCCCACTACCACGACCACCGTTGAGGATTTCAAGGCCTTCAGTTGTGCGCGCGCCACCATCAACGCGTGGCCGGTGCCGAGTTGTTCTTTCTGTTGGATAAACTCCACACCGGGCCGCGCCAGAACCTCGCGCACAGCTTCGGCGTCATGCCCGATCACCATCAGGATCTTTTCGGGGCCGGCCTCGAGGCCCGCCCTCACGACATATTCCCCCAGCGGGCGGCCCGCCAGTGAGTGTAGCAGCTTGGAGCGCTCCGACTTGAATCGCGTCGCCTTGCCCGCCGCGAGAATAACAATAGAAAATTGCCGATTCGCCATGTGAAATTCGCTTTCCCTTAGAATCCCTGACAGCTTGCCGGACAATGCCAAAAAGCCCTAGCGCTTATGGACTGGCGCTTGCGTTGGCCGGCACGGGCCGCGGCGGAAGCTTTCAGGGCTGTTGGTGTCAACTCACAGATTCCGGATGGCGGAGCCAAAGGTGCCCGGGCAAAGGAACCAAAGCGCAGCGGTCAATCTTCGCCCATCCAGGCGCCCCAGGGCTTTAGCTTCTCGACGTTGTCGCAGACCGCCTTGAGGGCCGCCGTGAGGGGCACCGCCAGAACCAGGCCCACCGCTCCCCACAACCATCCCCAAAACATCATCGCAATGGTGACGGTTAGGGCATTCAAGCTCACCTGGTGGCCGACGAACTTGGGCGTGAGGACGTTGATCGCCAGAAAATGTACCACCATGACGGTGACCGCGATGACGATAAAAGGGCCCGCCGTGGTAAATTGCCCCAGCCCCATCAATAAGGGCGGCACGACGGCCAGCGCCACGCCAAGATAAGGGACCATGCTGAGAAGCGCCGAAATCGGCCCCAGCAGCAAGGCAAAGCGCAGCCCCGTCAGCGAGAAGATCGGGGTAATCAAGGCCGCGGCCATCAGGGCGACCATGATATTCCCTAAAACATACTTCCGTACTATGTGGCCGATGCTGTGGATGATGAGCTCCGCCTGTTCGCGGTGTTCAACGGGAAACAGGTCCAAGGTTCCTTTCCAGATGTGGTCTTTGGCCGTCAGCATGAAAAAGACCAGGAAAGGAATGAACATCACGGTCACGATGAAGGTATAAACCGACCCCATTCCTCGCAACAGATACTGCCCCCAGTGGGACTCCTGTTGCAGCCGGATCGTGGGAAGGTTCGACTGCTGGGGTGCAGAGACAATATTGGAAGTGCTGCTCTCGATGCTCTTGGCGAATTTTTGAATCCCCGCGACAAAGTGCTTGAGCGGCTCGGCATAGGTGGGGAATTCCTGCAGAAAGGTCATGACGCGGTCATAAATTCCGTAGATCACCAGGTAAAGAAGCCCCAGGCCCAGCAGCAGCATCAACAAAGCTCCCAGCCAGCGGGGGATGTGGATGCGCTCCATCAATCGCACTCCGGGCTCCAGCACGAAGGCGATCAGGATCGAGCAAATCAGCGTGATCACAATCGAACTGGCGTAGTTGATGCAGGCAATGATAACGAGGACGGTAATGATGCGCAGACCGGCCGAAGTAACTTTGGGAGTAAAGATCGTCTCGGATTTCGTCTCGGGCATGGCCTGAACTCGTGACACTGATTCTAGCTTGACCCTATCAAAAATTCCACCAACCTATGGGATTTCATCGGCTGAACAGGGTCCGGGCTTTTTGCTCGATGTTGGAAAATCATGGCCGCCTCGCTCGGGACCCGTTCTTGCTTTTAACCCGAATGAAGTTATAATACCGGTTAATCATGTCTTATGAGGCATCCTGGCTGGAGAACCAACCGCCGCGGCTTGGCGACCTGATTGACGACTACTGCCCGCGATGCAAGCACCTGCTGAATCATGCTATCGCCAGCTTTGTGGGCGACAAAGTTGCCAAGGTCATCTGCCAGACCTGTTTCACTGAACATGCCTATACGGAGGGAAAAGAGAAGAAAAAGGCTCCGAAGTCAGGTTCAACCGCCTTTGAACAAGTTTTGTCCAAGGTGGCTCCGGCAGCCGATCCCCCGGCAGCCGACCCTCCGGCTGCTTCTGCACCGAAGAAGGCCAAACCCCACGCTCGATATATCACCCGGCACCAGGGAAAACCTCCGAAGGATAATAAATAAATCAAGCCCCTTCACGCCCGACGATCTCGACCTTGTGATCGGACCGCAAGCGGTAGCGGATGCCGCGCCATTCGATGCGGCGCGTGAATCCCGCGGTCACAAAGTTCCAGAGCATTACCCAGGGAACGAGCGGCGCCAGTTGCCAGTAACGGCTTCCGTACTTGCCCAGGCATTCGCGCTCTTCAGGAAAGGCCTCGCGCGCCACCGTGCTGCGAATCCTCCCCTTGGCC
>DATKQU010000055.1:0-6095 GCA_035532595.1 Terriglobia bacterium | reverse complement strand
TCGGAGCCCGATTGCGATCCCGACTTTCCGTGATCGATCCGGCCCAGTTGATGAGAACCCTTCAAGACCTGCAGGCAGCCGTTTTCCCGGGTGGCGCGATCCACGGCCAGCATGCACGTTGAAAGAAGCGGGAAAAGGCAGCCATACTCGTACCAGTAACCGTAGTCCTGGTGCCACTCCCATGCCCCGCCGCTGTAGGGCTGCTTGATCGCCATCTTCGAGTGCCAGTGGTAGACCTCGTTGCCGAGCAGGCGTTCCATGGTCTTGACCAGGCGTTCGGAGCGGGCGATCAAGCCGTAAAGATCGTCGCCGGTGCCTTGCCAGATGGCCATTTGGGCCGTCCCACCGTCCTTGTCCTTCACCTCGTAGGCGGCTGCGGCCAAGTCGCGATCCACTTCCACGGCCTCCCGCAGGAGCTTCATTTCTTCGTCGTCGAAAAGCGAGCGTACGATGATAAAGCCATCTTCGTTAAAGCGGCTCAACTCCTCGTCACGGATTCGGTACGCGGCCATGCGCAATTCCTCCTTACTCGAGGCGGGCCATGCTGCCCGCCCTTCTTCTTTGCATTGAGCCCTACGATTTTTGGTCCAGGCTCCGAGCGCTTTCATCCTCGATAGGGCTAAGCCAGGCGACATCCGCCTGGGTATCCGCGAAGCGGCGCAGGCCGGCTTCCTTGATCGCAGAGTCCTGCACCTTTACGAGCGGCGTGTAACGTGGATGATGGGATTCCTTATAAGGGTTGTTCCGCGCTGCGTTGTAACAGCAGATCATGGCCCAGCGCGGTTTCTCGGACCTGTTCCCGTCAGAGCGGTGCAAAAGGTTGCAGTGGAAGAAGAGTGCGTCGCCGGGATCCATTTCGACGTAGACCAGTTCCAAAGTCTTCAAGACTTCATTGACGCGTTCCAGATCGGCCCCGGCTTGCTGGCCGGTTAGCTTGTGATCGATCCGCTCCAGGTGATGCGAGTCGCGGAGTACCTGCATGCAGCCATTTTCCCGTGTCGCCGGATCAAGGGCGATAAATACGCTCGACAGCAGAGGATACAAGACGCCGTTTTGATACCAGTAACCGTAGTCCTGATGCCAGGCAAAGGCGCCGCCGATTTTGGCGTCCTTCATGATCATCTTCGAGTGGTAGTGATAGACTTCGCCCTCCAGAATCTTTTCCATCGAGCCAACGACGGATTCGCAGCGCGCAAACATTCCATAGATCGAGTCACCCGGATGGTTCCAGAGCGACAGGCGGGCTTTGCCTCCCTCTCCGTCGGCGGCTCCATAAGAGTGCCGGTCCAGTTCCCGGTCCTCCTTGGAGGCGCGCGAGAGCAGGCTCATCTCTTCCGCATCGAACATTCTTCGCGCCACGACAAACCCGTTCTCGTGGTATTCCTTCAATTGCTGATCATTCAACGGCCCAGTTGCCATGGGACCTCCTTTGCGACGGGACTCGGGGAAGGGAATTCACTCCACTGCGATGGACGACCAGCCATCTGAGGTTGCCTTGCAATCAAGAACCTGCCAGCCCCAAGCCTTTCTTAACCTGATGTGAGGACTCTAGCACATTGTATCCCGGATGAGAACCGGACATTTGGCGGCTGCTTAGGAGCCGGTCGTCATGGGTTCTACTCATGCGGGCCGCCGTCTGCGGCGTGCAATGGTAGCAGCGAAGATGAGGGCACCGACCGCTCCGCCGGCAAGGGCTCCCACGGCTACTTCGAGATTTGCATTTCTCGCTTCAATGCCTCGTAGGCTTCGAAAATCAAGCGGGCCAACTCGCCGTCAGGATCAATGCCGCAGACTTCCCGTAAGGCTCTGGGGACGCCGGACTCGAGCAGGATGGACTGAATCTTTTGGGCCGCCGCGTCGGACGGTTCATCATACAGAAGCGCCGCAGCAATCCCCCGGCTTAAAGCGGCGGGACGAATCCCTTCCTCGATGGCAAGACATGCCGGGCCGACCAGCCGGTCATTCCGGCCGAGCTTCCGGATCGGGTCCCGGGCGTTGCGTTCGATGGGGTCAACGATTTCCCGCTTCTGGTACTTGGCAATCGCGGAGGCGGCGAACTTCGCCTGGTCCTCCGGATCAAATCCAAAACGCTTCGAGAGCGCCGCGCCCGCCTCCCGGCTGGCTGCTTGTGCGACTTCGATCAACTCCGGATCGTTGGCGGCATCGCTCAGCAGCTTGTAGCTTTTCAGATAGCCCAAGTAGGCGAAGATCGCGTTGCTGGCGTTATAGGTGAAGAGCTTTCGAGTGAGGCTGGCCTGAAACTTTGCCTTCGGGGCAACACCCAAGATTTGCGGAATGGGCCCGACGAAAGCTTCTTGATCGGCGGGCATTTCCCACATGTCCTGGGTCTTCACGCTGAGGGGATCCTCCGCCTTCATCTCCTCCGTGGGTTCGATGGACGAACGCAGGACCATGGTTTCAACAAATCCGATATGCTCCTTGAGCCACGCGGCTTCGGCGGGGCCGAGTTGCTCGGTGACCATCTGCCGAAGCCAAGCGGCAGGCTGGTAGTAGTTTTCACAAAGGATGATATTGAGGGGAACGGGCCGCCCTTCCGCGGTTGCCCGCCGCACGCCCTCCGCCAGCAGCGGAGCAACCTGCGGCAAGTTAGGTCCTCCGACTGAAATGAAGACCACCGAAGCTTTGGCAATCTTCTCTGCGATGGCTTGATTTTCATCGGTGGAGAGAACCTCAAACCCATCAATCACGATGTTCTTTTCCGGAGCACCCATGATGTGCACTTTATATTTAGCCTGCTGGCGCAAGAGTGAAACGAGATCCTTGGACTTCTCAATAAAGGTAATGTGGAAGTCTGAGAGCGCCAGCAAATGGGCGATAAAACCGCGCGATATTTTGCCGGCCCCGAAAATGACGGCATTCCTTTCAGGCACGATGGTCCTCCGTGATGATCCTCTGTTGGTGTGTTTCCGCAAACCAGGCGCGCAATGCGGGATAGAGGCGGCAGTAATTAGAATAGCATTCCCGGTAACGCTCCGCGTGGCTTGGCTGGGGCAGATATTCGCGCCCGGTGTGCACCATTTCCTTTACGGCTTCCTCATAGCTGACATAGTGTCCGGTACCGACGGCCGCCAGGATGGCGGTTCCCATGACTCCCACGTGGGGGTTGGCAAGCGTGACGAGGGGGCGGCCAAAGACGTCTGCCTTGATTTGATTCCAGAGATCCGCCCGCGCTGCCCCGCCGGAAACCACCAGGCGCTGTTTGACGGCGGGTTCCAGGCCGGTCACCAGCTCCAAAATCTGGCGAAGACTGTACGCCACTCCTTCAAGGACCGCCCTTGCAAAGTGGCGCAGTCCGTGCAAGGTATGAATTCCGATGAAAGTTCCCGACGCCCGCGGATCCCAGATTGGCGACCGTTCGCCCTCGAGGTAGGGGAGAAAGAGAAGTGAGTCGGCGCCGGCCGGCACCGTCTCGGCTGAGCGCAGGAGCTCGTCCGCCTTTCGCTGGAATAGTTCGCTGACCCAGGCAAGCGAACCTCCACCGGAGGACGTAACACCGTAAAGGAGGTGTTTCTCGCCCAGGAAGGGCGCCCAGATCAGTTCCGGCACACTGTAACTCTTCGTGGTGATAACCCCAAGGTGGTCGCTGGTGCCTGTGACATTGAGCGAATCGCCTTCATGCACGGTGCCGCTTCCCAGCACGCCGGCGTTGAAGTCGTTCCAGCCGGTCACCACGGGCAGACCTTCGGGAAGGCCGGTTTGCCTGGCGGCTGCACTCGAAATCCCGCCGATGATTTGGTGGGGAGGGGAGATTCGCGGGACCAAGCGGGCGGGCAAGTCGAAGGCGGAAAAAACACTTGCCGCAACCTTTTCGGTGGCGAAATCGACCATGCCCCGGTTGCTCGAGCAGTCGCTGACCATTTCACCGGTGAAGCGGAAATTAACGAAATCCTTCGCCTGCAATACTCGATGCGCGGCATCGAGGATGGCCGGTTCATGCTTGCGAAACCACAGCAGGCGCGGCAAAGGCCAGTTGGCAGCCGGCGGCAAGTCAATGCCCAATAACTGAGCAAGCTCCTGGCGCGAGAAACGCGCGTAAAGAGTTTCCAGTTGATCGGCAGCCCTTAGATCCTGGAAGCTAATGGCGGGGCGAAGCACTTTTCCGGATGCATCGACGAAGGTGAGACTTGAGATATGTCCCGTTGCGCCCACCGCCAGAATTTCCCTTCGCGGAACCTTGCGCCTGACCGCCCGAATTCCCTGGATGACGGCTTGCCACCACCGTTCCGGGTCCTGCTCCTTGAATCCCGCGCGGGGCTGAAACGTGGGGTATGAATGCGTCGAAATGGCAAGAGTTGTGCCTGCCAGGTCGAAGAGGCCGACCTTCGCCGAGGAGGAACCAACATCAATGCCGAGAACACAAGGCATCATCATCATTTGTCCGGATGATCCCACACTTCAGCGCTTTTGGGGGTCGATTCGTTTCTCGCACCCCCTTCACCGGGACACTCCATCGTAATGCAGAACTTGCCGGTCTGAAAAGGAGAGCCCTCCAGAATACCCCGGCGTTGCAAACGCGAGACCGTTGGCGCATACTGATGGGCCGGATCATCAAACCGCACGCGGCAAAAGGAGCGAGCCTTGCGTTTCCAGCCGAAACCAGCCCGACCTCTTTCACGCCATCTTAATCCGCCAGAGGTTTTTCAGGCTTAACGTGGAGGACTCGATCGATATGAAGCCGGCTGCCGGCAAACCTGTTCCTCCGGTCACCATTTTCCCCGGCAAGTACAAGGGTGAAGACGCGGTGCTCATGGAGAGTGAAGACCTGCGCCTCACTCTGGTGCCCGAACGCGGGGCGAAAATCGCTTCCCTCGTGCATAAGCGGACCGGCCGCGAATGCCTGTTCCAGCAGCCCGGGAAGCGGTTTCGGAAGGCTTCCTACGCAGATCCTTACGAGAATGGTGAAATCTCCGGCTTCGATGAGATGTTTCCAACGATTAGCGAATGCTATTGCGACTGCGAGCCCTGGGCCGGGACGAAGATGCCCGACCACGGCGAAGTCTGGAGCCTGCCTTGGAAGTGTGAACAATCGGAGTCGGAAGTGCGGACATGGGTTCACAGTGTGCGCTTTCCCTACATTCTGACCCGGACGGTGAGCTTCACCCGCTCGAATACGATTCTGCTTCGTTACCAGGCGGAGAACCTTTCAGGTTTTGATTTCCCTGCGTTGTGGTCGGCGCATCCATTGTTCAACATGACTCCAGGCACCCGGGTGATCGTGCCGCCGTCGGCGCGCAACATCATGAATACCGTCGCGGGTCCGGCGCTGGGAGGTTACGGGGAAAGGTTCAGCTTCCCTATCGCCAGAACCGCCGACGACAAGGAGTTTGATCTTTCGCGGATCAACCCCCCTGGAGACAAGCTCTATTTCAAGTACTTCTTTCTCGACGAGTTCAAAGAGGGCTATGTCATCCTGCACGACCCAAAGACGCGTGAGACGGCGGGGCTTGCCTGGCCAGTCCAGCAGGTTCCATATCTTGGCATGTGGGTGAATGAAGGCGGTTGGAATGATTGCTATCACATTGCTCCCGAACCTTGCACCGCCCCTTTTGACCGCTGGGACGTGGCGCGGCAATGGGGGAAACTGCCGGTGATTCCTGCTTTCGGCAGCCAGCACTGGGAGCTGCTGATTACCGTTGATTTGAGCGTAAATCCCCGGCGGATGGAACCGGATGGAACGATTCAATAGATGCCAAGATCAGTTCAAATACAATTCCTGTCTATCATTCTCGTGAGCCCAGGATCTGAACTCTGCGCCGATAAGTAGCCCCGCAGGAATGCCACGCATTAACGACTTCATTGACCGGAGCAAGCCCCGATGATCAATTACGAAAGGTTCGTCAAGACCATCAATTGGGAGATTCCTGACCGAATTATGACTTACGACCTGCTGGATCACAGCGAAATGCTCAAGCGTTACGGGGGAGAAGGCGATTTGATCGAACGCAACGCCCGCATGTGCAAGCGGGTGGGGCTGGACGCCACTCGCTATATTCACGACCCGGACCATCACTGGCTGGGCGGCAAGATTAAGAATTGGGTTCGTTTCTTCGGGGTGGACCCGGGCAACTGGCGGG
>DATKQU010000054.1:0-13990 GCA_035532595.1 Terriglobia bacterium | reverse complement strand
CTACCTTTGAATATCGGGCTGTTTGTGGCGCTGCTTGGCGCAACTTTTGTTTCATTCGTCTTTTTTGCACAGAACGGGGTCCCGATCCTCTCGAGTTTTCCTGCCCTCGCCTGGGTCCAGTCCACCAGCGGCGCCATCAATCGGCTGATGACGGTATTCGGTCCGGGTTGCTATGCCAGCCTGGGGCTGGTGGCATGGGCCGTGCATCGCGAATCAAAGTCCCGCGCTGCGTGGGCGATGATGTATCTGGGGCTGGGACTGGCCATCCTCGGCCAGGCGCTGCTTGCTACCAAGGCCGCCGCGATTCTGATTTTCATCTGGTTCAACATTATGCTCTATTACATGAACAAGACACGGGAATGGAGGAAGTCTTTATTACCCTTGCTGATCGTCGTTATCCCCGTATCGGCCGGGGTTGTGGCGACTCGCTTGATGTCAATTCAAGGAGGCTGGCAGGCTCAGGAAATCTATATGACTTACTACGATCGGCTTACAACTGGAACTGCGGCGCCGGCGGACTTCATATTCAAGTACATGAATCGCTTCGGTCCCATGCACGGCGGAGCTTTGCATCGTGAAGTAGAGCGCATCAAGGACCAACTGGCGGGCCAGCACAAGACCCCGGTCCTTTCAGAAGTTGTGTACAGCCTGATGGCCGACGAATCGACAAATAATACGGGGCTATCCGCAGGGTTGATGCTTTACGGTACGGGATATGCAGAGTGGGGATTGGCCGGCCTGTTGCTATATTCATTTATTCAAGGGCTGGGATTTGGCTGGATTCACCGGTATCTTTTACGGCAAGAAACGATGAACCTTATCATGCTCTTATTCTGGGGGGCGATCCTGAGTTATGTTATGGCGGTAAGTGGCACAGGAACCATTTTAGTGGGTCTTGAGTACGTTTTCTTGAATGCTGTTCCTCCTCTGGTCTTGCTTCTTCCCTTTTGCTTTTTTTTCCTGTTGCCAGTGGCTCGAAAGTATGCTCCATCTGTCGGCACGAGGCTTTCCAAGATCCCACAGGCATAAGCAGGAACTTCTCCCGGCCCATGGAAAGGAAACTGAAATATTCCGGCATGTGATGTTCTGGCATTTTCAAAATTGACCCACTGTAGCGCCCGCCTGGATCAGGACGAATAGGCAAACGGCCTCCGCGAGAAATAAGCTGCGAAACGGCTTCTTCAATGAACACGGAAGCGAAAACAACATGGAACAATTTCCAAATCTCCATATCCTTACCATCAACAGACACACAGGATATCTTTATAATTTGTCTAAAATAGGGCATCGTTGGTCAGTCCTCAATGAGTGGGTCCATCACAACCGCCCCTTGCCCGCCAACTTTGAGTCGATCGATTGGACGACCGCGCGCCGGGACTTCCCCAAATTCGACGCCGTGGTCGGGCATGATATTCGGCGCGACGTGGCCAGGTTTCTCCCTTATTGCCTGAAGTACCGCAAGCCGTATATTCAGGTCCTCCACGGCAGAAGAAGCCGGGGCGGATTTACCAAGAGCCGCCTGCGCAGACTCGGAAAGCACCTTTACTCTACCCTCGCTCTTCGGCCTTTGGTCAGGTTGGGGCTGGTGCGGGTCGTATTTATCTCTCCTTACGCACGGTCGGACTGGGGTCTGAAGGGCACCGTGATCAACCAAGGAATCACCCTGGATGAAATGGGCGTTTACGAGGGCGCCGACCCCTCGCTCCTGGTGGTTGGAAACATGCTTCACCGGGAGCATTTTGGTTTCGACGAGCTGATGCAAATCCGGACGCAGGTTCCCGTCAAAATCGTGGGAGTGAATCCGCGGATTCCCGGCGCACGGCCATCGCGGAACTGGGATGAACTGCGGTCATTTTACTGTCAATGCCGCGCCTACCTGAACCTTACCCGGGAACCCGAAGACGGTTACAATTTGGCGGTATTGGAGGCTATGGCATCGGGGATGCCCGTAATTTCTCTGAGGCATGACTCCACCCCGATCCGGAACGGTGAAAACGGTTTTCTCGTGGAAAACGCCTCGGAAGCGGTCGAGCGCGCGAAGCAACTCATCGCGGATCGCGAGTTCGCTCGCCGCCTTGGGAAATGCGCCCGGGAAACGGTTGCGCGGGAATTCTCCTTGAACGCCTTTCAAACGCGCTGGAACAACCTCTTGTTGCAGAGCATCGGGCCGGACGCGCCCTCCTCCACGTCGTGAGCGGGCTCGCCTTCGGAAGAGAACGGTTCCGAAAATCCGCCCGATCCATAAGGAAGCGAACTGCAGGCCAGGAGTACTCGCCGAAGGGGCATCGGAATAGATAGGCATCGGAATAGATTGCCCCAAATCACCAAATCTTGCAGAATGACTTATTGGCGCTGTGCATTACCGAACTCGGTAAACATCTCGCAATTCTCATTGGGGCCGTTAAGCCTCCTCGAGAATCGTTTACACTCCGTCAGCAGCCATGGATCGCGGGCGCCAAGAGCTGGAAAAGCTCGGAAGGTCGATGCGAGCTTAAAACGTGCCGGCCTTGCCTCTAATAAAGTCAGAGAGAACGATGAGAGTTTTGCTCGAGGATGGTTTCTCGATTGAGAAAGGAACAGGCATAGGCAGATACACTCAAAACCTTGCAGGCGAGCTGAGCAGGCAGGGTGGATTGGAACTCCTGACGCCGCCTCCGCAGGGGATCATTGGAAGAGTCCGGCCGGTCAGCGCCCGCCGCATCCTCTACACAGCATGGTTGGAAACGGGATTCCAAAACCGCTTGGCAGGCCTGCGACCCGATATCGTCCATTTTACAAATCATCTTGTCCCGCGCGCCCGGAAATCCAAGGCCAAATACGTGGTGACCATCCACGATCTGACGGCATGGCGATTGCCCGGCGCTCTTCCTGCTCTCTATGCCCGATACATCCGGACGGCGATCGCGCGGGCGGTCAAGGTCGCGGACCTCATCCTCTGCCCGTCCGACTCGATCAGGCAGGAGGTCATTGAGCATTTCGGCTTGGACCAAACAAAGGTCCAGACCGCGTGGAACATGGATTCCAACCTCCCCAACCTTTCGCCCCAAAGGCAAGAGGAGGTCTTCCAGCCGCTCTCCAGGAGATTGGGCATGCGGAAGCCCTTTCTTCTTTTCGTGGGGACCTTGGAGCATCGCAAGAACATCACGACCTTGATTGAGGCGTTTGGGAAGGTAGCGGGCACCTCCGATCTGCAACTGGTCCTGGCCGGCAGGCCAGGCTACGGGTTCCCGAAAATTCAGGCCGCCATCGAGCGCCAAACGTGCCGAAACCGCTGCGTGATGACGGGTTTTCTTGGCGACCAGGAGCTGGCGGTTCTCTATCAGCAGGCAGATCTGTTCGTCTACCCTTCCCGGTACGAGGGATTTGGAATTCCGCTGGTCGAGGCCATGAATTTCGGACTTCCGATCGTGGCTTCGCGAATTCCTTCCACGCTGGAGGTGGCCGGGGAGGCTGCGATCTATTACGAAGATCCCCTTGACGCCGGCGCCCTGGCCCAAAAAATCACCGAAGTTGTCGCCCAACCTGGCCTGAAAGAGGATCTAGCCCGACGAGGAAGAACCCGCGCCGCGGACTTCGCCTCGGACAAAATCACCAAGCAATACCTCGAAGCGTATCAGGCGGCATTGAATACGGCTTGAGGTGTCCCCTTGGCCCATCCTTCCCCGGTCTCATGAAGGAACGGACTTCCCTCTACCTACCATGTCAGATCTAACCCGAATTGAACATGCCGGGAAGCGTTAGCCGGTCAAAGCCCAGCCGATCAGGCCGAGAACGCGCTTCTTCCATGAAACCCACAGATTAATATTTAGGGTTCGAGAACCTCTTTACTGCCTGAAAAGACACAAGTTCTCCCAATTCCAACAAAAGGCTGGAATTGACAGATAAAGCGCGGTTTGCTAGATTTGGTAATTGTGCAACTCACGTAGGAATTTCCTGCTGCTAGCCGGACGCTGCGTCTTCAGTTTAGCCCTTCTCGCTGTGGTAGCAGGAGGGTGGGGTTGTGCTATCAGGCGGACGGTTCATGTTTCTCCACCTCAACAGGCAGGTCCTCCGAAGCAAGCTTCCGTGGCTGAGTTAGTGAAGGATGTAGACGCATGGAGCGAAAGGATCGACACCCTCGAGGCGACGGTGGACTTCAAGCCGACCACCGGTTCGGTCTATTCCGGCGTCATCAAGGAGTATCACGACGTCCGGGGTTTCATTCTGCTGAAAAAGCCTTCCATGATTCGGATTATCGGTCAGGCGCCGGTGGTCAGGACGGAAATCTTTGACATGGTTTCCAATGCACAGGAGTTCCGCCTCTTTATTCCTCCAAAAAACAAATTCATCGTCGGCAAGACGAGTTATCGAGCGCCGGCCGGGAGTGCCTTGGAGAATCTACGCCCTCAGCATATCCTGAGCGCCTTGCTGATTCCTCAGATCAACCAGCCTGAGGAGAAGTACTTTGCCGAGGAGGCCGAAACGCCCGCACATCGCTATTATGTTCTGACCATCGTTGAGCCGAGCGCCACCGGGGAACTGGATCTCAAACGGAAGGTGTGGTTCGATCGGTCCGATCTAAGCATCTCGCGACTCGATCTATACGGGCCGGAAGGCTCGCTTCTGGAAGAGGTCCGATATGCGGATTATCGAAACTTCCAGCAGGTCGAGTATCCGACTGAAATCACGGTGAACCGGCCTGCCGATGGGTACACGCTCACCATTGCCATCGAGAGTGCGACGTTCAATAAGCCGATCCCGCCGGAGAAATTCGAATTGAAGAAGCCTCCCAACGCCACGCTGGTCGAATTGGGCGGAGACAAATAGCCGGAGAACACTGTTGGTTTTCAGAATGATTTTCGAGAATATTATGCACCGGCCCATTCGGACCTTGGTCAGCATTCTGGCCGTGGCGATTGAGGTCGGGATGGTCATGCTGGTGGTGGGCATGACCCATGGCATGCTGCACGAGAACGCCAAACGGGTGGAAGGGGTAGGGGCTGACATCATCGTGCAACCCCCCGGCGCTTCATTCTTTTTTGCGCTGACCCAGGCGCCCATGCCCGTTCAGGTCGGAGATCGGCTTGGGGAAATCCCGCACGTCCTGGCCGTGGCCCCGGTGCTGTTTCTGTTCAACGCGCAAGGAGGAATCGATCTGATCTATGGGATTGATATGACGAGCTTTAACCGCGTGAGCGGAGGCTTCGTGTATCTCCATGGCGGACCTTTTTCCGGTCCTTATAGCATTCTGGTGGACGATTGGTACGCCAAAGCGCACGGCGTAAAAATTGGGACGACGCTGACTTTCCTCAATCATAGTTTCCACGTCGCCGGCATTGTGATGCATGGCAAGGGAGCGCGGCTGTTTATCCCCCTCCAGACCGCCCAGGACCTGACCGGCGCGCGCGACAAAGCTTCGATTTTCTTTGTCAAGTGCACCGATCCCGGCTACACCAAAGACGTGATGGCGGGCATCCACGACCTGCTCCCTAAACATCAGATCCTGTCGATTAAGGAATACATGTCGCTGATGACCTCGAATGATCTTCCCGCCCTGACTGCCTTTATTACCGCCATGATCGGGGTCGCCGTCGCCATTGGATTCCTGGTTATTTTCCTTTCGATGTACACCACCATCACCGAACGGACCCGGGAAATCGGCATTTTAAAGGCTCTGGGAGCGGGCAAAGGGTATATCATACAAGTGATACTCTGGGAGGCGAGTCTGCTTAGCATATTGGGGGTTATCGCCGGGTATTTCGGGACGTGGCTGGCCAAGAAATTTATCATTGCGACGTTCCCCACCCTAACGGTGGAGTTGACTTTGCACTGGGCGCTGTGGGCCGGCTTGCTGGCAGTCGCAGGGTCTTTACTGGGCGCCTTCTATCCTGCGGTCCGGGCGGCTCGGCTTGACCCCGTCGACTCGCTCGCCTACGAATAACGGGACCTCCGAATGCTCTTGGGATCAATTCTCTTGACAACGGCTGCCGGCGAGACGCAGCCGAAACATCGGACAGGCGGCATGGAACCGATTATCGCAACTGAAAACCTCAGAAAAATCTACCGAGTTGGAAAGGTAGATGTGGCGGCCTTACGGGGAGTCGATATGGCCGTCCAGGAAGGCGAATTTGTCGCCGTCGTGGGGCCGTCCGGCTGCGGGAAATCGACGCTGCTCCATATCCTGGGAGGCTTGACCCCGCCGACCAGCGGCAAAGTCCTGGTGGACGGCAACGACTTTTCCTACATGAAAGATGCCCAGCGGACGAAGTTTCGCCGGCACAAAATCGGCTTTGTTTTCCAGCGTTACAACCTGCTGCCCACGCTGACGGCCGGGGACAACATTACCATTGCCCAGCACATTCAGGGCGACGGCTTCAATCCTCATCGTTTTGAAACGGTCACGGAAATGCTGGGAATCAAGGATAAGTTACGGCACAAACCCTATGCGCTTTCGGGGGGTGAGCAACAACGGGTGGCCATCGCGCGCGCCGTGATTTGCGAGCCTAAACTGCTGCTCGCAGACGAGCCCACCGGCAACCTGGATAGTGAGAATTCCCAGATTGTGCTGAACATGATGCGCGCCCTAAACCGCGACTTCCGTCAGACGATCCTGATGATCACTCATGATTCGGAGGCTGCCTCGGCGGCGGACCGGATTATCCGGATGCGCGACGGGCGCATCATTTTGGATTGATTCCTGC
This sequence comes from Terriglobia bacterium, assembly GCA_035532595.1. Classification (GTDB taxonomy): domain Bacteria; phylum Acidobacteriota; class Terriglobia; order UBA7540; family UBA7540; genus JAMCXS01. The sequence goes on along the minus strand of DATKQU010000054.1, from coordinate 7,310 downwards.
CGGGTTTCCGGTTATCGTGCTCCCATTCGAAATCTTATGGCCCGCAGCACAGAATTTCACGACCCGACCGTTTCTCGCCTCGAGGACCACAAAGGAGGCCCCACGAAAGCGACGCTCTGGCCGAAGATAAAACTGGTGGTGACGCGAGCCGTTTTCTGGTCCTACGAGCGGGGAAGCTGGCAGTATGACGTGATCGTGGTGGTGATCCTGGCCTTCATTTTTCTTACCCCCGCTGGCTGGTTCCACGACCGCCCGCGCCTCCAACTCACGGACTTGCGGCACGTGCAAGGGATTGTCGAAGTGAGCCACAGCAGCGGGACCTGGGTTTACCAGTTGGACGCGCGGCTGGTCGATTCACTCCAACCGCTTTCGCCCCTGGATGCCACGCGGCATCTGCTCCAGCAGCGGGTTCGCCCCCCATTCGTCATCAAGTCCATCAAACCCATCTTGGGAGAAAATGATGTGATCTTGGGTTACACGGTGGAGGTGGAACGCTGATGAAGCATCTTTCCCCGGCGGCCGAGAATCCTAACCTCAGAGACCATTTAAGATGAGCAGCCGTTGGGACAGATCGTTGTTGGCAAGCGCGACGTTGGCCGTCTGGCTCTTGGGGGCAGCGCTACCCTTGGCTGGGGCGCGCAAAAACAAAGAGCGCTTGGACCTTTCTCAGATCCTCTCCCGCATGAACGACAGCGCCAAACACCTGAAGACGATCTCGGCGGATCTCGAATACACCAAGGTTACCGTCCTCGTCAACGATCGGTCAACCGAAGCGGGAAAGATGTTTTTCCGCAATCCGAAATCTCCCGAGATACTGATTGACTTCAAAGAGCCGGACCAGAAGGTCATTCTGTTCAAGAAGGACAAGGCGGAGATTTATTTGCCCAAAATCAATCAGGTTCAAGAGTACGACCTGAGTCAGCATGCCTCGCTGGTGCAACAATTTCTGCTGCTGGGCTTTGGCACGGACACAAAAGAACTGGAAAAGATTTACAATATGAAATACCTGAGGGAAGAGAACCTCGAAGGCGACACAACGGCCCTCCTGGAATTAACTCCTCTGAAAGAGAGCGTTGCCGCCCAACTCACAAAGGTTCACCTCTGGATCAGTGAGGAGTCCTGGCTGCCCGTGCAGCAAAAATTCTTTGAGGCGGGGGGCGATTACTCGATTGCGCACTATAGCTCGGTCAAGGTCAACCGCTTCATCCCCCCGTCGGTTTTCCAGATTCACGCGGCAAAGGGCGCCAAGCGCCTAAAAATGTAGGACTTCCCCCCGGGGGCGGATTCATATCCTTTCTGCCGCCAAGGGCGTCGGGCCGCCAATTGAGGGCTCGATTGATGCCTTTCGAATGGGGAATTGCGCTTCTTAGATAGAAATCGTTGCGGAGTTCTTCCGGGGCGTATACCTTATAGTTGTTGTACCATTGGGCGCTTCGTTCATCATTTAGAAATGCCTCGAGGCAGGCGCGGCACAGCGTGGGGGACGACAGCAAGCCCGTGAGCGCTGGCGTGTACACAGCAGTCATGAACAAAACGACGATACGGCGCAAAGTCAGGTTCTTTAACACCCGATTCCGGGAACTCCGGATGATTGCCAAAGGCTTGCTTTCATCCAAACATCCTGTCCTGGCGCATATCATTCCAACCCGGCGTTGCAACCTCTCCTGCACGTATTGCAACGAGTACGACACCTTTTCAAAGCCCCTGGCGGTGGAGACTGTGTGCCGCCGTCTCGACCGCCTGGCCGAACTGGGCACGAGCATCATCACCATCAGCGGAGGGGAACCGTTGCTCCATCCGCAGCTTGAGGAGATCATCCGCCACAGTCGGAAGCGGGGCATGATCGCCGGCATGATCACCAATGGCTACCTCCTCACACGGTCCCGGATCGAATCCCTGAACGACGCCGGACTTGAACATCTTCAGATCAGCGTCGATAACGTCAAGCCCGATGACGTTTCCATGAAGAGCCTCAAAGTCCTGGACCAGAAACTGGTCCTCCTGGCCCGTCACGCGGTCTTCCAGGTCAATATCAATTCCGTGCTAGGCAGTCCTGTCCATCACCCCGAAGATGCCCTGGTGGTCGCAAGGCGGGCCATCGAGCTGGGCTTTACCTCCACTGTAGGTGTTTTGCACGACCACGAAGGGCAACTGCAGCCGCTCAACCCCCACCAGCAACAGATTTTCCAGGAAATTATGAGTTTGGGGAAGCGTTCTTATTCACGCTTCAACTGGTTCCAGAAAGATATCGCGCGGGGAATTCCGCGGAATTGGCGTTGCCGGGCGGGCAGCCGCTACCTGTACATCTGCGAGAACGGCCTGGTGCACTACTGTTCGCAGCAACGCGGCTTCCCGGGCATCCCTCTCGATCAGTACACGCGGCAACACGCGATCCACGAATATCACACCAGCAAGTCCTGCGCGCCACGTTGCACCATCTCCTGCGTGCAACACGTCGCCCTCCTCGACAATTGGCGCGACCCCCAGACCCGCCCCGCGTTCGAGCCTTCCTCAACGCCCTTGGTGGGCCTGGAAACGACCATGCGAGAGAGTTAAGCGCCTCGGGCGCCTTCCGGAGCTTTGTCACAGCCCTTTATTTCTTCTTCATCCTCCACTCAATTTGGGCCAGAATTCCGCCTAAAACCCGCACGTCATGGCTCGAGAGTCCGAGTCCCAGAATCAGGCGGCGCAGCTTGAGAAGCTGCGCGCTCCGGCCTTTGGGCGTGAAGTATCCTGCCTGGTCGAGAACGGTTGAGGCGCGGGCGAGCACGTGCTCCATCGACTGCAGGTCGGCCGGCGATGAAGCGCGGGCACGCACGGTCCGGTCGGCGTGGGGAAAACCAGCCGCACGTGCAAGTTCATAGCAGCAGACGGCGACGGCCTGTCCCAGGTTCATGGAGGGGCAACCGGCGTTGGTAGGAATCCGCACGAGCAAATGGCAATAGCTCAAGTGGGCATTGGACAAACCGGTCTTTTCCGAGCCAAACAGCAGAGCCCCGCGCGGATGGGAAGTCCAATCCGGCTGGCGCAAGAAGAGTTCAGTGAGGGGAACGGGGTCCCGGTCCAGGTTTCTGCGTGACCCCGTGGTGGTCCCGACCACCAGCGTGCAGTCGCCAATGGCTTCCAGAAGCGTGCTCACCGAGCGCGCCGATTTGACCACCGCGCCGGCGCCCACGGCCGAGCGGGCTTCCCGCCACACCGGTTCGTGCGGCGCGACAACCACAAGCTCCTGGAAGCCAAAATTCGCCAGGGCGCGGGCTGCGGCGCCGATATTGAGCGGATTTCGAGGCCGCACCAGGACGATTCGCCAGTTATTCTGCGTCATCTTCGGAAGAAGATTTTACCAGGGATGCTCCAGGATGTTTTGCGGAAACGCCAAAGGATCGAGGCCCGCCGCCGAACCTCGAAAGTTTGTTCGCTTGCGGTAAGGGCGCCTCCTACTTTTTAGGCTTAGGGGCGGGTTCCGTTTTTGGCTGCGCGGAATCGGGCGCGACCGCCAGAATTCGGCTGCTTGACCTGAATTGTTTGTAGTCGGTATAACGGACGATCTCCCGAATGTGGACGGGCCCTTGGTCAAAATAAAGATTGTCATCCGCCATCGTGTAGGTTGGAAACCAGTACTTGCCGTCAATCTGCTGCCGCCAAGTCGTGAAGTGCGGGAAAAGGTTTTCCCCGTGCTTGGTCTTCAGCTCCGGAACGTTCCGGCCTTGGGCCTTCACGATTTGCAGATCGCGATCGTCAACCCAGACCTGTCCCTTGAAGTATTGTTGCCCTTTTTTGATTTCTTTCGGCCGCACGGAGAAGACATATGCGGTGATGTAGTCAACCCGGACGTGCCCCAGGTATTGGATGTCGTAGTCGGGAAGTTGTGACGTGGTAAGAACAAAAGGCTGAATGCTGCGAAACGCATCCAGATCCTGCTCCGTCACCATCAAGCGGGTCAAGGTTGGAACGGGAGCATAAGTCACGTGCTCGATCCTTTTGCCTTGGTCGTTGAATAGGATGTCCCAGTCCTGCTCCCAGGTGCCGTCAACGTTCCCGTCGGCGTCGAGGGTCTCCACCTTATTGATCTGGTGGTAAGTATAGTTGTCCCGGGCTTCCTTAAATTGCTGTTCTTTAGCAGCAAAGGCCTGAATTATCTGCTGGATGCGCCCTGGGCTGGGATCTTTCAATTCCGCGGTCGGGGTGGGCTGGGCGGCCTTCCCGGCGGCGGGCCGGATGGTCGTGGGAGGAATCTCAGAGCTGGATCCGTTTGAGGGCGTCGGCGAGCTTGCGGCCGGGGCGCTCGGGACAGGCGAACCCTGCGGTCCCGTGTTCAAACCTGGAATTTGCGGACTGACCCCGGAAGAGTCCCCCGGGCGCGGCGGCGAGGACTGCACAGGCTGGCTGGAGCTTTGCGCCGCTCGCTGGCGGTTGCTCTTCACGATGGCGTCAATCAGCGCGCTCGTGGCGCCCTGCTTGCGAAATTTCTCGACCAACTGCGGCGTCAATTGAAAATCCACGCCCCGCTGCTCGACCAAAGCCACCATCTTCTGCTCTGAGGCGCCGCCAATCAGCAGCAGAGTAATATCGTCCTGGCTCAAGGGTTGCGCCGCCGAGGCGAATGAGGCCGCCCCCCCCGTCAGCACCAGCACGATCAATGCCCACCCCAGGTATGCCGCCAAAGTACGCGTTTTTCGCCTGACGTCCATGTTGTGTTGTAACCTTCCGCTGGGATCCCTCACCCACGCTCCTACTTAGGATAGAAGATAACGACGGGTGGAAAGTTGCACGGACCCTGAAAAAACACCTGCGATTGGAGCCCTCAACGGGCTTGCAGCGGGTTCCTCAAACGGAATTGCCGAAGCTTCCGGGAGTTCCGTTTGGGCTTCGATATCATGAAGGTCCCGATCCGACCCGCTGAACCTTCCGTTCCCCGGAAGGAACGGTGCCTTTTTCTTTATCCACCTTGTCTCAGAGTCTCCTCTTGGTGACGATTCGATTCTTGAGTTTGATTATACACGAGGGAAGCTTCGTCCGCCCAAGGCGCAGAAATTCCCCGCCGATCCCGGCCCACGGCCGCCGGGCTCTGCTTGATGAGCGACCGGGATTTACTCCGGACCCAGCCTGCCGGACGCACGTGTGCTTCCGGCGGGCTGGCCAGAATCCGCTTGTCCGCTCCTTGCAAAAAGCACGGGGTTACTTCAATTCAACCCAGTTCCGGCCCAAGTAAAGACGGGCTGATCCGCCCCCGTTGGGCGCCACATGCAGGGGACTCGGATGCGCAATTTTCGCATCCCACTCCGTCGAACATTCCGCCACCTTGTGTCCTGCCTGGTTGTACAGCATAAACTTGGCGCCGTGCCCCTCCGAGGCCCCCGGCTCCTTGGCAAGCCCGAATCCATAGCTCCCGATGGCAACCGCGTTTCCGCAAACCTCCACTTGGCCTTCGCTAATCAGCATTCCAATGTACTTCTGCTGGATGCTGGAACTGTACCCGGCGGTGTCAATGAGTCCGACCAGCAGGCGCGCCCCGGACGGCGTCATCACCAGGGCGGCATTGCGCTTCTCGGTTGGGATAGCATTCCCTTCCAGGAAGAAGTCTCTCGGGACCGCTCGAGTAAAAGCTTTTCCCGTTTCGACCTTAAAGGTGCCTTGCGCCTGGGCCGGGCCCGCAACCATCACGCTTGCAACCAGAGCCACCGCGAAAATCAAATAGCGTTTCATAGTTCCTCCTGTTTTTCTTGCGAATTTGAATCCAATTCTATTCAGGCCAAAATTCCGTCCGAAGCCATTCAATATCCAATTTTTGATCGGGCCCCAGCATCCGCCCCCCGGGCCGGGGCAGGACGCGTTCTTTGCCTTTCATAAAGGTTACCCGGTAAAGCTCCGCGAACACAAAGGGCTGCGACGGAGCTCCCTGGCCGCCGACCACCTCGGATCCCCGACGGACATTGTCCATCATGCGCGCGGGCAATCGCAAATGGTAAGGGTTTCGCGAGACTTCGCCCCCGTGTTCTGCGGTCGCCATGATCTGGATCGCCAGAACTTCCGGCGGCACTCCCACCATGAGGTTGGGAGCTGAAAGCTCATGCCAGAATTCAGTCTCGATCAGCGGCAGCGGCCCTCCGCCCTTTCCATGCAGGTGCTTTCCGAGCGCCTCGACAACCAGATAGTGCGTTCCGATGTGGGTGGTATGAAAATCCTCCGCGTGCGGCGCTAGAACTATATCAGGCTTTTCCCGATCAAGGATTTCTTTAAGCGCCTCAACCTTGGCGGCCCATTCCTCCGGAGCTTCCTGGCGATTGCGCAACGTAACGTCGCTGAAACCTTCATCGCCCGGGATGATGAGACTGAAGCCAAGCACCCGGCAGGCGCTGCGCAGTTCCGCGGCGCGCCGGCGTCTCTCGCTGGCACTTCTTCCCAGCGTGATGGCGCAGTTGATCACGCGCGCTCCGGCCTCCAGGCGCCAGCGCAGAGGCAGCGCCCCGATGAGGGCTTCATCATCCGGATGGGGAGCCGCCACCAGGATCTTTGCCGGCTTTCCCAAAGGCGGAGACGGCGCGGGCAATTCGAACGGAGGCTCCGTGGGCCCGGTGGGAATCGATCCACCGGCTTCCAGGAGCTTGACCATCTGCTGAACGTAGTCGAGCCACTGCTCAAAGCGCTTCTGCCCTTCCGCGTCTCCGGTCTCCCCCAACCACCGCCTCCTTGCGGAAATCTTTGGATCGTTCGCTATGCTACACTATTCCCTTGCCAGAACAAGAATTTCCCTTACGCCAAGTCGAATCGCGGCAGGTGGACGCAATCATTGATCCGGCTCTTCGCTTGATTTACAAGCACGATGATCATCCCGCAAACCGAGGTGAGCAATGATGAAACATCTGTTTTTCTGTTGCGCCGTTCTGGGACTGATAGCTATGCCGGCAAGAGCTCAGGATAGCGGCTGGAAACAACTGTTCAACGGCAAGAACCTGGACGGCTGGGAACACGTGGGTCCGGGCGGCTTCACGCTGGTTGACGGCCTGTTGAAAACCCACGGCGGCATGGGGCTGCTCTGGTACACCGGGCAAAAGTTCGGCGATTGCAAGATCCGCGTGGTCTATAAAATGCGGGATCAAAACGACAATTCCGGCGTTTTCATCCGCATTCCCATCGAGCCGCGGGAGGCCTGGATGCCGGTGAATTATGGTTATGAGGTGCAGATCGACGACGATCCTGGAGGCGAAACCAAAGAATACCACTCGACCGGATGTCTCTACTCCATCAGTAAGGCCCTGGCTTATCCCGGCAAAGGATCGGGCCAGTGGAACACTATGGAAATCACCCTC
>DATKQU010000053.1:0-18965 GCA_035532595.1 Terriglobia bacterium | reverse complement strand
TTCATAATTCAGAATTGAACATAGGCTTGGCACTGGCCAAACCCTTATTCCGCGTGTTCTACGTCCCACTGCCGGATATCGACGAAGTGCCCGGCGACGGCCGCTGCGGCTGCCATCAGGGGGCTCACCAGATGGGTACGCCCGCCCTTGCCCTGGCGGCCCTCAAAGTTGCGGTTGGAGGTGCTGGCGCAGCGCTCTCCGCTGGGCAGGATGTCGGGATTCATGCCCAGGCACATGCTGCATCCGGCGTCCCGCCACTCAAACCCGGCGTCCCGAAAAACTTTATCGAGTCCCTCTTCCTCCGCCTGCGCTTTCACCCGCCGGGATCCGGGGACGACGAGCGCTCCTTTAATTGCCGGTGAAACCTTTTTCCCATCCACGACGCGCGCAGCCAGACGCAAATCCTCAATCCGCGCGTTCGTGCAGGAACCAATGAAAATGCGGTCGAGGGGAATATCCGTAATGCGCGTTCCGGGAGTTAAGCCCATATATTCGAGCGCCCGCTCGGCCGCGGAGCGGGCCGCTGGATCGGCGAAGGAGTCGGGGTCCGGAACCCGGCCGGTAACGTCGGCGCCCATTCCCGGGTTGGTGCCCCAGGTTACCTGGGGAGCAATCCCGGCCGCATCGAGCTCGACAACGCTGTCATATGCGGCGCTAGGGTCGGAAACGAATGTTTTCCAGTAGTCGGCCGCGGCCTGGAAATCCTTTCCTCGCGGAACAAAAGGTCGTCCCTCAAGATAGGCAAAGGTCTTGTCATCCGGAGCCACCATACCCGCGCGCGCGCCGCCTTCAATCGACATATTGCAGACCGTCATGCGGCCTTCCATGGAAAGCTCCTGGATTGCTTCCCCCGCATATTCAATGACGTGGCCGTTGCCGCCTGAAATTCCGATCTTGCCGATGATGGCCAGGATGATGTCCTTAGCGGTAACGCCGCGCGGCCGGCGGCCGCTGACCCGCACCAGCATGGCCTTGGATTTGAACTGCGCCAGGCACTGGGTGGCCAGAACGTGCTCCACTTCACTAGTGCCGATGCCGAAGGCCACGGCGCCAAACGCGCCGTGCGTGGAGGTGTGACTGTCGCCGCAGACAATCGTCTGGCCAGGGTTCGTGATGCCCAGTTCAGGCCCAATAATGTGCACGATGCCCTGGTTCCGGTCGTTCATATCGAACAGAAGGATGTTGTTCTCCCGGCAATTGCGCGCCAGTGCTTCAAACTGCACGGCTGCGCTATGATCCAGCAAGGGAAGGCGGCGGTCCGTCGTCGGCACGGAATGGTCCATGACCGCGAAGGTGAGGTCGGGGCGGCGGACTTTGCGGCCCGCTGACTTCAGTCCGGCAAAAGCCTGGGCGGAGGTGACCTCATGGATAAGATGGCGGTCGATATAAATCAGCGCCGGCTGTCCCGGTTCTTCCCGGACCACGTGGGCGCTCCAGACTTTTTCGTACAGGGTGCGTGTTGGCATCTTTTTTTACGGAATCCTGATCAAAAATTGGTTCTCGCTTTAATCCCCAATTATAATGCCTTCTGCGGTTTCCTACAAACCTCCTGCTCGGCGGGCCCGCGCCCCGGCGCGCGAGGTGGTCCGGAATGCTCTTACAGCGGCTCACCTTGAAGGCACTTTTGGATGATTTCCTGAAGGGCTTGCCAGGGGATATATATACGGGTTCCCATGCGGAGGGAATAGACCTTTCCACTGTCCAGCCAGCGATAGAAGGTCGAACGCGAAACGTGCCCACCCGTCCTGCGATGGAGAATCCTCCAGGCGTTAGGAGGGGAAAGCAAGGGCCGGTGCCCTTGCGCGTCCTCTGCCCGACCGGCATTGCCGGGAATAGCCTCCCTTTGGAACAACTCTAAACTGGAATCCATGCGTTGATTCCTCCCCTTGGAATGAAATCAAGCGGCCAGCGGCCTCGCTTTGCCTGCGGGATTTACCAATCGCGACGCCGCGATAGCCTAATTCTGAGCGCCCAGCTACGGCCTGCAACGGACGGTGTCGAAGGCCGATCGGGGAATTGGATCCGTTCGGGAGTTTCTCGCCCACCGTGGCCATTCCACGCGCCGGCCTAGATGGCTTGGCTAGGCGCTGCTATCCTTTAGGAATTCTTCCCACTGCTTTGCCAGGCGACGCCGGTCGCGCTTGCGGTCTTCGTCGTACACTTCACTTGCCGGTGAGACTCGCACGGGATCAAGCAGGAGGCGCGAAGGCTGTTGGGAACTGAACAAAGCCGGTTCCTCCATCTGGCGTACGTGGTACGCGCACTTCGCGGAATGCGGCGAGGCCGCGGGGAATACGCATCCCTTTTCCGAGCAACGACGGCTCGTGAAGGAGGCCCCCTCCGGCCTGCTTCCTGAACCTGTGCAAAAGGATAATTCGCGGGGTTGCCCAGGCTGGGCGGCGGCGTTTCCGGAGGGGGTCTGCGGAAACCTTACGGAAGCTCGCTGAAGAGGGGAATTACTGACGCAAGCGAATCGGACGCTTCGGTTGAAATTTGTCATAATAGGCCTCCTTGGTAAGCTACTTTTGCGGTGGGACTTGCTTTGTATAAACCTCTCAAGACAGGATGCGATCGATGGGGCATTTCTGAAAGGCGGGGGATGGATTGATCACTAGGACGCTGCTGAAAAACCCCTTGCGCGACGTCATCCTGAGCGAAGCGAAGGATCTGCTTTATTTGTTTTCCAGAAGATACAGCAGAGGCTCCGCGGAGTTTACCCTGGGCCCCTCCGCTTCGCTCAGGGCCGTTCGCAAGCGGAGGGCGAACGGGCTCAGCATGACGGGTGGCCTTTTTCGGCAGACTACTAGAGCGATGAGATGGCGAAAAGGCGAGAATCGGGTTCGCTTGAGCATGTGATGATTTTTTAAAGATCCTCGGTAATTCGACCGAATAGGATGGGGGGAGGGAACAGAGCGAAATTGAACCGGCATGCGCCAGGCCCGAGGAGTCTCGCAGGCGGACTAATGACGGAGACGGGGCGCCAGAGCGGAAATCGAGACCGGGGATGATATGTAAGTGGTTAAGTATCTTGATCATAACTCCCTGGGGCGCACCTGTCCTTTCGACCATTGACATAACCTTAGCTATAGCAGAGAATGCCCATTGGGTTGGTTGTGCTGGTAGATCGGGCGATCGGTATTGGAAAAGTGGACCTCAAAATTTAAGCCCCTGCGATTTGCGCTCTGCAAATTAAAAACAGGGCGCTGTCAAGAAGTTCTGTGACAAAGTGATGGAATTCCTGTTTGCCCCCACACTGATATGCTAGCCTATAGCTGTAGTTATGTCAAGAACTTTCTGAGGAAGGAACGATTTTAGATATGGCTGAATTGAATGTGCCCAAGGTAGTTCGTCGCGTCCGTGAGAAGCTCCAGGTGAGCCAAGAGGGTTTGTCGCGACTCCTGAACGCCACCAAAGGGGCTGTGCAACACTGGGAACGGGGTCGGAACCGGCCGGATTTGGCGCGCTTGCTGGCCCTCCGCCAACTTTGTCCTCCTTCGCCTGAACGAAAAGATCTGGATGCGCTGATTCGCCAGACTCAGGAGCAAGTATCGCCTCTCTCCAACGGCAAAGCAATTCTGCGGGGTGTGATCGGAGGCAAGCGACGGGGAGCGCAACTGCCGCCCGGATTATCGCGCGAAGGGTTAGACGTGTTGCGCCGCCAGAACCAGCGCCTGGAGCGTGAGGTTGCGAGACTTCAATCTGCCGTGGAACGCAAGTCTGAACAGGTTCGCATCTTGGAAGATCTTGCCAAAGACCTTCAACGTGAAATGTCCAAGCAGAAGTCTACAGAACCAGCCGCATGAACCGCTCATGCCAATTGGTCTTATACTCCGCCGACAGATAACTTCCTGATGGCAAGGAGAACGGCCCTCACTGGATTTGTGCGCGGCGCGCATTGCCCAATGCCTGGGCGCGCGAAAGTTTACGCTCATCAACCGAAAGGGCATAGACCGCAGGTCATATACCTGCCGCCTGTGCCGCTAACTCAGTTCTGTGGAGGCTCCCCGGAAGGCTGGGGTGGCAGCGTAACGGTGACAGGGCTGCGCAAGGTGAAATCCAGTTTGGTTTCCGAAGGAATTTTTACCTGCTGGCCTTTGGTCCCTGCTTGAACCGCTGTTCCTCCGCCTGCGCCAATCGCCGCGCCAATTGCCGCTCCCTTGCCGCCCCCGGCAATCGCGCCGATCAAGGCTCCGAGTCCGGCTCCTCCGCCAATCACCTTGGCACTGCGTTTGCCCCGAGACGCCCCTTGCTGTTGAAGTACGCCGCTATCGACCGGGTAATTCCTGCCTCCCACAGTCAAGCGGACCAACGCCACCTCCACATCGGATTGGCCCTTGATACGCCCTGCGGTGCGCGCGTTGATCAAGCGGATGCGAGCGTCAGAATTATGAGGAATGACGACCCGGCTTCCTTCCACCACGGGCGACTCCACCGTGGCGCCGAATTCTTCGCCCGGATGGTTGACGGATGAATCGATAGCGTCAACTGTCCGTACCGTAATGACCGTCCCGGCAGGAATGGTCACCACGACTGGCCGGGGGGGCGGCGGCGGGGCGCTGGGCGCGGGCGCCGGAGTGGCTTGCACGACGGGCGCAGGCGCGTCGGCGGGTTGATCCTCCGGCGGTTCCGCAGGAGGTTCGTTCTCAGCCATGGCGCGCCGGCTGCGGCGGGCTCTCGGGCGGGGTTCAGATGGCGCGGGCGCTGGAGCCTGCGAAGCTGCCGTCGGCGTGCTCGAAACGGTCACCTGGTCGATGACCTGCTGGACGCCATTGGCCCCTTGAGCGAAATGTTCGACAGTGTTCTTTTCATCATCGCTGCCCACCGTGCCGGAAAGAACGACGACACCCTTCTGGGAGATCACATGGATATCACGGTTTTTCAGCACCGGGTCCTGGTAGAGTTTGGACTGGATCTGGGCGACGATCACGCTGTCGTCCGGGGCGCTGGAACTCTTGAAAAGGCTGCACCCGCTAAAGGTTACTGCAAGGCCCAACATCAGGGCCGCAAGACGCAATCTAGGACTCCTCATGGTGACCTCCTGCCGCCCGAAGGGTTGCGGCACTGGGGAGATTAGACGGAAATGCAGGGTTCCGGGTTGCGCGTTCAAGTTCCTCGCGCAACCGAATTCTTGCAAGCCTGTCAACTTCAATCATACCAGTCTGTTGCGTGGAGATCAATTTCTTGGGTTGTGCCGATCGAGCGTGTTAGAATTTCACAAGCAAAGCTATGATTAGGGAGGTCGCGGCAACTCAACGATTTTTGATCATTTCGGAGTCAGCGCCGAGTTTCCGCTTCGCGAAAGCAAGCCTGTGACTGAAAGCCTTTCAATTGTCATTCCAGTGTACAACGAGGAGGACAATATCGGGCCCCTCGTGGAACGATTGGGGGAGGCCCTGGCGGGGTGGAGCGGCTCCGTTGAGATTCTCTTTGTCGATGATGGCAGTCGTGACACAACCTTGGAATTGCTGAAGCAGGAGCAGAGGAGCGATTCGCGCATTCGCATCGCTCACTTCCAAAACAATTTAGGCCAGACAGCCGCGATGGCGGCGGGGTTTCGGCTGGCGCGAGGAAGGGTGATCGCCACGCTCGATGCTGATTTGCAGAACGATCCCGTGGAGATTCCCCGGCTGGTAGAAATGCTGAAGGAATGGGACGCCGTTTGCGGCGTGCGCGTCAAGCGGAATGACAGTTGGTGGAAACGCGTATCTTCACGGATTGGGAATGGTTTTCGCAACTGGGTCACGCGGGATGACATTATCGATACCGGCTGCACGCTGAAGGCTTATCGGCGGGAGTGCCTGGAAGGGCTGGAACTTTATAAGGGAATGCACAGGTTCCTGCCCACCCTGATCAAGATGCGAGGCTACCGGGTGACGCAGGTTCCGGTAAGCCATCACCCTCGGCGGGCTGGACAAACCAAGTACGGAACGTGGGGCCGGCTGGTGAAAGGGCTCGCGGATGTCTGGGCGGTGCGCTGGATGAAAGCGAATCAAATCCGGTATGATGCTGAATTGCAAGTGATTGAGGCCAGCAATCCCGCCGAGGCCCAGAAGGTCCGCTCGTAGCAAAAAGGCCCGAGGTGAATGGGCTGATCTGTTCTGGACGAAGTCCTTTGCCTCAGCCTGGCAGGAAGCAATTGCAGGGAAGATCCTTGGTGACCTTCTGCTATCCGGAATGACCGCGTGACAGGGCCCTTGGGCATCGTGGGAGGCGCCTGCGCGTCAGAATGGGCCGGTCTCGCTGGGCGGTGTTTCCTTCCAGTCGTAATTTGGAATGTAGAATTTGGTTTCGGAATGATGGAGGTTGGTGGAGACCCTTGGGTGCTGAAACGCCTTCACAAATAAAAGAGCCTGCTCCTGCCGGCCTTCCTCGGCGCAGGTTTCCCGCAGCCCACTTTCTTCTTTTGCTCGTCGCCGCCTCCTGGCTCTTCTTTGCAGGGCTTGGGCGGCTTTCTCTGATTGAACCCGACGAGGGAAGGAACGCCGAGGTGGCGCGGGAAATGCTGGTCCAGGGAGACTGGGTCGTTCCGCACTTCGACGGGTTTGCTTACCTGGACAAGCCGCCGGTTTATTTCTGGCTGGTGGCCGCCACCTTCAAGCTGGGAGGCCTTTCGGAAACGACCGCGCGTTTTTCCTCCGCCTTGGCGGCCCTGGGAACCATGCTGCTGGTCTGGTTTCTGGCGCGGCGAATGTTTGGAGACTTCACCGGCCTTTACGCTGGAATCATTTTTGCCACATCCCCGTTGGTGGTGATCTTTGCCCGCGAAGTCATCTTTGACATGACGCTGACTTTTTTCGTCACGGTTGCGATGGTCTGTTATTGGCTGGGTGAAGTTTCCGGGCAGCGGCGCAAGCTGTGGGACGTTTTGTTCTTCGCGGCGATGGGCGTGGCGACTCTTACCAAAGGCCCCGTCGGTTTCCTTCTTCCCATCCTTTCCATCGCGGCCTATCAAGCGCTGCGGGGGAGCTTGCGCAGCCTGAAGAAATTGAATTGGGGTCTCGGCGTGGCAACCTTCCTGGCGGTCGCCTTGCCCTGGTTTATTGCCGTGTGCTTCCGGCATCCGGATTTTCCGAGGTACGCCTTCTGGCAGGAAAGCTTACAGCGTTTCGCGACCGGGAACTCGCACCGCTCCGGCCCTCTTTACTACTATCTTCTGATTTACGTGGCAGGATTCTTGCCGTGGAGTTTCTTCCTGCTCTACGCGGTTTATAGCCGGGCCAAGCGCTGGAAAGACCTCCGGCAGAAGCAATATGCCCCGGTTCTGTTTCTCTTGAGTTGGGCGGGAGTGATCTTCGTTTTCTTTACTATTTCGCAATCCAAGCTTCCCGGCTATCTTCTCCCCGCTTTCATTCCGCTCAGCATTCTGATGGCAAAGGTTTGGACGGAGAAACGGTCCCAGGGTGAGGGCCGCGCGCCCGACTGGCTGACGGCGGGATTCGCAACTCTGATCGCGCTTGGCATCCTGGCGGCCGTCGCCCCAGAGCTTGAACGCTTTGCCATTCTGCATGCGCGGCTGGACCAGAAACTGCCTTCGGGCATCCTGCCGCTGCTCAAACCCACTTTGCTTTACACTGGAATCATCCTCGGGGCTTTGGGGATCATCGGACGCGACCTCTGTGCCCGGGCGCGGTCAAAGGCTCCCACGCTGGTTATCTTCCTCCTGGCCTCATGCGCCTTTCCACTTTTGCTGGTGCGCTGGTTCCATCCCCTCGAGCTGTACGCTTCCGCCGATTCGAGCCGTAACCTTGCGAAGACCATCCTCACGAGCCCGCAAAAGGATCTGCCGGTTTACGGCTACTATTATTTCCGGACAAGTTTGCCTTTCTACCTCCGGCGGCCGGTTGGCTTGATTTCAGCAAATGCAGACGAGTTGACGAGCAACTACATCATTTCCCGCTGGCCGAAAGTCAACGGGCGGAGCCCAGGCGGCAGTCCGCCTCGCAACATTTTTACCGCCGGCCCAGGCCGCCTGCCGCTGGTGATGGACGAAAGCGCATGGCTCGCTCGCAGGCGCGCCGGCCCGGTTCTCGTCATGGTCCGGGACGATCAGGTGCCCCAATTGGCTGCAGCGGTGCGCGGGATGGAGCCGCTGTGGAGTGGTTGGAAATATTCCGTCTGGGAAATTCCCGCCGATTCGGATGAGCATCGCCCGCCGGCCAAGGGCCAGTAGACGCTGGCTCAAAACTCAGCGCCAAACCGGCCATCAGGAATTTTATGTGCGGCATTTGTGGCATTTACAACCTGGCTTTCGAGCCCCTGGACCGCCGGGACGTCATCGACCGAATGTCGGAGCGGCTCAAACATCGGGGTCCTGACAGCCAGGGTAAATTTGAACTTCCCCATTTGGCTTTCGCCATCCGCCGCCTGAGCATTATCGACCTCAAGACCGGCGACCAGCCGCTCTCGAATGAAACGGGCGAGATCACGCTGGTTTTCAACGGGGAGATTTACAACTACCGCGAGCTTCGCAAGGAACTCCTTGGCCGGGGCCACCGTTTCAAAACCCAATCAGACGGCGAAGTCATTGCCCATCTCTATGAAGAGAAGGGCACGGATTTCGTGCGTGATCTCAACGGCATGTTTAGCATCGCGCTTTGGGATCATCGCGCCCGGCGGTTGGTTCTGGCGCGCGACCGGGCAGGTGAGAAGCCCCTCTATTACTGGCAGCACGATCAGACGCTGGTTTTTGCTTCTGAAATCAAATCGCTCCTCGAATATCCTGGCATCAGCCGCCGGCTGGATTCCGAAGCGCTGCCGCAATATTTCTTTTACGGATACTTTCCGGCGCCCCGGAGTGTTTACGCGGACATCAAAAAACTTCCCGGAGCGCACCTCATGGTGGTGGAAGGCGGGAGGGCGCGCATCGAGTGCTACTGGCGCCTGCAGGATTACTTGCGCGCGCCGGACGCGCCGCGCCTGACCGCGAAGCAGGAGCAGGAGGTTTGCGCGGAACTTCGCGAGCGGCTTCGTGAGGCCGCGGTTTCCCGCTTGGTCAGCGATGTGCCCCTGGGGATTTTCCTGAGCGGCGGCGTCGATTCATCCACGGTAGTTGCCGCCATGAGCGAGCTTTCGCCGGGCAACGTGAATTCTTTCTCCGTCTCGTTTCCGCACCGTTCCTTTGATGAAGGCGGATATGCCGCGTACGTGGCCAGGCATTTCCACACTCAACATCACGTGCTGATGGCCGACGATGCCAGCATGCGCAAGGCGCTCGAATTTCTGGTTGATCACCTGGACGAGCCCATGTCCGACCCGGCCGTCATCCCGACTTTCCTGTTGTCCCAGTTTGCAAGCGAGCACATCAAAGTGGCGCTGAGCGGCGAGGGAGGCGACGAGCTTTTCGGAGGGTATCCCACCTACCTGGGGGCGCGCGCCGCAGAGTATTACCTGCGGCTTCCGATAGTTTTCCGGCGGCTGATTTTTGACCATGTCCGGAATCTCTTGCCCGTATCCTCGGGCGCCGTGCCCCTGGGGCTGTTTCTGCGCCGCTTTTTAACGCACGCTGAAAAAGATCCTGCCGAACGCCACCACACGTGGTTTGGAATGTTTTCACCGGATGAAGTCGATGGACTTTTTTCTCCCCAATGGGCGGGGCCGCAGCGTCCAAGCGGCGGGCTCTTTTCTCCTTTGTCCCGAGTCCTTGACGGCGCCCGGTTTGATGAAGTTCTGGGCGAAATGCTTTTCCTGGATTTCCGGATGTATCTTGAGGACAACCTGCTGGTGAAAGTGGACCGCGCGAGCATGGCGTGCTCGCTGGAGGTCAGAACGCCTTTCTTGGACCACCGGCTGGTGGAGTTTGCGGCGGGCCTGCCGACCAATCTCAAAATGCGCGGTTTTAAGGGGAAATATATTTTGAAGAAGGCCGTTGAACCGTGGCTCCCCCACAAGATCGTTTACCGGCAAAAGCGCGGTTTCACGGTGCCGATTGCAAGTTGGATTCGGAATGAACTGCGTCCCCTGGTGGCCGAAACACTGGCCGAGGATAAGCTGAAACGCCAGGGTTTCTTTAATCCCGCCTTTGTGCAGCAAATGCTCCGGGAGCACATGGAAGGGCGCGCCGATCACCGTAAGCCCCTCTGGACGCTCCTTTGCTTCCAACTCTGGCACGACCGGTGGGGAAGGGGGAGTTCGTAGCCTTGCGCAGGAAGGAAGACTCTTACCAGCGGACTTACACGCGGCCGCGGCGCGAAGCCTTTGCCGCTAAAGAGTGGGCGATCATTCAAAGGCTCCGGACGCCGCGCCAAGTTCAGCAATTCCTTTACACGCTGCCTTATAACCGCGAAAAGGAAGGGGAGACTTTGCGCAGTTTCCGCAGCGTGCTCAAGCACCAAACCGCTCATTGCCTGGAAGCGGTGCTCGTGGCGGCCACAATCCTTGAGCAGCATGGGTATCCGCCTTTGCTCCTGGATATGGAATCTCAAGACAATCTGGATCACGTGGTGTTCGCCTTCCGCCAGGGCGGGAGGTGGGGGGCTGTGGCCCGATCCCGTGACATCGGACTACAGGGACGTAAGCCTGTTTTCCGAACTTTGCGCCACTTGGTTATGAGTTACGTGGACCCCTATGTGGACGGGAAAGGGAGAATCACGGGATATGGCTTGGCGGACTTGCGAACCTTAACGGGCACCGACTGGCGTTTCTCCGCAAAGAATGTCTGGAAAGTCGAGGAAACGCTGATCCACTGGCCTCACCAGACACTCAAATCCTCGGACCGGCGGTATGAGCGGGTTCTGCGCCGCTATCTTGCTTTCAGAAAGCAATATCCGGGGCGGCCAGTCACTTTTTATTCGAATCACTCGCAGTGGATGTGAGCATCGAAACTTAATACTCCCGGATTCCTTCCACTCGAGCGTCAAGATCGATCCGCATCATCCATTCACAGTTGACGTAATGTGCTGCGAAGAATTTCTCAAGAGTCGCCTGGTCCGGCGCTTCCGCCTCGGTCAGCATCCGGCCGCCTATTTGGCTGGATACAATGCGGTGGACCTTAATTTCGGTGGCTCCCAGGAGCTGTTCCATGAGTTGTTTCAGCGCCTGCTTGGTCAGGCAGGCGGTGGCGTGAGCGGAGAAGTAGAGCGCCATAACACCTCAACACCTCTCGGAAGGTTTTAGTTGAGTACTCCACAAACGAAGCTGTCCATCATAGCAGGGGTGAAGAAACCCCTGCGCTGGAACTTATCTGAAAACGGAGCGGCCCGCGGCCGAAGCGCAGGAAGGCTTATCGCGCTTGCTCAATGGCTTCCACTAACAGGTGGGCTTTATCCGCAAGGTTAGAGGCTCTCTGGAAGTCTGACTCCTGAAGCGCCCGCAAGGACTGCTGCAGAAAGCCGCGCGCGCCCTGCAGGGTTTCACGCTCCGCGGGCGAGAGCCATTCCCGGCTGAGGAGCGTGATCTGTTGCTGGATCTGCTGCTGCGTTTGGACGACCTGGTCGCGCAACTTCGATTCCCGAGCCGTGCTCTCCCGGGGCTCCATGGCCGGCACATTGGCGGGTTCCGGTTGAGGGGAAGCCTCATCCGTTCGGGAGCGTTCATCACGCCGGATGCGCCGCCGAGAATGCGGCTCAGGAGGGGGCGCCGGGACCGGGGTGGGAGCGGCTTGCTGGGGCTCTGGAGGCGCCGGAGCTTGAACGACGATTGCTTGGGTCGGCTGTTCCGAGACCGTCTCCGCCGGGCTGGCAGCCGGCGGCGGCGTGGGAATGTACACAACCCCCGGGCCCGTATTTCTTTTGGGGCAGCCGCCGAACAGCAAAGCAACAGTGCAGACGATAGCTTTTCCTGTCAAAACACCTCGATTCTACCATTGACAGGGGTGCAGCGCCTACAGGGCCGGACCACTCTGCGCCTCTCGGAAAGGTTGTCCAAGGTGGTGCAACAGGGCATAAGCAGGTTGCTGAAAAGGGGTTTGGAACTCCTCATCCTGAGAGCCGCGAATGGGCTGAGCATGACAACCTCAATTTTTTCAGCAATCAACCAGAATATTCCACTTCGAGAACAGGACAGCGTGGTCCCTCAGAGGTTTTTAGCCCTGCCAAGGCAGAGTCTGGCCGGAATGCGCTCGGCGCTGCCCTTAACGCGGGCCACCCGGCCATAACGGCGCGCGCCGGTCAATCAGCATCCCGGCAGCCGCAACGCTAATGCGCGCCGGCAGCCTTGTGCTGGCTTGCTTTAACCTGCTGCTCGTACAGTTGCTGCCACTCGTGGCGCTTTTTCTGGACGAATTGTTTGGCATCCTCGAATGACCGGAACGGGCGCTTCCCCTTGATGATGTTACAAGGTTGGCAGCAGGTGACGAGATTGTCCATTTTCCGTGTTCCACCGCGCGCGTGCGGGTGGACATGGTCGATAGTAAGGATCATCCAGTTGGTGAATTGATATAAACCATCCAAGCCGCAATATTGGCATTGAAAATGGTCACGTTGGAAAACCTTCATGGCCTCGTCACGCGCTAGGCGCGGAGCGGGCCCGGTGAAGAACTTATTGAGCACTTTGATGGGCATAGCTCCTCCTCTTGAATCCAGAGTCTGATACGCGCAGGTTGTGGCTCTCTGTGCAGTTCATGGCAACGAAAGGATCCTCGCTTCCGTTAGCCCTAGAGCTATTCGATCACATCTTACTCCTGATCATGCGATTTGGATAGCCGCATGGGGGTTGCCGGGGATAGGGTCGAATGGCCACCATAATCCTGCCTTGAATCAGGCTCATATGGGCAAGGAGACCCGAAAGGTGGTTCCGCAATGGGGCTCGCTTGAATAGTCGATGGAACCGTTATGGAGCTGAACAATCCGGTAAGCCATGGCAAGCCCTACGCCCGAGCCTCCGGGCTTGGTGCTGAAGTAGAGCAGGAAGATCTTGGGCCGTTGTTCCGCAGGGATTCCTACTCCCTGGTCGATGATCTGGAGTTCCACGCGTTGCAGCAGCTTGCGAGGTTTGACTTTCAGTTCACCCCCGGAAGGCATGGCTTGACACCCATTCAGCACCAGGTTGAGAAGGGCCTGTTTCAGCAGATCGCGATCGACCCACACCTTTGGGATGGAGCTGTCCTCAAGCTCTAACCGAACGTTATTCTGGCGCGCCTGGGGCTCCGCCAAGATGAAGACTTCCTGCACGAGTTGGGCGAGGTCGGTTTCGGTCGGGTGTAATTCCACCGGGCGCGTAAAATCGAGAAACGTCTTGACGACCCGGTCCAGGCGCCGAATCTCCGAGGAAAGGGTTTCGAGCTGCGGCTTAACGGCAGCCCCCTCATCGGTGAGCTTGGTGCGAAGGATTTCGAGTTGCAGAACCATCGCGTTGAGAGGGTTTTTGACCTCATGCGCGATGCCGGAGGTGATCCGGCCCAGCGCGGCCAGCTTCGTTGCCAAGTCGATCTGGTCCTCGAGCTGCGCTCGCGTACTGGCATCGCGAATCGTGACCAGGGTGCCGACCGATTCCCCTTGTGCCTCCGCAAACTGCACGCTGGCCACAACCCGAGGGCTCTCCTCCGAACTTCCGTCATCGGGAGATTCCCAGATGATGGGCTTTCGCGTCCGAAACGCCTCACGCAGAGGACGGTCAAAAGGACGATCGGTCCCAAACACTTCCTCGGCAGAACGGTGCAGGAGTGTTTCCGGCGATGCGCCCAGAAATCGCGTCACAGCGGGAGTGGCCAAAACCAATTGATCCTGGCGGTCAAAAAGCATCAGTCCGTCGGTGAGGTTGGCGAACAGTTGGTCGAGATTTTCCTTGAGTTTGAGAAAGGCCGTTTTCTCGCCCCGCATCTGCTCACCCAACAGGTTCAGTTTGGAGGAAAGGATGCCCCATTCATCCTTGCGGTTGATCCTTAAGGGTTCGGTATACTCGCCTCGGGCCATTTGTTCCACGCTGAGCGAGATGGTCTTCAGGGGGCGGAGCAGGCGAAAAGAAAGCAGGCTGGCGAATCCGGTGGCCAGAACAATAGCCAGGACGGCCAGCAGGAAGGCCTTGCGCAACTCCGGCGTCAACTGATTGGCCACGAAGAGGGTTGACACGCCCACGTGCACTTCGCCGAAAGGTTCATCGCCCACTTCGATCGGCAACCCGATCTCGTACACTCTCGGCGGCCCATAGATAACCCTAAGCTGCTGGAACGCGCCGGAGTCAAGGAGTCGGCTGAAGGGAGTTCCTGCGGCGAAGGTGGACCCGATTTCCGCCGGATCGTTATGGACCAGGATGATCCCTTTCGTATTCGTGATGGCCACGTAATATGTGGTGGCAGAATAGCCCACCGCGGATTCGATTGTGGAGGTGAGGCCGGGATCTTCCGCGAGGCGCGTTTGGATGAACTGCAAGACGGCCTGGGAATCCGACGGCTGGACGTCCGGCGGCAGGTGGCTTTGAGCCAGAACGGTTTGTGCCTGGTGATAAACTTCGTCGGCGACGTAGCGCCCACGGCGCTCCACGTTGACAAGCGCATCGCGGGTTAGGCTGGTGAGATAAAGCGCGGAAATAGCCAGCACCACCAGGAGCACAATCAGCCCGGTCAGCGCCGTCAGCTTAGCTTTGAGGCTTAGCCTCATATTCTTTCAGCTTATTATGGAGGGTTTTCAGGCTGATCCCCAACATTTCCGCCGCGCGCGTCTTATTGTTTCCGGTAAAGGCTAAGGTTTCAAAGATCAGCCGGCGTTCGGCTTCTTCCACCGTCATGCCGGCGCGAAGGCGCAGTTCATCGCCCGTCCCCGCCGTGGCCGCGCGGCCGAAATCGGCAGGAAGGTTCTCGGGCTGCAACACCTCTCCCGCGTTCAAGACCATCATGCGTTCAAGCGTGTTGCGGAGTTCGCGAACGTTGCCCGGCCATGAATAGTGCCGGAAGGCTTCCATCAACCGATCGTCGATCGCTTTGATTGTACGCTGGTGCTTACGATTCAGTTCTTCGATGAGATTTTCTATTAACGGTCCCAGATCATCCAGATGGTCCCGCAGAGGCGGCATGGTAATTTGAACGACGTTCAAGCGGAAATACAGGTCGCTGCGGAGCTGGCCCTTGCTGACGGCGTCCTCAGGAACCTTATTGGTGGCCGCTAGCACACGAACGTCCACCGAAATCTCGCTCTTGCTTCCCAGACGCCGGAGTTTGGAATCCTCCAGCACGCGCAGGAGCTTGGCTTGCGTCTGCGGTGGCATCTCGCCGATTTCGTCCAGGAGCAGGGTGCCGCCGTCGGCGAGTTCAAAGCAGCCCATGCGGCGTTCCACCGCTCCCGTAAAGGCCCCTTTCTCATGCCCAAAGATTTCACTTTCCATCAGGGTTTCGGGAATGGCGGCGCAGTTGACGGCCACGAAAGGCCTTCCCTTGCGGGGACTGAGTTCATGGATGGTCCGAGCGGTGAGTTCCTTGCCGGTTCCGCTTTCCCCGGTGATCAAGACGCTGGCGCGGGAGGGCGCCACCGCGGTGATCGTCGTCATGACGTCCTGCATCCTTTTCGACCGGCCCACCAACTGCCCCAGGAAGCCCGCGTCCCGCAAGCGCCGGTGAGCGATCTCAAGCTGCAGTTCGTTCTCCCGGCGTTCCAGACAATTGCGGAGTTCAACCTGAAGGCGTTTTGGATTGATCGGCTTTTCAAGGAAGTTAAACGCGCCCAGTTTGGTGGCTTCAACGGCTTGTTCGATCGTCCCCTGTCCCGTTAACATGATGAAGTTGATCTCAGGCCGTGAATCGCGGACCTGTTTGAGGAGTTCCATGCCGTCGACTCCCGGCATCCGCAAATCCGAGATGACCACCGCCGGGTTGAAGGCAAAAATTCTTTCCACGGCTTCCTGGCCATCGCCGGCCATGTCGGTTTCGTAACCCCACACCGTCAGCAGTTCCGCCAACCCCTGCCGGGCGCTGAGTTCGTCATCGACTACCAGAACCTTTGCTCCGCTTGCCACTTTAAACCCCCAACTGTCAATATATTACATTCCTCCCCTTGGAGGTTCAAAATCCGCACAAAAGCATCACAGCGGATTTTAACCCGGGAGTCCATTGCAAAGACGTTAAACTCGGGCGCGGCTCCTCCAGCCCCCAAAGCTGTGTCCATCCCCGTTCCCTATTCGGAAAGAGTTTTAAGGCTTGGGTTCCATCTTGGGATTTGCTTTGACTTTGTGGAAGTCTCGTTTCTATACTGAGCACACTTTTCGAGTGTGGTGAGCGTTTGGCAGGGCGCGCAAACCATGGATGTCCATATCTTGATTGCAAGCCAGGAGAAATCCCGCCGGGATCTGTGCGCCGGGGTTGCGAGGCGGCTGGGCCTGGGCGCCCGTTCTGCAGAGTCTGGTCCTCATGCCCTTAACCTTCTCAACACCCAGGGCATCGATATTGTTCTTGCGGATGCGCGCATGCCGGGCCTGAACGTGCTCGACCTGCTGAAGTCCGCGCGGGCGAGTTCTCCGGAAGCCGACGTGGTGGTCATGGCGGATCCTGGGGACGTAGATCTGGCCCAGCAAGCGGTCAAACAAGGCGCCTGTGATTGCATCATTCATCCCTTCGAGACGGCTGACCTGGAGCGGCTGCTCGGGCGGGTTGTTCATGAGAAGAAGTTGTACGCTGAGAATCGCCTGCTCCGCGAACAACTGGAGACGCGCCGAGGGATGGGAGCTCTCATTGGTTCCTCGGCGAAGATGCAGAAGGTTTACGAAATGATCTTGAAGGTGGCGGCCAAGCGGCATCCCGTGCTGGTGCTGGGAGAGAGCGGCACGGGCAAGGAGTTGGTGGCGCACGCCATTCACTCTTATGGACCATGGAGGGACCTTCCCTTCGTTCCCGTCGATTGCGGCGCCTTGTCCGCGACGCTGATTGAAAGCGAGCTATTTGGGCATGTCCGCGGCGCCTTCACAGGCGCCAATCAAAACCGATCCGGCCTGCTGGTCACCGGAGGCAAGGGAACAGTTTTTCTGGACGAAATAGCGGAGCTTCCCGTGGAGCTTCAATCGAAGCTTTTGCGGGCCATTCAGGAGCGGGAGGTTCGGCCCGTGGGCAGCAATCGGCGCTTGCCTCTGGAGGCGCGCCTGATTGCCGGAACCAACCAGCATCTGGAAGGAGCGATCATTCGCGGAACCTTCCGCAAAGACTTGTTCTTTCGGCTCAATGTTGTTTCCATCAAGCTCCCGCCTCTGCGCGACCGCAAGACCGACATCCCCGCCCTGGTGCATCATTTTATCGACCGTTACGGCGGAACCAGCGGCGACCCGAAAGACATCTCTTACGAGGCGATGAGCCGCCTCATGAGCTATGACTGGCCTGGCAATGTGCGGGAACTTGAAAACTGCATCCAGCGCGCATTGGCCCTGGGATCCGGTCCTGAGATTCAAGTGAGGGACTTGCCTTCCAATCTCCTTTACGCCATGGAGGCGGGAACCGGGGAGCGGCAGGTTCCTACTTTGCGGGAACTCGAGCGGAACGCCATCCGGCAGGCGCTTGAGGTGACCGCCGGAGACCGCCTTCGCGCTGCCAAACTGCTGGGCATCGGCAAGACCACGGTCTACCGCAAAATTAAAGAGTACGGTCTTGAGAACATCCTGAATTCCTCTCATTCCTAGCCCTGTGCCCTGCCGGATGGCTCTCCGTCCGCGGCAGATTCTTTACATCCTTGAGCTTGATCAACCACTCGTCGCGGATCGAGGATGACCGAGCCGCTCGATGTATCCAACAGAAATTGCTCGACAATCGCCAGGGTTGAATTGAAAATTGCTCTCATGGCCACAATCGCTCTTGACGCGACGTACACCCTCGGTGCCCAGCCTTCCGGCGTTGCCGTGTATTGCAAAAGGCTGATCGAATCCCTGGCCACGCTCGAGAGCGAGCACCACTATTTGCTTTGTTACCGGATTTCCAGGTTTAAAATGCGCCGGGACTTTCTGCGGCCCAATCCCGCGCCGCAACCCCGCCGCCCGCGTTTTTCCGTCCGTTATTACCATAATCCGTGGACCTTCTGGCTACCCTGGCAAGCCGAGATCTTTCACAGCCTGGTGCAGCGGCCACCCGCCTTTCGATTCAAGAAGGAGATCGTCACGGTGCTGGATCTTTGTCCTTTGACGGGAAAGGATTATTCGACGCCGGAGTTCCAGCGGAAATTTTCTGCGCTGTTGTTGGAAGCGGTTGGCAGGGCCGTGCGCGTGATTACGCCTTCCCGGCATACTGCGGACCAACTGTTAAAGTACACCGCGGTTCCCCGCGAGAAGATTTGCATGATTCCCCTCGGAGTCGATTTTCCCGCGGAGTCGCTCCCTCCCGAACGCCGCGTGCGCGAGCGCGAACGTTTGGTGGGAAAGGGGAACAAGATGATTCTCACCGTGGGCGCGGTTCAGACCAGGAAGAACACCCTGAACGCTTTGAAAGCGCTTCGGCATTTGCCCGAGTGCTACCGCCTGGTCATTGCGGGGGGAAATGGTCACGGCAGTGAAGCCGCCCACAACTTCATTCGAACCGAAGGGCTGAGCTCGCGCGCCTTGGTGCTTGGCTACGTGCCTGCCGAACGCCTTCCCGTGCTCTATGACGCGGCGAACGTATTTGTTTTCCCGTCCTTTGAGGAAGGATTTGGGCTCCCGGTCCTCGAGGCGATGGCCCACGGCCTGCCGGTGGTAGCTTCGGAAACCTCCTGCCTGCCGGAAGTGGGAGGCGATGCGGCGATTTATGTTGATCCGCACGACCCTCAGGTTATTGCCCGGAAGGTCATGCAGGCTGCCGAGGATGATAGTCTGCGGGAGTCGATGATGGAGCGCGGCCTCAAGCGAGCCCGGGAATTCACCTGGCATTGCACGGCCGCAGCTTACCTGAAAGTCTATGATGAAGTGCAGGCAATGTAACGCGCGCGCAGACGCCGGCGGCTGGAGTCTTTTCCGGCTAGGGAGGCGGCGCCTGTGGAACCGGCTCGGTGGGAGCTTGCGGTGAAGCTCTACCGGGCAATCTCGGAGGACTTTTGAAAAAAGCGCTGATTACCGGAATCTCCGGACAAGACGGAAGCTATCTTGCTGAGTAC
>DATKQU010000052.1:0-9157 GCA_035532595.1 Terriglobia bacterium | reverse complement strand
GGGCTTGAGGCCGTCGCGCACGTCGGGCAGCGCCCGCCCGATGATGACGCTCATGGCGTAATCGAGATACGATTTCCGCATCTCGTCTTCGATGTTCACCGGCACTTCGTTGGAAGGCCTGATTAGTTCCTGGTCACCCATAAATGTATTTCCTTCGCTTGCCGTTCGGTTTTCGTCGACGGGTTAGATATCGAGGTTTTTCACATCCAGGGCGTTTTGCTCGATGAACTCGCGGCGCGGCGCGACGGCGTCGCCCATGAGGATGGTAAAGATGTTTTCGGCCTCGGCCCAGTCTTCAATCTTGACCTGAAGGATGGTCCGCTGTTCGGCGTCCATTGTGGTTTCCCAAAGCTGGGAAGGATTCATCTCACCCAAACCCTTGAACCGTTGCACGGTAAAAGCCTTCTTGCCGAGGGTCATGATGTGCTCCAGAAGTTCTTTCCGATCCTCGATGATGATCTGGCTTCCATTCGTTGAAACCGCAAACGGCGGCCTGTCGTGCACTCGGACACGCCGGTGCAGATCGAGCAACCGGCGGTAATCGGCACTCGAGACCCACTCCCAGCCAATTACTCGTTCGGCCAGGTTTTCACCGGAGAAAATCAGGGTGTAGAGGTTATGTTCCTCGTCAAGTTTGATCTCGGCCTTGAAACCCTCAGCCAGAAGCTCCTTCAATACCTGCTGTAGCTTCTCTTGGCCTTCAAGCTCCACCTTCTTTCCCAATTCCGCCTTCAGCAGCGCATCCACCGGGCGCGGATCGCCTACCCGCTTCTCGAGCTTGTCAAACAACTCAATATACTCGCCCAGCGCCATCAGAAAATTGGTCAGATCCCCGCCTTTAAGCTGAACCTTCTCGGCCCCGCTCCCAATTTCGACCGTGTGGTCTTCCGTCGCCCGCCGCAGCACTTCACGACGGAACTCCTTCTCGTCATGGATATACTTCACGCTCTTTCCCTTCTTGATCAGGTAAAGAGGAGGCTGGGCAATATAGACGTGACCGCGTTCAACCAACTCCGGCATCTGACGATAGAAGAAGGTCAATAAGAGCGTCCGAATATGGGACCCGTCGATGTCGGCATCGGTCATGATAATGACCTTCGAGTAGCGGAGCTTGGTAATGTCGAAGTCCTCCTTCCCGATACTCGTGCCCAAGGCTGTGATGAGAGCCCGAATTTCCTCGTGGGCCAGCATCTTGTCAAAACGCGCCTTTTCGACGTTCAGAATCTTTCCTCGCAGCGGCAGGATGGCCTGATAACGACGGTCGCGCCCCATCTTGGCGGAGCCGCCCGCGGAGTCGCCCTCCACCACGAAAATCTCGCAGCGCGCGGGATCCTTTTCCTGGCAATCGGCCAGCTTGCCCGGAAGGCCTCCGGAGTCGAGCGCTCCTTTGCGCCGGGTTAACTCGCGGGCTTTCCGCGCCGCTTCGCGCGCCCGGGCCGCGTCAATGGCCTTCCCGCAGATCTTGCGGCCTACGGTCGGGTTCTTTTCAAACGCCTCCATTAGCTTCTCGTAAACAAAACTTCCCACAACGCTCTGGATGTCGCTGTTCAGCTTACCCTTGGTCTGCCCTTCAAACTGCGGCTGGGGCAACTGGACGCTGATCACGGCCACAAGCCCCTCGCGGACGTCCTCCCCTTGCAGGTTTTCTTTCACGTCCTTGAAAAGATTCTGGTTTTGCCCGAACTGGTTGATCGCCCGCGTCAAGCCGGACCGGAACCCGGAAAGGTGGGTGCCCCCGTCCACGGTATTGATGTTGTTTGCGAAAGTGAACACGTTCTCCGCATAACCATCGTTGTATTGGATGGCGAACTCCAAGCGCATCTCATCCCGCTCGGACTCGTCAAAAATCGGCGCAGGGTGTAGAACCGTCTTGTTCTTATTCAGGTGTTTGACAAATTCGGCGATTCCGCCCCCGTAACGGAATTCAACCTCCTTATTGTTCCTTTCGTCCTTAAAGTGGATGGTAATTCCCTTGTTTAAGAACGATAACTCGCGAAGGCGCTGGGCCAGTGTGTCGTGGTTAAAGTCGATGGAGGGGAAAATGGTGGTATCCGGCAAGAAGGTGATTTTCGTCCCGCGGCGGCTGGTCTTTCCTTCTTTTTTAAGGGGATTCACCGCCTTACCGCGCTCGTACGATTGTTCCCAGGTGTAACCGTCGCGCCAGATTTCCAGCTCCAAAGTCTCGGAAAGCGCATTCACAACAGACACCCCCACCCCGTGCAGCCCGCCTGAGACTCGATAACTCTTTGTGTCGAACTTGCCGCCCGCATGTAGCACGGTCATGACGACTTCGGCGGCCGAGCGGCCTTCTTCTTTGTGCAGGTCCACTGGAATTCCGCGCCCGTTATCGACCACGGTCACTGAATTGTCGCTGTGCACCGTGACCTCGATCTGGTCGCACTCCCCCGCCAGCGCCTCATCGACGGCATTATCGACAACTTCCCAGACCAGGTGATGCAAGCCTGTTGGACCCGTAGAGCCAATATACATGGCCGGCCGTTTCCGCACCGCATCGAGGTCCCGAAGCACCTTGATGCTCGCCGCGTCATAGGTGTGATTCTCTCCCTCGATAATTTCATTAGCCTTACTCACTTAATAATCCTCCACCCTGTGGTATAAAACCCTCATTACACGGCAAGACCGACAGAGAAGTATGATCCCCGCCGGTCCTGGATTTGACCCAAATCTTCAACTTATTTCTCAATTCCTCGCGCACCTCGCTACACTCGCATGGGCATCACAACATAGCGGTATCGAAAAGCTGTATCTTCACTAGACCTCAACTGGCCGGCGCTCTGTTCGTCTTTCAGCTCGAAGCGTACTTTCCCGCCGTCGTCCAAGACGCTCAGAAAGTCCAGTAAATACTCATAGTTAAAGCCGATCTGTATGGGGTCTCCGGCGTACTCCACTTCCAGAGTCTCATGCGCCTCCCCATACTCTCCGCTGGAAGAGAACATCTCGATCTGGCCCGGGGCGACTTGCATCCGGACGGCCCTCGATCGCTGGTCCGCCAAAAGAGCGACGCGGCGAATGGCCGCCGCAACCAGGTTCTTGTCGAGTTCGATCACGCGGTTATTTTCTCGGGGCAGGACGGCCTCATAATTAGGGAATTGCCCGGTCAGCATCCTGGAGATCAACACTCGGTGTCCCACGGAAAAGTAGAGGTGACTGTCGTCTTTTGACAGGCTGACTTTTGAATCATCCTCGGCTTCCGCCAGCAGCCGCTGGAGTTCGCTCATCGCCTTTTTGGGAATTAGAAGCCTTAACTCATTCTTAAGCCCCTCGACCTCCAGTTCGCGTTCGATCAGCGCCAGCCGGTGCCCATCGGTCGCCACCATAGACGCGCTCTCCGGCTTAAGGATGAGGAGAGCGCCATTCAGCGTATACCGGGACTCCTCATTGGAAATGGAGAAGATCGTCCGGCGGATCATGGTTGCAAACACACCGACCGGAAGTGAAGCGAGAGGATTCGGAACCGCCGGCAGGGTGGGATAGTTGTCCTTAGCCATGCCCACCAGTTTGAAAGACGAATGCTCGCAAGTCACCTGCACCCAGTGGTTCTCCAAAAGCTTAAACTTGATTTCCGCCTCGGGCAGGGACCGAACGATTTCCAGAAGCCGCTTGGCCGGGACCGTCCCTGAACCCTCCTTTTTGACCTTGGCAGCGCACCCGCAATAGATTCCAAGCTCCAAGTCCGTCGCGCTGATCCGGAGGGAAGAGTCTCCCACATCCAAAAGGAGGTTGGAGAGAATCGGGATAGTGGTTTTTCTTTCAACAACCCCTTGGGTAAGATTTAACTCTTTAAGCAGGAGGCTTTTTTCTACGGAGAATTCCATATTTAATTTTCCTTACTAGATAGTCTTAGTAGTAGCCACTGTTGATTTGTGGAAAACCCATTCAACCTTGCTTGCACGACGGGCATGAACACTTTAAGGTGTTGTGGATACCTTCCATTTTCTGTGAGCGCCTGTGAATTTCCACTCCCTCTTTCTTGAATCCACAATCCCCTTTAGATGTGAAGTTGTTGAAAAACACTAAAACCCTAACTAAGTGTGTCACTAAGCCTGTTGAGAAGCCTGTTTAAATCGCGATCCGTTTTCTTGAGACGTTCGATCTTTTGAATGGAGTGCAGCACGGTGGTGTGGTGCTTTCCTCCAAACTCTCTCCCGATTTGCGGCAGCGAAGCGGAAGTCAGTTCCTTCGCAAGGTACATCGCCACCTGGCGCGGGTAAGAAATTGCGTGGCTGTTGTCTTTGGCCTTCAACTGCGGCAAGGTCAAGTTGAATTCCTGGCAAACCAAGCGCTGGATATTTTCAATCGACACGTGGCGTTGTTCAAGGTCTACAAGGTTCTTCAGGACCTGCTGGGCCATGGGCAGGGAGATTTCCGCCCCCGTCAACGAAGAGTATGCCGTCAGGCGAGTCAGGGCTCCTTCAAGATCCCGAATGCTCGACTTAATGCGTGTGGCGATAAACTCCTCGACGGCTTCCGGAAGTTGAACTCCTTGCGCTTCGCTCTTCTTGGCCAAAATCGCGCGCTTCGTCTCGATGTCCGGGGGTTGAAGGTCGGCGGTCAGGCCCCATGCAAAGCGCGAGCGCAGGCGCTCTTCCAGGCCCGGGATATCCTTGGGCGGCTGGTCGCTGGAGATCACCACTTGCTTTTGAGCTTCGTAAAGGGTGTTAAAAGTGTGAAAGAACTCTTCTTGAGTTCTTTCCTTGCCGGCGATGAACTGGATGTCGTCCATCAGAAGGATATCCACGTGCCGATATTTTTCACGGAAAGACACCATGCGGTCAAATCGCAGGGAGTTAATCACCTCATTAGTGAAAGCCTCAGAGGAGACATACGCCAAGCGCATCTCACTTTGATGTTTTTTGATCATGTGCCCCACGGCCTGCATCAGGTGCGTCTTCCCTAGCCCGACCCCCCCGTACAGAAAAAGGGGATTGTAGGCCTTGGCTGGGGTTTCAGCCACGGCGCGCGCGGCAGCATGAGCAAACTGGTTGCAGGATCCAACCACAAAGGTATCAAAAGTGTACCGCGAGTTGAGTTGGTGCTCGATGGACTCAAAATCAAGCTTTCCTTGCAAAGGTTTGGCCTCTCCGTTTCCTGAACCTTTTTTTCCCACCGGAGGCTCAAACACATAGCGAACCTTTTGAAAACCCAACCGCAACTGATCAAGGGCTTCCTGGATGCTGCCACTAAAATGGTCCTGGATCCATTCCTCGAATTCGCTGTTGGGAACACGCACCACCAAAGTGTCCGTTTCAGCCGAGACGAAGCGCGTGGGCTTGAGCCAAGTCTGGTAGCTTTGAGGATTCACTTTCGTCCTGAGATAGTTGAGGACTTCTTGCCAGGCATTCATAGTGGTGTAAGGTGGGGAAAAGGAGCTTTTTCGCCAGCTGAGACTATGGGGTCCTAACAAATCCTCCGCTCTCCTGGCTGGCGGATTCCGAGGGTCTTCCCCACGCACTCCCCCGGATGTTATCTTACGCTGTCGGCGCTAAGCTTTCCCTAAGAGGGCTTCCCGCTGTGCTGTGTTAGTTTACTTTCAACTCCCAAGTTTAGCACAAAACTCATCCAATTCCAATTGCTCTTCCTGCCCTGAAATGTGCCGGTTACAAAGGCGTTTCGATCTGCTCATCGCAGCGCACAAAGGCCCCCTGGCAATTGCAACGCGGGCCACGGCAACCACTGTAAGTTGAGGAGAGACTTCACCATGTAAGGAAACTTGATCCAGGCTCCCTAAGAGGTCCCAGCAAGAAGGCGCGCCATTTCGTCGCGCCGGGGAATATGCAGCGGCTTTGTGCGGCCCCCTTCCGTGATCACGATCCCATCCTTCAGCTTGCGAATTTGACCAATCACCTCCGCGGCGATTCGCTGCTGATGGAGGCCGCGGACGATCCTCGCGGCGCTTCCCGGGCTCGCAACAATCAGCAACGCTCCGGAAGCGAGGAGCGCGAGAGGGTCAATGTTCAGGGCTTGCGCAACCGCCCGCGTCTCGGGTAAGACTGGAATCCTCTCTCTCCACACCTGCATTCCCACCTTGCCGGCGTGCGCCAGTTCAAAAAGCGCCGTCACCAGGCCTCCCTCCGTTGGGTCGTGCATGGCGTGGGCCTCGCCGTGCTGAAGAGCCAACTGGGCGTCCCGCACCACGCTGATTCCGGGGTTCGAGAGCAGACGCTGAGCCCGCTGCACCATGGCGGCTCCCAAAACTTTCCGCAGCAGGGCCGCCTTCTCACGCGCCAGAATCGCCGTCCCTTCGATGGCCACCCCCTTGGTCAGCACGATGAGGTCCCCAGGACGCTGATGCTCTTTTCGCACCAGCTTGGACTTCTCAACTTCCCCGAGCATTAATCCGACCATGAGAGGACGAGCAAGCCCCGGGGTAATCTCGGTATGACCGCCGCAAAAGGTAATGCCTAAAGATCCGCAGGCCTTCTCGGTCTCCCGCATGACGCGCTTCACGTCCGCGGGGGTGGTTTGCCCTTCCGGGAAAAGGAACGTCGCCAGAAACCAGCGAGGGCGCCCGCCGAGCGTGGCAATATCGTTGGCGTTGATGTTCACCGCATACCAGCCGATGCGATCGGCCGTGAAGGTGATGGGATCGGTTTTCGCCACCAGGTACTTTCCGCCCACTTCGAGGACCGCGGCATCTTCACCGTACTTCGGCCCCAGGATTACTCCCGAGGACTTGGCGATAGCGCAGGAGTGCAGAAGTTTTTTGAGCAAGTTTGGAGGAAGTTTTCCCACCGGAAGCGGCTTGGCGCGCGGCATGGTCTGCCAAGTATAATAACGCGATTTCCTCGATGAGACCAAATACGGGGACCGATTCGCCAATCCGGCACGAAGGCAGGCGGCGGCTTATGTTGCAGGGCTGGATATGCGCACGCTTGGCAGCCATCCCTTGCCAAGATTTCGATGAGGGAGTAATCTCCGGCTGTCCTGTATGAGCAATGTGGCAGGTGTCATTCCGGTGCGGCTTGAGGCGACGCGGCTTCCTCGCAAAGCCCTGCGGCCGATCGCGGGGCATTCGATGCTGGAGTGGGTATACCGTCGCGCCAGCCAGTGCCGCGGATTCTCACGCCTGCTGGTGGCCACCGATTCAGAGGAGGTTTCCGCCCATTGCCACGCACTCTCGATCCCCGTCCGGATGACCTCCTCCAAGCCGCGCTCCGGAACGGAGCGGATCATTGAAGTCATGAGCCGCGAGCCGGCTGATATTTACGTCAACATTCAAGGGGATGAACCCACGGTGACGGCGGAGCACCTCGAACTAATGCTTGTTCCTTTCCAGGAGCGGGCCGGAACGCAAGTTTCAACCCTGAAGGTTGCAATCTCCACCGAAGAGGCGCAGGACCCGAACAATGTGAAAGTCGTCACGGATTCCGAGGATCGGGCATTGTACTTTTCCCGGGCGAGGATTCCTTATGACCGGGCCGGTTCAGGCCGGGTTCGTTACTACAAACATTTGGGGCTTTATGCCTACAGCGCGGCGGCGCTCGAAACTTTCAGCCGGCTCCCCATCTCCCAGTTGGAAGTTGATGAGGGTCTCGAGCAACTCCGCTTCCTTCAGAACGGCATCCCGATAGTCGTCATTGAAACCACCGAGGATACAGTGGGCGTTGACACGGAAGAGGACCTCAAGAAAGTCGAAGAGTATTTCCGCGAGCGCGGAATCCGTTTGCCGCTCGGCTGATCGCCGCCCGCGCCGCGCCGGCCGATTTCCTTCCGAAGAAAGTTACTTCTCTCCAATCAAGTAACGGCAACCCTGCGGACCCATCCGGGCTGAATGCACCGTGCGCGCAGGAACATCGCAGCGGCCGCCCGTCTGGTACGTGCGCGTCTCGCCCTCGGAAGTGATCGTCATCTCACCTTCCAGGATCACGTGCGCGGTGGTGTCCTGGTGGGTGTGGTCGGGATAGAAGGCGCCCGGACCGTCCTGCCAGACATAGGTTCTGTGGAAGCCTTCCGCATGCAGCTTCTCTTCCCATTCCTTCTGAGTCATCCAGTTCTCGTTCCCCGGGCAGTCATCCAGCATTTCCGGACTTGGCGAGCTTCGATTTCCGGCACTTACTTATGATACTGCTGCTCATTGTTCAAGACGTGATCAAGGGAGCGATGGAGGCCAGTGGCTTTACATCACAAAGTACTTGACACAACATAGCAAACGGTGTAAGAAGTGACCATGGCTTCCCTCCGGCCCATCCGTCCGCGCTCCAAAGATCCCGTGGACCTCGAAGCTCACGCCCTGGATAACCTGCGCTTTATCCGCGAGACCATGGAGGGCGCCTCTTCCTTTACGGCGGTTCCGGGGTGGGGCGGCATGCTGATGGGCGTGACGGCGCTGGTGGCGGCTTTTATTGCTTCTCTTCAGCCCAACGCCTCGCTGTGGCTGGGCGTGTGGGTTGTTGAAGCGGCGGTCTCCTGCCTGATCGGCGCGGTAGCGATGATGCAGAAAGCGCGCAAAGCGGACACCCCTTTGCTCTCGCAGCCGGGACGGAGGTTTGCTCTGAGCCTGGCTCCTCCTCTTGCGGCGGGAGCCCTGCTGACGCTGGTCCTTTTCCGTGCCGGATCGGTCGCAGTTTTGCCGGGGCTGTGGCTGCTCCTTTACGGAGCGGGCGTGGTGACGGGCGGAGCGTTTTCCGTCCGAGTGGTGCCGGCGATGGGCGTCGCCTTCATGGTCCTGGGGGCCGCCGCGCTGTTTTCACCTGCGGCTTGGGGCGGCCTCTTCATGGCGGCGGGGTTTGGGGGCCTGCATCTCATCTTTGGAGCAATCATTGCATGGAGGTATGGTGGCTAAGACAAGCGCATTGATCCGCGAACGGCGGGATAGCGAAACCGGTTTGGAAAGTGCCAGCCGGAATTCCGAGGGGAGGAGCGCCAGCCGCGCCTCAGCGCTGGACCGGCTGATCCATGAGCGCATCCGGCTGGGCATTGTCAGCGCGCTCGCGGTGAACGACTCGCTGAGTTTCCGCGAGCTCAAGCACCTGCTGAAGACGACCGACGGCAATTTGAGCGTCCACGCCCGGAAGCTCGAGGAGGCCCAGTACGTCGACTGCCAGAAGTCATTTGACGGGCGCCTTCCCAAGACCATGTACCGCCTGACCGCGTCCGGCCGGAAAGCGCTGATGAATTACCTGGCGCACATGGAAGC
>DATKQU010000051.1:0-11899 GCA_035532595.1 Terriglobia bacterium | reverse complement strand
TTCCAGCGCCGATGGACCCAAAGCCACTGGTCCGGATAGCGGCGAATGTACTGCTCAATCAGCTGGGTAAAGTTGGCGGTATTCACCGCAATCTCCTCTTCCGGATCGGCGCGTTTGATCCAGTCCACCCGGTCAAACCGCAACCGGTATTTCTTAAGCTTGGCATCCCAGATGACCAGACCCAAAATGATGGGCACGCCCGTTTTGCGCGCCACCCGAGCCGGCCCCGTCGTCGTCGAAGCGGGCCTTCCGAAGAAGTTGACAAAAATTCCTTCACCCGCCAGCATATTCTGGTCGATCAGGACTCCCACCGCTTCGCCGCGCCCAAAGGCCGCCAGCACCTGGCGCGCGAATTCTCCCTTGTCGATCGCCCGTCCTCCGCTCGCGAGACGATATCCATTAATGAGCTCATCCATCCAGGGATTGTCCATTTCCCGCACGACGAAATTGCACGGATAGCCATAAACGCCATGGGCGAAGGAGCCCAATTCCCAGTTGCCAAAATGCGCCGTAAGGTAGAGGACGCCTTTGCCTTGCTTGCGGGCCTCATCATAGTTTTCAAAGCCATCGTAAATGATCAGCCGCTCGATATTCTCGCGGTTCAAGCGTGGAAAATACGCGAAGTCGGCGAGCATTCGTCCCAGGTTGCGGAATTCCCCCATCAGGACGCTCCGCCGTTTCCGGTCGTCCCATTCGGGGAAGGCAAGCCGCAGGTTAAATAAGCCCACGCTGCGAAGGCGAGGCCAAAAGGCATAGCTGAGCACCGCCAGGACTTCACAAACCCCTCGCGCCACCCGATGCGGCAGCCAGCCCAGGAACTTCAAAAGCCCCTGCGCCACGGCAAGCTCCACCTGGTGGCGGAAAGACGGTTTTCCGGATCGGTGCTTTTCCTTCAACGAACCTCTCGAGGCTTGCAGATTGTATTCACCACGGCTCCCCGTCGCCATCCCCCATCCTCAGGCATTACCTCGAATTCTCGACGGGCGAACCTAGTCAGCTCGCAGCGGAAGATTTTGCAGGAAAAAGCTGAGGACTTGATTTTCGTACTCTTTCCTTTCAGGTCCAGAAACCAGCGTCGCCTGGGCGTGAGGCAGAACCAAGAGCCGCTTGGGCTGCGGGGCGCGGTTATAAAGGTCCTGAGTTATCCTCTTGAGCGCCGGGGCATCCTCAGAAGCAAGAAAAAGTTTCGGCCTGCCCGCCAGCATGGAAAGGTCCGAGCGGACGTTAGGATCCGCCGAGCCGAATGTGAAAAGCCGGAACTCTGCTCTGGAAAGGAGGCGAAAGAGCGATCCGGCGCCTCCCAGCAGCCGATCGACCTGAAAGTCAAACATTTGGGTTGGTTGCTCGTAAGCGTCGTCAACGACCAGAGCTTTCACGATGGGGTTCTGTTCGCCGGCCGCCAGCGTCGCGTATCCGCCCAGCGTGGTGCCATAGAGACCCACCCGGTGAGAATTGACGCTGGGGAGCTTCGTCACTCTCGTGATCGCCGCCATCAGAGTGGATGATTCCCGAATCCCCAGGTTGGAAAAATACTCTTTCGACCGCGCTCCCCCAAAATTAAACAGATAAACATTGAAGTGATTGGCTTGTAACGTTGTCCCCAAAGAAAGCAATTCCGACCGATTCGAGTTGTATCCGTGGCATAAGATGACGACGGGCGCTCCCTTCAATCCCACCAGGAGCCAGCCCTCGTGTTCTCCTCCATGGGCATCCGTAAAGTTCAAATTTTCATAATTGGCCAGCAAGTAAGAAGCCGGAGTCACATTTTCGATGTCGTTATGAGTGGTCGTGATGCGGTAAGTCAAGAAGAGACCGACACCAATCAATACCGCAAGCATGCCGGCGCCCAGTATCAGAGTTCCCCAGATCAACCGGCTGAACAATGCTGACGAAGGTCGTGAACGAGAGGCAGCAGTTCCTCCGCGCTTAGTTGTCATACAGAAGCCTCTTGTTTGTCCCCAAGAGTTCGCCAAACTCCCGGGATCAGAAAAGCGAATCCTAGCATAATCGTTTCACAACTTGCCATCGACTTCGTCCTACCGGCCGCCGCCAGCAGCCGCGAGGCATTCACAAAATGCAAACCGCTGCGTCAAGGCCTTCCTCGGTTCCAGTCGCCAACAGGGGTAGATCCCGCGCGCCATGATCGCCGTTGCCTCATCCCTGGAAGCATCTCGCAATTTTTGGGCTATACTGAAGTTGCTGCCCGGCCCACTCCTGGGAGGACAGGGGAATATTGACATCCCAAATCATTGATATCCGGCAATTCGGCGCAACGCAATTTCGGCCTTTGTTGCAGGCTGAGTCGCAAGCCTGGCTGGAGGGTCTTCGCTGGGACTACGCACCCTCGGCCGAGCTCATCTCCTCCTACCTCAACGAGAAGCGCCTCTCGGGTTATGCCTTGCTTCACGAGGGACGCCTGAAAGGCTATTGCCTCTACTTTCTTGAAGGCCCGAAAGGCATGATCGGCGACCTCTTCGTCGAGGCGGCTGAGCCCGGCGCAGACACCGTGACCTCGCTGCTCGAACGCACGATTCACACCCTTATCAGCACGCCCGGGGTGCGCCGTATTGAGGCGCAACTCCCCCATGTGGATGTTAGGCAAATCCGCCCTTTTTTCCACGCTCGGTCCTTCCAAATTTACCTTCGGCAGTTTATGGCTCTTCGCTTCACGAATCGGACGAAACCCTTTCAACTTCCCGACGGCCAGACGGATCCCGCCGCCGAGACAACCTTCCCCGCCAGCGATTTTCAGTTCAGGCCATGGGAACGAAGATACGACCGAGATGCCGCCCAGCTCCTCCATCACGCCTACCGGAATCACATCGACGCCGCCATCAACGACCAATATTGCACCTTTACAGGAACGCGGCGCCTGATTGAGAGTATCGTCAGCCAGCGGGGATGCGGAGATTACCTGGAGGGCGCTTCAACGGCGGCCATCCATCGATCATCAGGTAAACTTGCAGGCATCCTCGGCCTCACCGCCGTGCGGCCCGGTACGGCCCATATTCCACAGGTTGCGGTCTCGACCTCCTTCCAAGGGCTTGGTTTGGGTACCGCCATGCTCCGTTCATCATTCCAAAGGCTCAGCCAGGAAGGATTCTCGGAAGTATCACTCACCGTTACCGGGTTGAACAGCCGGGCCGCCAGGCTCTACGAGCGGCTGGGATTCCAAACGTTTCGGGAGTTTGGAGCTTTTGTGTGGGACCGCCCGGATTGAAACTTTCCGGCAATCCCGGCAGATACCCGGGGTTGCCAGTTTCCGAAGCCATCCGGCCGAAGAAGCCATGAGCTACGTTGCCTTTGCCTTCAAC
Source organism: Terriglobia bacterium (assembly GCA_035532595.1). Taxonomy (GTDB): domain Bacteria; phylum Acidobacteriota; class Terriglobia; order UBA7540; family UBA7540; genus JAMCXS01. The sequence goes on along the minus strand of DATKQU010000051.1, from coordinate 8,585 downwards.
AGATCCTTCAGTTCGTCCATGAACTCCCGAACGTCTTTGAAGTCGAGGTAAACCGAGGCAAAGCGCACGTAGGCGACCTTGTCCAACCCGCGCAATCGGTCCATGACAAGCTTGCCCAGTTCGGAGCTTGGCCGTTCACGGTCTGCGGATTCGGCCACGAAGGCTTCCGCCTCATCCACAATCTCCTCCAGCTTGTTCATGGGAACCGGCCGTTTTTCGCACGCTTTGAGCAGCCCCGACAGGATCTTCTGGCGGTCAAACTTTTCCCGGTTGCCGTCCTTCTTGACCACCATGTAGGGAATCTCATCGATCCTCTCGTAGGTGGTAAACCGGCGGCCGCACTTTATGCACTCCCGCCGGCGCCGGATCGTGTCAGCGATCTTCCCGGCCCGGGAATCCACAACCTTGTCTTCGGTATGGCCACAGAATGGACACCGCATAAATTCTCTTCACACCCGGCTGAACTCAATTCCAATGAATGGTCAATGAAATTCCCCGCGGCGGCGCCGCGCGGCGGTTTTGAGCCCTAGCCGTCCTTGGTAGTAGTTTCACGCTCCAACTCTTCTTCCTCGGCGATCGCTTCAAGCCGTTTGATACTAAGGCCCTCGTGAACCAGCAGGCCCAGGCTCAACGCCATGACAGGAACCGACATCAAGAGCCAGATCAGGATGGCCGCTCCCGTCGCCACGTCAGCTTCAACTGCGAAAATTTCCGTCAGCGCCAGAATGATCCCGACCTGATACCCCCCGCCGATGCCGGGGAATTGCACAATCAGCCCCAAGGCGGCACAGAACATGACCAGCGCGGCCGCCGCCCAGGTCATCCGCTCCAGACCGCCTCCCAGGCTCCGCAAAGCAAGCCAGAAAATGGTGGCGTTCATCCACCACAAGATAACCGTCAGCACCATGCTCCCCAGAAAATCGGGCAAGCTTCGAACGACCTGGAGCCCTTCGGCAAAGGACTCCATAAAATGCTCCAGGTGGTGCTGCATTCGCTCCGGAAGAAATCGCACCATGCGCAGCGTCCATGCCGTAATCGCCTGGGTTTTCAGCCGGTAGGCGATCAGGCCCGCCACCACAAGGATCGTCAGCGCCAGCATCGCGTCTCCGGCGCGGTGCATGACCGTCAAGACATGCTGCCCACCCGAATTCATCATCTCCATCGGGACAAAGAAGAGCGCGATCGAAAACAGCAAGACCAGGCAAACTGAATCGAAGATTCGCTCCAGCAGCCATACGGCGACCATGGAGGTAATCGGAACGTGCTCCCTCTTGGCGATGTAAGCCGGGCGCACAAACTCTCCAGGACGCCCGACGAGATAAATCGAACTGAAGCCCAGCATCTGGCCCACAAAGAGAACCCAGAGCGACGCCTTCTTCATCGGCTTCATGAAAAACTGCCAGCGGAGGGCGCGCACCACGTAGGTGGCATAGACCGCCACCAGGGCCAGCAGCAACAGCCCGGGCCGGGCGTTCACCAGGGAAGCCCAGAGGCGGTTCCAGTCAAAATGACGCCATTCAGGATTATGGCGAAGGTTATAGAAGATCAGGGCCAAGACCACCGTACTTGCCCCTAACCAGATCCATCGCCGAAGATTCTTTTTCTTCAACAAAGCACTCGTTTCTCGCCCATGTTCGTCAAACTATCGGAAGCTTTAGGCCAAGTCAAGCAACCGGCACAAAAACACCAAACACCGCTTGGCCGGTCACGGGATGGTTCCCTTTCCGAAATCAGCCGGCGTTCGGCCCTCCCAGCTTATGCCACATGGCGAGAGAGCGTTCGGTCCTCACAGCGGGAATTAAAGCGCCAGAATTCAAGTATCTGAAAAAAGGGACGGTCTTGGCAAACCCAAAGCGCCCACGCACATCGATAGAAATAGAAATCGGTCCAAGACGCCGCTTTGGTTAGAGGGACGGCGATTCCGTCACGAACTCCAGCGGCAAGCTCCACACCGTCGAAAGGCTCGCACGAACAAGAAATCTTAACCGCCGGGCCCGCCATACGACATAAAACGTCTCTTCTTAAAGTCTTCCCATACTTCGGGCTTGAATTGCTCCTTGGAAACAAGTTCCTTGGAGTGGAAGGCGATCCCTAATTTGCCCTCATCCACCATCGCGTCCTTCTGCGGAAGGTAATCGAAAACGCTGCGGTTCTTGCCGTAATAGGCGCAGAGCCATATCCCCTCCTGCGTCTCAATTGCGTAAAGCGCGCAGGCCAGCGGCAGAGGCTCGGCAGGATCAACGGAGATCTTAACCTCAGATTCGATGATTCTTCCCCGGATCGGCTGGGCAAATGCAGAATGGGTTGGCAGAGTGGAACTCATCTTCATTTGGCACGCGCGGGAGCTACCGTCGTGGGTGCAAACTCCCGGCGCCCATGAAAGGAACCATACCCCGGGGCGCCCCCGGCGGTCAATGGCGGTTTTCGAGAATGCGCAGAGGCGGCATGCGCCACAGGCCGCAACACATCATCCACTCTGGGCGGCAAGAACCCTTGCGGCCTGCGGTCGAGACCCGGCCTGCTATTGCGCTTTGAAGTCAATCGCCAGTACTCGCCCGTCGGTCTCCCATTCGCCTCCCGTGGCCGTATAACCCGAATGCAGGGGATCAGGCGGGGTAAGCAGCTCTTCAGCCGCCACCATTCCGGTCATGCCAAGGTCGGCCCCTACTTTTTCCCGCTCCTCATCAACGTGAGGATCGGTGGCGTGGGAAATCACGCCTGGATGGATGTCAATGCCGTTATCACGATCGGCCGCAACCAGCCAGATCTCCCTTCCTTGCGGGCTCTTCACCGGAGACTTCCAAACGCGCAAATGGTGGCGCTTGGCAAAGGTGTTGAGCATTTTCTCAAAAGCCATGTCCTGCGGTCGCCCGTAGACATAGAGCGTGGACATCGGGGCGGCATCGTAGCCTTTGCCGACGATGACCGCCTGAAGGGTTTTCCAGAGTGGCGATCCTGTTTCTTCTTCAGCATGAGTCCAGCCGGCCTTCTCAAACGCCGTGCGAATTTCCTGCTGGCTCCCGATAAGGACCAGGTTCACCGCTCCGCCCAGGTTTCCCTTCTTGCTGGCCACGCGCTTGGGGGCGGTCGCCAGAAGCTGCACAATCGTTTCCTGCAAAGCTGCCGGGACCTGCGGTGCAAACTCTGGCTGAAAGGTTCCATGAACGGTCACGGGTTTGTCGAGAACCAGGAAGAACTCGGTGCCGGCCGGATAGGTAATGGAAGTGTCGGCGGACCCCAGCATCGTTCCGCCGCTTTGCTGGGAAGGTTGGGAATTGCCGGAATTCGTCTTCCCCATTTTCTGCATCGCGCTATTGAGCAGCGTGACAGGCAACTCACTTGCCAGCACGCCCACGATGGTGCCATCGGCAAGAACGCTTTCGCGGGCGTTGTCAATTCCCGTCACGTGACCTGCCAGCGGGATAGCAGGCTGCCCGGCAACTTGCAAGGAGTCAAACCGCAGCAGAAGCTTGGCCCGATCCGTAGGACTGGAGGAGGGGATCAATCTGGCGACGTTCCCATTCACGAGGGCGCCCAGAGGGATCTGGACCACTTCGGGCCCGCGCACGGACCGTTCGACCTCGGCTTGAACTTTCTGATTCAAATTGGAGCTAGTGGTGCTGACGGGTGTTTTGAGCCGGAGATAGAGGACCGTTCCGGCCGGCACCGTGTGCGTCGAAGCATTCGGAGTGGCCTTGGAAGCCTCCTGCGGAGGGTTCACCGCGGCAGGCCGCGGGGGCTGGCCCCAGACGGCGGAGCTCGAAACAAGAAAGAAGAACAATGAAAGAGTCATGCCCAATCTCATGCGGAGTCTGACCCTCATGCCGAAGACTGATCTATCAGCTTGGATGCGCGGCGTATTGGACAAGAGGCCCGGCATGATCAAGTTTCAGCCTTCCAGATCGAAAAGTCCACTGCTCCTCGGCAGCCTTCTCATTTCTTCTGGACCTGGAATGGAGTAACTTGTGGGAATCGAAACCAGAGCTTCTACCGGAGAGTCGCCCGCAGCCCCTGCACAATTTCGTGCGCAATCTCATGCCCCCGCTCTAGGTCTCCCGGCGGCAGGGAAATCGCGGCAACTTTGGCATGTCCGCCGCCCCCGAATTGCTCGCAGATGGAGGCAAGGTTGGCGCCCTTCGGCATGGGGTTCCAGGGATTGCTTCCAACGGCGATCTTGATCCGCTCCTTGGACTTGCTCAGGGCCACGTTGTACACGGATTCGGGAAACAGGTAATAGGGAATGAATTTGTTAAAGCCCTCAAATTCCTGATCGGCGATATCGAGATAAACGACCTGGTCGCGAAGCTCCGCGCGCTGCCGAATGATTTCCATGGTCTTCAAGTGCAGATGGTACAACCGATCAAAAGCCTCGCGGATCCGGGGCTGCGCCGCAATTTCTGCGAGCGGCTTCGAGATGAGGTCCGGGATCAGATCAGCAACAAAGTCTTGGGAAGCTGATCCTTCGATCACGAGCGTGATCTGCGTGGCGGGGTCCCGCATCTCCACCGCGGTTCTGGGGTCCGGGTATTGCGCTCCGTCAATGAGGTCCGCCCAGTAAATCAGCTCCTCAAGGTCGGGAGGCTGAAAATTGAATTTTGTTGCGGCGATGTGCGCGATGAATTTCGTGCAGGAGCGGAAATCCGGCCCGTAAAACTTTTTGCCGCTCGTGTCTTGCCGGAAATGTTGGGCATCGGCTTCCGTCAGGAAAGCGCTTTGGTGGTGGTCAAACCACCACGTCAGGCGGAGAGAGCTGGAATACTTGAAGTCAACGATGACGTTCTCATCGCCGTCGAACATGCCTTCGTCGAACAGTTGCCCGGCTCGATGGATCAATCCGTGATAATGAAATTCCGCTTCCGGATTAATGGCCTCGCGGTAAAAGCGTGAGAACAGTGCTGCCGAGCAAGCTCCGTCAAAGCACCGATTGTGGAAACAAATGCGAACCTTCATTTGGATTGGTCAGAATTCTCCGCGCCGCAGAACTCACAGGCCGCGACTTGTATGATGTAGAATTTGCTAAATTGCTCTGCCAGCGTACAATTGTCAAGGGAAAATCGAATTCCACCCTCAGAAATTTCCCCCAGCGAGATGCGCCGAGGTTCTTTCTTGCCTCAGTCCGGCGGGATAAGCGATGCCTAATTGCGGCTATCTTCCTGCTTGTTGAGCCGCGAGTTTCCCAACCCATGGAACCATATACTCTTCACCGTTATAGGCCTTGTACATGAGGAAAATGACCAACCCGAAGATGCCCACTGCATAGGCAATCCACACCAGGAAGTTCAGGATCCAGCCGAGCACTGGAATCAGCGCGAGGATTGTGGTCAAAATGACCAGCCCGATAGCCAGTCCGATGCTGAACAGACCGAGAAAGAGAGCCTGAAAGGCGTGGAAACGCACAAACTTGTCCTTGTTATAGGGCTCAAGGATCAAGAACAAGACACATATAATCGGCCAGAAGATGTAGCACAGCAGGGCCACAATATTCGAAGCTATTCCTGTCCCAGTTGCACTCATTGGCGTGGCCGTTTGGCTTGTCCCGGCACTCGCTCCCACGGATGTTCCGCAGGACGCACAGAAGGCTGCGTTGTCAGCTAAAGTCGCCCCGCACTTTGTACAGGTTGCCATGAGTCTGCCTCCATTCTCGAAAGAGTTTCGCTGCCCTGGCAGGGTCTGAGAGTAAACAACCCCGCCAACTACAGGGTCACTACCCGTCGATGAATGCCCCTATTCATAACACGCCCTTGGTCGCGGTTCAACAGCCATGTGGGCTCGCCGTCGCAGTCACCCCATTGCTGATGAGGGCCTTCAACAATCACAAGCAGGACAGGAGCGCCGAACGGCCTGGAAAAGCAGATCCACGATCCCGGGAATGTTGAATCGCAGATGCGGTCAACAACGGCTTGGTGCGGAGTCAGGAAGCAATAGCATAATGCGGCACTACCAGCCTGCGGACAATATAAGAGTTGCTCTGTCAATTCAGGCAGTGGATTCGCGCCCATGCGAGAGAGGAAAATTTCATTCAGGCTGGGGTCAAGAAGCCGGTGATTCCACTCCACCGCCTTCTAGGGGTTCCGCCTCGGGCTGCGGCTGAAGGCGAGTTGCCCGCGGACCCCGTGGGTGTGCCGTCGCGAGGCAATGGGACTCTCATCACTTGTCTTGTGCAACTTGTCGATGGCAATCCACGTGAGCATCGCTGCAGGGAAATAGAATGCCACCACGATAGCCAACAGTCTGTAAACGTCATCCAGCGCAGGAAGTACGATAAACAGCACATTCTCGAGTCCCATTGCAATCTCCTTCCACAGGTAGAGCATCCGGGGTCCTTCACGAGCATCAAGTACATCTAACCATTGCTCGCGAGAAGCGACAATGGCACGTAAGTACTGGGTCCAAAGGTCGCACTCACGACGGGAGGGCGCATGCCGTTTCAGCCGGGCGGCGGGAACGGTGATCCTACTGATGTTTACAAAATATAGTGACGTCGTTCTTTGTAGCGCCGCTCTATGAGCGGCGAAAGACGCGGGTCATAGACCCGCGCTACAGTAATAGTTGTCACTATATTTTGTAACTCGCAATAGAGCACAAGACCAACGCCTGACCTCTCATCTGCTTTGGCCGGAAATGCACGAACCCGGGAGATCGAACGAGGCTTCAGAACGGATGGTGCGAAAGGGGGGACTCGAACCCCCACCCCTTGCGGGACCAGATCCTAAGTCTGGCGCGTCTGCCAATTCCGCCACTTTCGCGTCGAACCATTATAAACGTGCCTGAACAGTAAGGAAACCGAGCGCCGCGGGCGATTAAAAACCTGTTCCGGTGGCCGTCTTCTGCGGTATGCTGCGCAGAGTGGGGAGCGGATGTCTCGCTCCTCCGAGACCATGATGAAAGTTCTTTCCGCCAATGTCGGGCTCCCCAGGCAGATTGCCGCAGGGGGAAGAGTGGTGACCACCGGAATCTTCAAGGCTCCGGTTTCCGGGCGGGTCAAAGTGCATAAGCTTAACCTGGAAGGCGACGCCCAGGCCGACCTCTCTGTTCACGGGGGAGTTGACAAAGCCGTTTACGCCTACCCTTCCGAGCATTATGCCTTCTGGAAGCGCGAGCTTCCCGGCATGGAGCTGCCGTGGGGAATGTTCGGTGAAAACCTAACCCTCGAAGGCGCGCTGGAAGACGATGCGCATATTGGCGATCAGTTCCGAATCGGAACAGCGATCTTGATGGTCACGCAGCCGCGCACTCCCTGTTATAAGCTCGGAATCAAATTTGGACGGCAGGATATGTTAACGCGCTTCCCTGCGAGCGGCCGCACAGGTTTCTATTTTGCGGTCCTCCAGGAAGGCGAACTCGGACACGGCGATCAAGTGGAGTTGATCGAGCGAGACAAGAATCAGATCAGCGTATCCACGATTCTCTCCCTCTACTTCAACCGGGAGCTTCCGGATGCCAAGCTCGTCAGGCAAGTTCTCCGGGTGGGGGCTTTGCCCTCCGGCTGGCGAAAGCACTTTCTGAAAATGCTGGAGGAAGCTTGAAAAACGAACCCTGTTAATCTTCCGGCAACTGCCGGGGGAAGCGCGTGCCGGCGTGAAGCTTGCCCCCTCCAGCCAACGGACCAGGGGGACGCGGGCCACCTTAATTGGGCGATGCCGTTAGATCAGTGAGCACACACCGCATCGCCCCAGCTTGTTTCCAACGGAACGCGGACGATTGCAAGCCTCACTGTACAGGCGCCGTGCTGCTTGAAGCGGGAAGATTAACGGGCTGCTGCAGAGTAAAGTCCAGCACCGTCTCGCTCGGCACGTGAACCTGCTGGCCTTGCGTCATCACCTGGACTGTAGTGCCCGCGCCCGCGCCAACGCCCGCTCCGATGGCTGCACCTTTGCCGCCGCCGGCGATCGCTCCAATAACCCCTCCCAGCGCCGCGCCGATGCCGGCTCTTTCGGCGGTTTGCTTTCCGCGGGAACTGCCTTGGGCAGTGTAGTCGCCGGTCGCGATATTATAGGTTGCGCCGTTGATCACAATTCCCGTCAGCCCCAATCGCAGCTCCGACCGCCCCTGGATGCGCCCGGCTGACTTGGCCTGTTCCAGCCTGCCGTAAACAGTGGAGCCTTTGGGAGCGACCTGGGTGCCGTTAACAACCAAAGGATTTTCCAGGCTCGCCTGAAAAGTATCCCCCACCTTATTACGGTCTGAATCCACCCCATCAATCATGCGAATCACCAACTGCGTGCCCGCCGGAACCAGGATGTTTTGCGACGTAGAAGCATTGCCGTAGGTTACCGGGGCGGCTGTCGTCTGCGAATTCGTGCTGGATGACATCGCTGGAGCCGGAGAATCCTGAGTGCCAAAGGTTATGGATTCAACATTGGCAACGGGAAAGTGCTGGAGATTGCCATTCACATAGAAAGTGATCTGAGAATCCGTGCCACCCAAATACTTCCCTTGCACAGTGGTTCCGTCATTCATTTTCAAGGTGTCGGCCCGCAGAAGAGATGCGAAGAAGCAAACCGCAACAATCGCCACCCACCAAGTTCGATTTTTCGAAGCATTCATACACTCTCTCCTTGCTACTGATTATTTATCCTTTGAAG
>DATKQU010000050.1:0-18465 GCA_035532595.1 Terriglobia bacterium | reverse complement strand
GATTATCCTGGCCCCATGATGAAAGTCGAAGCGATGCCGGGGGCGCAGATCCTGGCGACGGCGACGCTCCCGTTTGTGCCGCCGGAATCGCAGCATGTGATCGGCAGCCACTTTGTGGACATCCACAGCAGCCACCCCGCGCTGACGCCGGGCACGGACCCCGCCGTCGTTCGCAACTCGTATGGCAAAGGGAAGACGGTGTGGCTGGCGGCGCCGCTCGAGATCGGAGCCGAGCACGAGGAGAAGGCTAAATTCGTTTTGGCAACTCTGCGAGAGGCGCTTTCTGGTCCCTATCATTTCGAGGCCGACACGCATCCCTCGGTTGAAATGACGCTTTTCCATCAGAGCGAACAGAAGCGCCTTCTGGCCGGCCTCTTGAACATGCAGGCCAATTCGCCGATTCCGGTTGGAGCGACCGTCCGCGTGCAAGTGCCGGCAGGGCGCAGCGCCAAGCGCGTCCGGTTGCTGCCAGACCGCGAGACCCTTGCCTTTGAGAAAACCGATCCCTACATCCAATTCCGGCTCAAACCCTTCCGGCATGTGGCGATGGCGTTGGTAGAGTACGAATAGTAGTAACGCAACTGAGATTGAAAATCAGCTTGTTGGAAAGCAAATGTCTCGGAGGAACGATACACTGCCCATGTTCAGCAGCTTCCGCTCGGAGGGACTAAGCCTCGGCGTCAATGAGCATCCGTGCATTCGGGGCGGCAAAGATTCGGCACGTAAACAATTCCTGCTTGGCTTGTTCAGGCTGATTCATTACGGTTCCACACTTTAAGCACGATGTTCCAGATTGGCTGAATCGGCCGCCAAGCATTGAGGAGCGCATGATGATTCAAGATTTATGGACTGATATGGAATGTATCGACTTGTCGGTTCCCTTGTCAGAGGAGTATCCGCTTAACTGGCCAAGTCTGCCGCCATTTCGCAAGCGCCTTCTAAACTGGTTCAAGGAATACACTGAACCCAACGGAGTCCAGGTGCCCAGCCGCGGGCTTTGGTACACGCAATCCTTCGAAATCGATGAGCACACGGGAACGCACGTTGACTTCCCGTCTCACTCCTTTCCGTTCGATGAACTTAAGGCGCTGGGGCTGGCCGAAGAACCTCCTCTCAAATCCTTTGCTGGACCCGCGGTCGTAATCGACGCCCGAGCCTGTCTTGATCAGGCGCCTGCAGGGATCAGCCCGCGCATCCCTGTGGAAGTTGCAGAAACCTGGGAGAAGAAGCATGGTCCCATCCAAAGCGGGGAGGTGGTATTGCTGAATAGCGGGTACTTCGATCGATATTTTGCGCCCTTCCCGGAAGGCAAGCACCTCCTGCAGGACTTTCTGGACCGGAGCGACCGGCCGGGCTGGCCCGTTCCCTCGGATGACTTACTGCAATTCCTTGCCAAGCGAGGAACCTGCCATCTGGGAATTTCATCTCCGAGTCTCGGCGCTCTCGACAATAACCCTGGCCCCCACCAACTAGGGGTGAAGTTGGGAATGACTTTTGCGGAGTGCCTGATCAATCTCCACAAGCTGCCACCCCGTGGCGCGCTTTACGTGGGGTTACCATTGAAGATTGCCAAGCAGAGCGGATCACCCGTTCGAGCCGTAGCTTTCGTGCCGCGCAACTTGGGCAAAGAAGATCCTTCCCGATAACAGCGGCGGACATGCTTCCGGCAACCGCCTTCATCCATCGACGCCGGTTCTCGAACGTCAACGGACAAGAAACGAGGGTAGCATTCGATCCCTGCGCACACGAGACGCGTCGTATCGATCGTCGGCTGACGAAAAGCTATCGAGGAGCACCGGACCGGAGCGTTCTGGCAAGGTACATTGCCGCTGGCCGGCGGTAGCCATTCTGGTAGATGATTCCCGTAAACCCTCCAAACAAATGCCCGACAATGAATCCCCAGGAATACCACCCCAGGTGCGAGTTCATCAGAATGGGTAGAATTTTTTGATAATGGGCGAGTTGACCCTCGTCACTGGCCAATCTCTGCTCTGCAAAAATGGTCAGCCACTGGTTGGTGTTCGCCAGGCATTCAGTGATCAGCAGAGGTTTGCCGGCACGGCTGGCGAAGGCCTTGGCCCCATCAATCTCTTCAATGGTTTGTTCGGCGGGTTTGTAGACGTGCAGCGAGAGGACGTTGACATCGGGCTCGGTCTTCTTCATGCTTTCTAGGTTTCCAGACCCGATTGTCACCGGTCTATCAGGATAGCGGTTCTTGATGTAGGTAGAAAAATGGGCAAGGAACCGATGGACCCGGACCTGCGCTTCGGCCATCGTATCTCCCGGCGGGAGGTCCATGAGTGTTTCCGGCTCATTCATAACTTCCCAGGCGACAATCTGGGGATTATCTCGAAAGCGGCCTGCGATGGCGTCCACATAGGTTTCCAGCGCGGGCCAATGGCGTTCCGTAAGCAGCCGAAAGCCGGGACTTGGCGTCCACCATCCCCACAAAAGAATGTCCCCCGGAGTTGTGCGCCCGATGGGAACCGGCACGGCTTGGCCTCGCCCCAAAGCGTACGGACCGTAAACTCGCTTGAGCCGCGCCTTCGCTTCGGGCGACAAAGATGGATTAGCCAGGAATTTCAGGTACGCTTGCCTGGAGCTCATCACGACGCTGTCAGGACGACTGTCGAGCCCGCAAGAATCGAAGAGCACTGGCATGACCGTCAGATGGTAGCGAGCACACAGGTTGAGGAAATCTCCCAAGGACGAGATCATTTTTGCAGGATTTTTCCGGTAGGCCAGGTACTGAAGAAAAACACGTACACTATTAAACCCCAAACCCGCGGCGAACCCCAGTTCGCGGTTCATCGCGTCATGGTCATAGTTCTCCCAGATCTCTTCGGAACTACGGGCATAGGAAGGAATGAAATTCACCCCGCGAAGGGCTGACCAGTCGATCCGGGGACGGGGCTGTGATGCAGCCGAAAGAAACGTTGCGCCGAGAAGAATTGCCGCGGCAAGTCGAAATCCTTTTCTAATCCAGACTCCTACCATTCCTTGTCCTCCTCCTCATGGCAACATCGCCGTTGAACCCGTCAAACCGCAAAAGGCGCCTTCACCAAACACGCTCGTTCGAGTCTACATTTTCTATGAGCACGGGTAAAAACCCATTCCATAATTATATTTGTATAATACTTGACAAATACCATGCCGCCGTCGATTATAGCTTTCTCAACGCCGGCGGTGGAGCAGATTTACTTAATCAGGCTCGCCGAGGAACAGCCGCGTTAATGAGTACCTAGCACCGCTGCTCTGTTGCCTTGCGAGGCTACCACGAAAATCCTCTTCGTGATAGCCTCTGGTCTTGCTTGAGCCCGATCCGAATTGGCGCCAGAGTTTTTATTCAGACAATCAAACAAACCTGGTATGGAGAAGACGCGCATGCAGCGAAGGAATTTTCTGAAGACCGGCTTGGCAGGTGCCCTTCTGCCTACAATTTCTGGGTCAACCAACCTACTGGCGCAAACGGGCTCAAAGTCCAGTGGAAAGCAAGGCGGGCCTGGTGTTCGCGCTTATATCGGCGATGTCGCCTACGGTGGCTTCGCCGCGCCAGGCGTTGTCGTCGAGACCGGAACGCCCCATCGGCTTGTTTGCTGGTCGGAAGCCCAATATGTTCCCTTTTGGGACATTGACGGTGTCTGGGTCACCACGGAATGGCTCGAGACGCTGGGGGTCAATTCTCCCTACGATTTTGAGCCCATCTCGGACAAGCAACTGCGTTACACCCACGTGGAAATTATCGAGGCCGGCCCCGCGCGCGCCGTCCTGCACTGGCGGTATGCGGTTTGCGATACCCTTGAGCGCATTTTCCATGGCAATACGACGGCAGAGGAATTCCACGTGGTCTACCCCGACGGCATTACAGTGCGGAAGGTCGTCGCCTATCCCGGGACGGGCGACCCGGTTCAGGGCCAGCCCCGCATGTGGGAAGTGGGAGAGATGCTCCTGTTTCTTCCGAAAGGCAGCACTCCGGAGAACACCCTGGGCGCGCAGGGGATGAAAATTTCCAACATCAAGGGCGATTCGTACACCCACAAATTTCTTCACGGCAACATACCCCTCTCAAAACTGAAATTCAATGAAGTACTCGGACGTTTCTGCGAAATCTATCCGCCCTGCCGAACGTGGACTGAATACATTTATCACGGTGGACTAGTCGGCCGACCGGAGCCTTTCTTTGTGGTGGCCAACGACCAAAACCTGTTTCCACATCTCCATTGCCACGTCTGCGGGGGCGATCACCCGGAAACGATTCTGTGGCAAAGCATGCTTCTGTGGAAGCATTACCCCTTGTGGCATGAACCTTACTATATCGGTGTCCAGGCGACCGAGGCGGACTTGAAAAACCGCCCCGTCAGCACTTCGTATGTGACCGTACAACCGTGGGTGCACTCAACCGCCTTTGACCATCCGAATCCCTCTATCCCCTTTGATGCCAAGTGGAATCCTCCGCAAGGCACAGCCTGGCTGATGCTCCAGGGAGTGAACCCGGGAAATGAAGATTATCCCCGGCGCCTGGCGGCTTCCTGGCTGCACCCGGCCACCATTGAGACAACGGCCGGCCGGTACATGGGCTTTGAGGCGAGCGAGCGCGCCTACCGCCTGGAGCCGGCCGACCATCAGGTCGAGTTTACGCTTCGGGCAGCTCCCGGCTCTCCGCAAATCAATCCTGTGGTCATCGTGGAAACCTGGTGCTATGGAAATCCCAAGATCACCGTCGATCAACAGGAGCTGCCGTCGGAAAGTTATGCGGTCAGTTGGACCGGCCAACGGTTAGTCGTTTGGTTTAAGCGGGAGGTCAGTGGTTCGGCTCACGTCACCATCGAAGGATGGCCGGAAAGCGGATAAGCCAGGGACGAGGAGTTGCCACGGGTTTGCCAAGTGGCCTAAACGCGCGGCATGGTCAGAACGGTTCTTGCCTCTGCGGTTCCAACGCAGGGCTCTGATGCGCCAGATCTATCGCGGGGCCAGTGACATAACCCCTTTAATGTAGTCATGCTTACCGTGATCTTCCTCAAACGACTTATGAACATCTTCAAGTGCCGCGTAGCGGTGCGTAATAATTGGCAAGACCTTAATTTTACCTGCGCTGATCAGCTCGAGTGACTGCCGGTATATCACTGGACTCCCGCTGGAATCGAAACCGCCGGAGGCGCCGATTGTAGACACCAAATGCGGTTCCAAAAAAAGGATATTCGAAAGCAGTTCGAGACTCCCGCCCGTATGACCCAGCCCGTAAATCAGGACCGTTGCCTGCTTCGCAAGAAATCCCGGGATTTGCTTGAACACCGTGGCGCTCCCCGAGGCTTCAATCAGATAGTGAATCCGTCCACCTTGGGTCAATTCCTGCACGGCTTCCGGCAAAGCGGTTCGACTGGCATTGATAGGCGTGCCGCCAAACTGCTTTGCGATCTCCAGATTCTTCTCCCGTAAATCGGAGATGAGGATCCTGCCGGCGAATCCTCTGACATTCCGCAAATACTGCAGGAACAGCAGACCCGCGGGTCCGGCGCCGGTAATAAGAATATTGCGAACACGCTCGGGCCCCTCCAGGGTGTAACGGGCCGGCTGGGCTTCAACCCGCTTACAGGCGTGGATAATACAAGCAAGCGGCTCACTCATCACGACCTGTTCGGGAGGAATCTCCGCGGTCACTGGAATGCAGTTGACCCCGGGCATCGCAATGTACTCCGCCATAGCTCCGGGCAAACCGGTAATGCCGGGCTCCTGGTAATAGGCGCATTGGTGAGAATCGCCCGAGGCACAGTAAGGGCATAGCGGCCATCTTCCGGAACTGTAGCAGTTCAGCCCCTGATCACATAAGACAAGGTCGCCAACTTTGACGTTTCGAACCTCCCTTCCCGTCTCCAGCACTTCCCCGCAGAATTCATGGCCTAAAATCTGGGGTTGCTCCTTTAAGGGAATGACGCGTCCTTTCGAATCGACACGATAGTTGCTGTGCCCCTGGAAGATATAGTGATCGGTGCCGCACACCCCGACAGCACGGACTCCGAGGACAACCGCGCGCGCGTTGAGTTCAGGATCCGGAACATTGCCAACCCTTAGTTTCTTGACGTCCTCTAAAACCGCCGCCTTCATACTGAGTTCCTCCCTTGTGGATTCCTAAACGCCTGTAGCCAGAAATTGATCTTCCTGCTCATTTGAGTTGAGGTTCTGAAGGACTAGCGAGGCGTCCTTGCCCGGGAAAAATCCACGAGGATCTGACCGTCCGCCCCATGGTGCCAGCGTGTCGAACTGAATACGCTGAAGATCCGCTCTCTGGCATGCTGAATGTGCTCATGCATTCGCTTCTGGGCCTCCGCCGAATTCCGCCGCTTGATGGCCGCGACGATCGCACTGTGCCCGACCCAGGAGGTCTGCGGTGAAAACTGGAAGAGCATGGAATCGAAACGCAGGACGTGCTCAAGCAGATTGCGGACCGCGGCTGTGATGCGAACATTGTCAGTGATCATGGCTAAAGACATGTGAAAATCAAAATTCATTCTTACGAGACTCGGCATAATGACTTTCTTCTCATGATGCTTTTCTTCCGCCCCGACGATCTTTTCTAAACGCTCGACATCACTTCGGCCCGCATGAGCAGCAGCGATTTGCGCCGTCGCACACTCCAAGATAAAACGCATTTCATAAACATCGACCGTGTCCTTGAAGGTAATGGGCGCAATAAGATATCCCCGGCGTGACATGGCGACGAGCCAGCCCTCTTCTTTCAACCTCATACAAGCTTCCCGAAAAGGAGTGCGGCTGAAGCCAAGCTTGCCGAGCACCCCTTCCTCTTCCAGGACGCTCCCTGGAGGAAAACGCACTGTCAAGATCCGGGATTTCAATTCCTGGTAAACCAACTCCGCTGCCGTCAGCTTGGACCGGTTCCTCTTGCCGGCGGACTTCAGTGGCCGGCCGGCGTTTCCGTTCCTGCTCTGAGAGGTTCGTTTGACCATAAGTCTCTGCGCCTAAGCCATTCCCAGCTGGGACTTATATTGCTGGACCTGCTGCAAAGTAGCGTTCCCACCGCTGAGGACGGCAACGGCCCGGCCTTTTCCCCTGCGATTTGCCAGCAGTCCAGCCACGCTGGCCGCGCCGGAAGGTTCCACCCACAACTTTGACCGCTCAATCACCAAAAGAGTAGCTTCCAGGATGGCCCGGTCACTCACCAAGATAACGTCATCCACGTAACGTTGAACAAGGGAAAGATTCAACTCTTCCGTGGCCCCGGCCGCCAAGCCATCGGCGATGGTTTTGATGCTTTCCAGGGTAACTACTTGATGCCCGCGCAAAGCCTCGGCCATCGCGTTGGCATTCTCGGGCTGCACCCCATAAACCCGGACCGACGGACGTTGCTCCTTGATCGCCAAGGCGATTCCGGCGATGAGACCCCCGCCCCCGATTGGGACATAGACCTCCTGTACCTCAGGGAGATCTTCCATGATTTCGAGCCCCACCGTTCCCTGACCGGCAATCAGCATCGGGTCAGCAAACGGGTGGATCTCGACATAGTCGTTCTCCCGAACTAACTCATCAACTTTTTCCTGCCGCTCGTCCGAGGTCGTACCATACATTACAACTCTTGCTCCCAGCTTTTCAAGCAGCCGGGCCTTGTACGCGTTGGGAGGGTCCGGCAGGACCACCACGCACGGCACCCCCGCACGCGAGGCGGCGTAAGCGACTCCAAGGCCATGATTGCCGGTGCTGGCGCAAACCAGACCCTTGCGGCGTTGCTGATTGCCCAGGCTAAGGGTCTTGTTGAGGGCCCCGCGCGCCTTAAACGATCCCGTCTTTTGCATATTTTCCAATTTCAAGAAGACGGGCCGGCCAGCATGCTCGCTGACCGCATGACAGTGGGCCAGCGGCGTGTGGATAAGCTTAGTCGAAATGCGCTGCCGCGCATCGACAACGTCTTTAAGAACAACCAAAGACTCGCTTTCGGCCTTCAATTTCATGACGACTCCAATTGCCCGAGAGTAAACAATGCCTATCGGGAAAGGATCGGAGCTCCTTTCGTAGACATAATTATATCATAAGTATAATTATAAAATACTTGACAAACATTCAGTGCCCGTATACATATGGTTTCTTAGAGGGCCTCGGGGCACTAATACAACACCGTCGTTTTTCCTGCGCGACCCCGGCTCGCAGCGAAAACACCGCTGAAGAGGAAGGCGTACGATGCATCGAAAACCATCTTCATCTGTTGTGAGAATCGCTATCCTGGTGCTCTTGTCCCCATGGGCGCTCACCTGGCTGGCGGCGCCGGCTTTCCCACAAGCAGCTTCCGGAACCATCCGGGGCACCGTAACAGATCCTTCCGGAGCTGTGATTCCTAATGCTTCCGTCCTTGTCACAAATGTACAAACGGGCGTAAGACTCCGGTCCGTCAGCAACTCCAGCGGGCTTTACGAAGCGCGCTTCCTGTCGCCAGGCGCCTACACGGTCACCGTCGAAGCGTCGGGTTTTGTGAGGAGCATCCAGTCAAACCTGTCCCTTCATATCGGCCAAGTGATAGGCCTGAATGTCCGGCTCCAGGTCGGGCAAGCAACGCAATCGGTTGTCGTGCAGGGAGGAGCTGTTCAAATGCTCCAGCCTGACACTTCCAATGTCAGCCAGGTCATCAACCACCAGCAAGTGACCGACCTGCCTCTGAACGGCCGGGACTTTATGGATTTGATTGCTTTAAGCGCCGGCGCAACCCCCGGCCTTCAAGGCCAATCCATCGGCAATTACAACCTAAACGGACAACGAAGCGACCAGAACAATTTCATGCTGGAAGGCATCGATGACATGAATATCGAAGGATCTCCCATCAATAAGCCTTCCGTGGATGCAGTCCAGGAGTTTCAAGTCCAGACCGCAAACTACTCAGCAGAATTCGGACGTGCCGCGGGAGGCATTGTCCAGGTCGAATTGCGCTCAGGAACGAACCGCCTTCACGGGTCCGTCTTTGAATTTGTGCGCAATGACAAACTTGACGCCAACGGTTTTTTCAACAACCAGGTGCCTCCCAATGCCGGCGAGGCCGGCGCCCCGAAATCTGAATTAAGGCGCAATCAATTCGGATTCACACTGGGCGGCCCGATCAGGAAGGACAAGCTATTTTTCTTTGGGGATTATCAAGGATCGCGGCAGGTGGAAAGTGATTCCGAAATCTTCAGCGTGCCGACCCTGGCCGAACGCCAGGGGAATTTCAGCCAAACGCTGGCGCCAGGCACGCCCATTTACCAGAACGCTCTTTTGGGAACTGTTTACCCCGGTTGCGATCTGAGCAATTTCACTTCAGCCTGCCAGGTGGTTCCGGCCAGCGCCATGGATCCCGCCGCGATTAAGGTTGCGCAGTTCTACCCCGCTCCCAACATCCCGGGAAAGTTTGTACAAGGGGTAGGAACCTTCGCGAATTATGCGGCCAATGGCCGTTCCGCCAACAATCAGGACAGCTTTGACTTCAAAATCGACTATCACCCCAATGACAAGGATTCTCTGAGCACTTTCTATTCTTTTGGGCGCTCCGATTCGGTCATCCCGGCAGCGTTCGGAAACAACACCATTGGTCCGTGCATCAATTGCGGCATTGTTTTGAATTTACTCGCGGGCTCAAACCTGTTCCGGAATCAGAGCGGCGGCGTCACGGAGGTTCACAGCTTCTCTCCCGCAGTGGTCAACGAATTTCGAGCCGGTTTTAACCGGACCTATAATCCCTATGCCACCGCGGACGGTGGGCAGGACCTCGCTTCGCAGTTCGGTATTGGCAATGTCAACGTCGATAAATTCACGGGAGGACTGCCGTGGTTCGATTTTTCTCCCGCGCCGGATTGGATCGGAACCTCGCCATTCCTTCCCTTTATCCGCGGCGGAACCACTTATCAGTTTACTGACAATCTTTCCATCGTGAGAGGCAAGAACCAGATCAAGGCCGGAGTCAGTATTATTCGACGCCTGGACAATAATCATTCCAATTTCTTCCCGCGCGGGGGCTACATCTTTGCCCCCTTCTTTACCGGAAATGCTTTTGCGGATTTTCTGACCGGTCGGGCGCTGGCCATTACTCAGGATTTAACTCCCGGAACGATCGGCGAGCGCGGTATTGAGTACGCTGGGTATGTTCAGGATGATTTGAAGGTCAACACCCAGCTCACACTCAACCTCGGTGTACGTTATGAGCTCTACCCGGGGTACGTTGAGGCTTATAACCGCAACTCCAATCTTAACCTGAACACGGGAACAGTAATTCTTGCCGGCCAGAACGGAAACCCACGATCTTTCGTTCCCACCGAGTACAAGAACTGGGCTCCCAGGCTGGGCTTCGCGTATTCTCTGGGCAGAAGCGGGAAAACAGTCCTTCGGGGCGGTTACGGCATCTCTTACTTCAATTCTGGAGACTATTTTGACTTCAGTGCCGTGAACCCGCCTTACACCGGCGCGTTCACGCTCTTCAATCTGGACCCTAACACTATTGACGCGCAATACCTCATCAGCGATGGACTTCCAGTTCAACTTCGGCCCTCACCGGCTACATTTGATCCTAAGAATCCCAGCGGCAACTGGACGGTCAACAGTCCGAACAGCAGAACGCCCTACTCTGAATTCTACAGTTTCGGAATTCAGCGCGCGCTACCCGGAGACGTGATGATCGGCATTTCGTACGTGGGCGCCACGGGTGTAAAGTTGCCAGGTGAGGTGGAAGGCAATCCCGCGCCACCAGGGCCCACCACCACCGTGGACCAGCGCCGGATCCGATACGGCATCATGCCCAACGTCCAAGCTGTCACCTTGATCGCGAATGCGTTCTCATCCAATTACAATTCCCTCCAGGTCAAGTCGGAAAAGAGGTTTTCCCATGGACTGCAATTTCTGGCGACCTATACCTATGGCAAGTCCATCGACAACCTGAGCGGCAGTCCGCTCACGGGAGGCGGGGATTCGAATCCGAGTTCCGCTCCCCAAGACCCCTTCAACTTGAGACTCGACCGCGCACGGTCTGGCTACGACCAAACACACCGCTTTGTGATGGCCTTTGACTACGATCTACCCTTCGGACGCGGTCACGCCTTCGGAGGCCAATGGGGACCGTTGGCCAGCGGACTTCTTGGCGGCTGGCAGACGAATGGGATCGTCACTTTGTCGAGTGGATTGCCGTTTACAGTCTTTGCAAGCAGTTCAGCAAATTGCGGTTGCAGCGTTGGGGATTTACGAGCCGATCGGCTTGCCAATGGCAATCTCCCGCCCGACAAGCGAAGCCCCAATGGATGGTTTGACAAGGCAGCGTTTACCGACCCGCCAAGCTCCGGCCCTACGACGGGCGGGGGAGCCTATGGCAATGCCGGCCGGAATATTATCGATGGTCCGGGGTACGCCGGGGTGGATTTCTCCATGTTTAAAAAGTTCCGAATCCGGGAAAAAGTCGAGCTCCAATTCCGCGGGGAGGTATTTAACCTCTTTAACCGCACAAACTTCTTCTACCCCAGCAATCCGAACAATGCGACGTGGCAATCGGGAGGAATCATCACTCAGAGTTATCCGTCCCGACAGGTACAATTGGCTCTGAAAATCCTGTTCTGATGGGGGTAGCAATCCCCATGTCAGGACACTCAATTGGGCTTCTTGACTTCCGTGTGATTGCCGGCGGCAGCCACTTCACGGTAGGATCAGACACATCCGACTGTAGGCCAAGAGGGCTGACATCCGCCAGTGTTGCTTTGACGCACGCTGGGTAATATTGTTTTTGCCGTGAAACGTTCTTCGGAATCTCTATCTTCAACGCAAGCACAGGGGGAACTCTATGGATTGGTCACGTCGTGAGATCATGAAGCTATTTCCGGGAATAGCCGCCTGGCGGTGGCTCCCCGATCTCTCCCAGAAACGCTCGGGAGGCCCCGCCGATGCAGCCGTTCCCCCCGCAGCGGGGTTAGAAAGCTCAACCGCCTTTCCGGCTCGCGATCCGGGACAATCCTATCCGGAGCTGGGGTACAAGATATACATTCTTGACTTTCAAAACTCCGATCTCGACCCCGACACTTTGAAAGACATCGATGCCGAAAAGCTGGGTGAAGCCGTGGCTAAGATGGGAGCGGACAGCGCGTTGGTATATGCCAACAATGTTTTCGGACTCACTTTCTTCGAGAGCAAGTATGCGCCCAAGTTAAAGAACGTCCCTGATAACTTCCTTGGGCAGTGGCTCGAGGCCTTGCGGAAGCGAAATATCAAGACCGTCCTCTATCATGCGGTTTACTGGCAGGAATATCTGGCCGTCCATCATCCTGACTGGTGTGTTTTGACCGCTGAAGGAAAGCCCATGAAGTTCTCCGTCGGACCTCCAGAGGCCGTCGTCACCTTTCTCTGCCTGAACAGTCCGTTTCGCCAATACTATATGAAGCAGGTCAAGGAAATCGCCGACCGCTACTCCTTTGACTCCTGGTTTGTGGACGAATTCTTCTTTGGTCAGGGCATGGTCTGTTACAACCCGCATTGCGTCGCAAAGTGGAAGGCCAGAACCGGCAAAGATCTGCCCCGGCCTCTCCCCGATGAGATGTTCCCGGAATACCTGGACTTCATGCAGGACACCTTCCATTCCTTCTACCAGGAGATCAAAGATCAGCTCAAGGCAAGCGGGAGGACGGTTGTCACAACGCATAACCTGGCCATGGACTATGCCCTGGACGACTATCTTGTCCGGGAAACCAATCCGCAAGGCATCGACTATTACGATACCAGCGTGCGAACCAAAATGATTCGAGCCTATGCGCGCGGTCGGGAATTCCAAATGATTCCCCATCGCGGCAACGCCTATCTCGATTTTGCCAACGCTCCCCTGGCGCGTATCACTTGGCAATCGGCAGTGATTGCCAGCCACAACTCCGCCACGATGTGGGCCGACCTCGGCAACGTTAACGGCACCATCGATCCGGTCGGCATCCAGACGGTGAAGAAGGGATTTCAGGTCATTGACCGGATCATCCCCAAAGTGCGCGGCACGGTGCCTTACGCTGAAACCGCCATCCTCGTGTATGAAAGAGACCAGACGATTACCGGCGACGGTTACCAGGACTTCTACGGAGCCAATAAGCTTTTAACCGATATGCATTGGCCCTTCGACGTGACTACGGAAACAGAACTGCTGAAACCGGGACTTGAGCGGTACCGTCTGCTGATTGTCCCCACCGTACAGCATTTGCCTTCTGCGCAGACCGAAGCGGTTCTGCAATATGTGGAAAACGGGGGCAACCTCTTCTTCTGCGGACCCTGCGCGCTCTATGACGAGGAGGGAAAGCCGCACCCCAGCTCGCACTTCGGGCTCGTCGAGATTGCTGAGGAAACCCGCCAACCACGAGCCTATGTGAAAACTATGTTTCCCATTGATGATGAACGTCTCGTGGCCGCCGATATCACCACGCTCGCACCTGACGCGGGACATCGTGTGCTCGGAACCTATATTCGACCGTCCGTTTACAGGTCCTCCAACAGCCCGTTTATCGATTCTCCCTATCCGGGTCGGCCAACGAACTTGCCGGTGCTGGTCACGGGCAAGAAAGGCAAGGGACAGTTTGCCTATGCAGGCTATCGCTTCTTCGTCGAGTACTTGAAGCAAGACCTTCCGGTATTCGCGCAAGCCATGAACCATCTGGTTGCGGATTTCTACCAGCCGGACGTCATCGTCGAAGCCCCGCGCGCGGTGGAGGCCATTTACAACCAACTGGGTTCCGAGTTGCGCATTTCCCTGGTCAACTCGGTTACCGGACGTCCTTCGGGCACCGGCATGTTCCCGCATAGCGAGCGACCAGGCTTTAACAACATAATCGAAATTATTCCCATCCACGATATCAAGATCTCCCTGAAAGCAAAGCGAGTCTGCCGCGCCACCAATCTCAACGGCAAAGAGCTGCCGGTCTCCTCCCTGCAAGGCCGAACGGTGGTCACGGTCCCGCGCCTCGAGCAGTACGACGTCATCACGCTCGAACTCGCTTAGCAAGGGTAGCTGGCGCAGGCAATCCGAAGGAGCACGGTAGTGGAATGGTCACGCAGAGATTTCCTGAGCATTTTCCCGAGCTTTGGCGCCTCACGTTAAGGAGTTTCCGCGATGGACTCCGGTGTTTGTCAAACTTCTACTGCCTCCCCGGCAGAGCCGGGGCGTCTCCCAACGGACTAGGCAACTGAGTGCATTATGACATTTTGAACGCTTTTTCGAGCAGCCGTCACCGCGACTGATTTTAGGGAGAGAAGAGTTCGCTCATGACTGCGCGCTCAGCCAGTTCTTGCAATCCCGATCTCTGATCAGCTATTGCATCGTGGAAGGCCCTGCGGACGGCTGACCGTCCAGTGCCCTCAAGGTGTCCGATTAGAGATACTGCGTCCAAAAGGCAGGCTTGATAACGAATCCTGAGCAATAGACCGCCGACAGGATTACCCCCGGGAACCGCTCACCAGCTCAGGCCCCAGTCTGCTGAAGATTACGCTCGGACAATGAACCGAAAACGCGTGTCTTCGCCGAACCATTGAATATAGTTTGTGCCCCAGGCATTGTTGAAGAGGCTGAAGTGGATGCCTTTAGCCATGTCAGGTTGGTCATTGGAGTAGAAGATCGGCGATCTCTCCCCTAAGGCTATCACGGGAGCATCCAAGGTTTCGATGGAAAGGGTTCCGCGCGCGTCGCTGTAACGGATACCGTTGGTGACGGCGTGCATTTGGCGATTGCCACCCCTCACCACATCAAACGGAGAAATGCGCTGATCGACCTTGTCGAGCGTCCAACCCCGCGGTTCCGCAGCCGCCGGGAGGAAGCTAAGCCACATGGCCTCAGGAAGGCGGTTCGCAGTTTTTCCGAGACACGTGAGGCTCAGGTGCACGATGGGTTCCGTTTCCAGTAAAAGCAGGTCGAGAAAGATTTTCTGTGGCCAGGCAACACGGCCAGCGCGCTCAGCCGCGGCATCATCGATCCGCAACTCAGAGAGAACTCGAAAACCTTGAGGAACTTTGCCCGACCAGCAGCCGGCGAGAGTCGGCAGCCACACGCGGCTCTCAGCCCCAAACTTCTCAATTTTCGGTTTGCCGAAGTCGAGGGGCGCCCACCAGGTCTTGGCCACAACATAGTCCGCCTGATACCGCTCGTAGTCCTTTGCGGAAAGCGTTTGATAAGCGAACAACCCCAGAGGGTGCTCCGGAGAAGCCCAATCCCGCCCGCTGCCTTTGGCGCGGAGCCGATGGATGGCGCCGGTCTTGGGATCAAGTGCCACGGCAAAGTGCGCCGTCTCGATCGCCGCGCCCGCCGGGTGCGAACTAAGCCCCGCTCGATCAGGCTCACTTGGCCGCAGAGCGCGAAGCCGCGTGTTTGCCTCGGTCCGCAAAGTCTCCGGCAGGCTTTGAACCGCCTCGTCGATGTCTCTGCGCTTCTCCGCCCAACTGCTTTCCGCCCAGCGGAACCGGGAATCGTCGCGCACCGTCGCGAGAGCCTTCGGGGTGTAATGTTCATAGTCCTTCAGCCGCTTCGTATCAACACCCCACGTATGTTCCGGCGCCAGCAGCAGACGCAGCAGCAGCCGGACGTCGGTTGAATCTCCAACCCGGAGCTTCCCCTGTTCAAGCCACTCCCTGCGCAGCCGCACGACCTCACGGTAGCGAGCCACTTTGACCGGATCGCTGGGGACTCCATAAATCCAGGTATCCCCGATTTCCTGCGTCACCACCGGCAGATTGCCTCTGTAGGGTTCCACCGCCAGGGCAACTTCGCTAAGGTTCGCCGCAGTTAAGTTTGCCGCGGGAAACCTCTTCCGCAGTTGAGCGTAAATTGTTCTGACTTCGCCAAGGGAATGCGGGCCGGCATTATCGTTGCGCACCTCGAGCGCCACCGCAAGGTCTGAGCCCGGAATCTGCATGACGCCGCCATAGCCGTGATGGTACATCATCATGACCGAGGCGCCTTGCGGCTCCTTCCAAACAAAAAGCGGCGGGACTTCAGGGAGGGTGCTGGCGTCGTTGACGCCGATGTCCAGCAGTTTCACGCCCTGTGCAGCAAGCGGAGCAATCAACCCCCGCGAATGCCCCGGAACGTCGCTCATCTTTGCGCCGACGGTCGCCCGGCCGAAGCGGCGGTCGAGCGCCTGTGAAATCCCGATGGCGCCTTCGATCATGGAGCGATCGAGCATCTCCGTCTGCCAATTGAACGGCACGGCAAACCAGGCCAGATCGTCCTTCTCGACGGCCTGCTCCACCCGCGTTCGTTCCGCACCCGTGACATGTTCGAGATACTCGTAGAGGAGCCATGAGCCCGTCGTCCAGATGTACCGGTCCTCACCCGACTGCCGCATCGCGGCGGCAACTCGCATCGCTGCGGGGAAATATTCGTCAAAGTATTTGCTTACGACGGCCGCTTGCGTGTTGGTGAAACCCACGTCCAGGTGACACATGAATACCACCAGCACCCGCTTGGACTCGGCAGGAGCCGGCTTCGCCATGGCTCCGTGTTCAAGGTGGGGATTGCACGCGAGCGCTCCGCCTGCAACCAGCAGATCTTTTATGAATTCTCGGCGTCTCAAAGCCAGACCTCCAAAGCGATGGTTCCGGAATGTAAGTTCTCCCCGCCAGGTCTGTGTTAAATCCCTTGGCGGTTAGCCCTCTGTAGGGGTTGCAATTCGCCGTTCGGATTCTGCCGCCACTTTGGCTCCCACAGCCACCTTGGCCGGGAGGAAGGCGCCGGCGGCCACCAGTATACCTTGCGCCCAAACTCGATTGCACGCGGATCGTACACATCTTCCCGCAGGGACGTAATGCGGCAGGAATTCCGGATCCGGCGTGGATTGACTTCCCGGCGAGAGGGGTTTCATGTATGTTCTTTGTCAAACAGATGAGTTTGTTTCAATGCATGCCGATCGCACCGAACGAGGAGAACTTGTGACATGAAAAAGACGCATGGATCATCGCGCAGAGAATTTCTGAGCCAAGGCGGCAAGCTGGTACTGGGAAGCACGCTATCTTCCTTCCCCATGGCGCGGCTGCACGCCTCGCCGGAAGCCGCTAGACCAGCGACCGGAGAACATGCGGAACAGCGAGAGAGCATGGCGGGCGCTTTTCTCTATGGGGCCAGCGTCTATCCGGAACTGCAAACGCGGGAAGAGTGGAACAAGATGCTCGACCTCTTTCAACGGGCGCACATGAACGTCGTGCGCGTTTCCGAATCCTCCTGGGGAAATCTCGAAACCGCACCCGGCGAATTCAACTTCGTCTGGCTGCGGAATTTTCTGGCTGACCTGGCGGGCCGGAAGATGCAAGGCTTCCTGGGGACTTCGACGTTCATTCCGCCGCAATGGGTGGTGGGAAAGCACCCGGAAACGCTCCTCCAACCGTCGCCCGGTTACTTGGGCGACCCGATGAGCCGCAAGTCGCCCTGCCTGAACCATTCGCTTTATCGCCAAGCCTGCCGGAGATACGTCGCGGCGATGGGCAGTGCATTCAAGGATCATCCCGCCGTCATTGGCTGGCAACTCGACAACGAAATTGAGCCGATGGTCTGGACGATTTGCTATAACCCGGCGTGCGAGAAGGCCTGGCAGGATTGGCTCCGGCAGACCTACCACACCCCGCAGGAATTCAACCAGCGGCTCGACCTGGTGAGTTGGGGAATGAAGATCGGCTCGTTCGACGAGGTGCCTCAGCCGCGGCTGGGCATGGAGAACATCGGGGAGGTGGTCGAATTCGCAGGCAGCACGGACGCTCGCAGAAAGCTGCCGGCGCTTTCTCTCGCCCACTTTCATTTTCGCCGTGATGTGATTTTGGGATTCATGGCCGAACAGGCGCAGACCCTTCGAGAGGCCGGCGTCAAACAACCCATCCTGACCGATTGGAACACCGTGTGGACCGCCATTGCAGACGATCCCAAGGCTGGAAAATTTATGGATGTTGCGGGATTGAATTACTACCAGCCCAGCGCCGACAGTCCGGAGTTCTGGTCGGCAATCGCTTGGCATCAGGATATGCACCGGTCGGCTTACGGCCAGGGGCATTTCATTACCACCGAAAACCGCTTTGGGGCGACGGGTCAGACTTATATGTCGGATCCGGCGCCGGCCCGCGAGCAATTCCACATGTGGGGGTTGGAAGCGGCGGCGTTTGGCAGCTCCGGGCTGCTCTACTGGAGTGGCAACCGCTGGCGGGGCGGGCATTGGCCTCAGTGGGGCGGGCTGCTCGATTGGTCCGGCCATGCCGAACCGGATTTTGATTGGGCGGTTGAACTGGGAAAGTTTTACGTGAAGTGGGGAAGGCATCTGCTCGAAAATCCGGTGCAGGCGAGCGCCGTGGTTCTCACGGACTTCGATCAGCGCGCCGCGTTGGAAGTCTATCCTCACATCAAAGCAAGCCTTTCCGTGCTGCCCGAAACTTTTGACGCGCTGCACCGCCTGGGCATCGGCGTTGACAGCATGAATCTGGCTTCCGCCGAAGACCCTGCGAAACTGGAAAAGTATTCTT
>DATKQU010000049.1:0-5496 GCA_035532595.1 Terriglobia bacterium | reverse complement strand
TCGAGCAGCTCGCCCCGCTGGTGCGCCGCCAATGCGTCACCCTCGATCTTCAGCCCGTCCAGCGCATCGACGCCGCCGGCATCGCCGCCCTCATCTCCCTCTATCGCACCGCCCATGAAGCGGGCCACTGCTTCACCGTCTCCCATGCCGCGCCCCACGTCCGGGAAATCCTGGCCCTCGTGGGCCTGGACCGGATTCTTCTGTCCCCGAACGCCACCAAAACCTCACATCCCGGCCACGAGCCCGTTCTCACCGCGGCCTGAGTCCAGCCCATCGCCTCCAAGAGACCCGCTACAGAAACCAATGTGTTGAGCGGATGAAGATTGCGTCGTCCTTGCCGCCGCTAACTTGCTAACTGGCTACTCTCACAAGAAGAGGTTTCCTATGTTGCCGGCGCCGCCAAGAGCTTGCGCAATTCGGCAGCGCTCGTCACGTGGACTGAAGCGCGCTTTTAAGGACCGATCCGTGGCTGGGGCGGGTTCACGCGATACCAGGTCTAAGAATCGAGACCTGGGGCGCCCAACGCTTGGGATTGATTGAAAAGCGGGCCGCCCGCCGAGGTTCGATCGGCGGTCGGGGGGCCGGAACCGGGAGCGGATCTAATGACCGGCATTTGGCGACTCCGGCCAAACCGGGCTGGC
Organism: Terriglobia bacterium; assembly: GCA_035532595.1. Taxonomy (GTDB): domain Bacteria; phylum Acidobacteriota; class Terriglobia; order UBA7540; family UBA7540; genus JAMCXS01. Next base: position 4,855 of record DATKQU010000049.1, on the reverse strand, counting down.
CAACTGGATAGTCATCATGGGGCCATCGGGATAGATCGGGCCCTGTTCTCTGATGACGGTTGGAGCTTGCCCGCCAATGGTCCAAATCTGAATATTCGGAGGCTGTTTACCGATGAGCGGGGCCACTACACCAGCGATTCCACCGAGTTCGACTTTGATCTCAAAATGGTTCGCCTTTCTAGGAGAGCCGCCTAACGAAAAATTCTCTTCGCCGCGCTTTGAGAAAACAAGTTTCACTACGCGCGGCTTGGGTGTAGCCACCAGCAAGGAAACCGTTGTTTGCGCGGCGTCGGATCCCGTGTTTTCTACCACCAGGGGAATCATCCCGTTCGCCAAGTCTGGCGGCAGCTTAACATGCTCGGTCTTAACCTCCTCCTTCCCATCTTTTCCTGTGGAACGAACGGTGACCTGGCCGCTTTTGACGTCGATCATGACATCCATCGGATGCGGAAAGGATGGCCCCTTTTGAACACGGTGGTACGTGATGAGTTGGAAGGTCCGGTGTTGCGAGAAGACCGTGGTTTCATCGTCAATGGAGCCATCTTTGAAACGGAAGAGCGTTTGAACCGTGACCCGGTCGCCATGGACAACCTGAACGATGTCTGCTGAAGCCACCACGTTCCCGCCTTCTGCTCGCAGTTCGAGAAAGCCGTGAAGGGTCCCTTCCACATGGCGAACGGGTATCGATTCCGATTGGGCGCTCGGCCGCCAGGCGCAGACCAGCATGGCAATCAGTAACCAGGATCGGAGGCGCTGCTCGAAAAGACATTTCATGCAATATGTTCCCGGAGGCAGAGTCGTCTCCTCCATGTAGATGAGACCCTTGCCGGGCGAGATGCAACCTTTATTTCCGGTTCTTGGCTCAAAGTGTGCCCGGTCGCAAGATTTGGAGCCAGCAGAATGGCTCTGAGCTTCATGGCAGACATGCAGGCGGGTGGCCCAGGTCTGGTCCATGAAGCTGGGTGCCCCATGTCTGGATTTTCAGACATGGGAGGCCACGAACCTTGACCAGACCCCTCTTTCCTGACCTGCCTACGGAGGGGTCGGTTGCCTCGATCCCAGGTCTCAAAATCCAGACCCGAGGCACCCAATCATTGGATTGGTGTAACTAAGATGTGGGCCACCCGCCAGCCCTTGTCACGTGGACTGAACGGCGTTTTTGAGGACTTATCTCTGGTACCGAGAATCATCGTGGTATCCCAGGTCTCAAAAAGAGAGACCTGGGGCACCCGGCTCGTCAAGGGGAAATCTCCATCATCTTAATCACGCTCTGTTGATCGTAGAGCGTGTAGTAGATCGTCCGGCCATCCGCGGTTGCGCTCAGGCTCGATTGCAAAGGCCGCGGTTTTTTCGCGAGCGTGAAAACAGGTGACGTACGGCGCGTCGTGAAGCTATAGAACTCGATGCGGGGCCATGGCGGCGCTTCAGTGTTTAACAGATAAAGTCCGGCCCTGGTGATACCCCAAAATCCCCAATATCCAAGCTGCGGCTTGTCGGCGATCACCACCGATTCCGTTCCACCATTCGCGGGGATACTCCAGATTCCGGGTTGGTCAAACCTGGTAAAGTAGACCGTTTTGCCGTCATACGATTCGAAGGAATCGTAGCCGCCGTGCGTAGTCAACTGCAATTCCACGCCACCTTCCAGAGTGTGCTTCCAAACCTGCCAACTTCCTGTGCGCATCGAGGTGAAGTAGATGGACCTGCCGTCTCGGGACCAGCTCGACTCAGCGTTGGCATAAGGCCCATCGGTGATCTGACGCAGCCCTCTACCTTCTGAATTGACCATGAAGATCTGACGCTCGTTGCCGGTGACTTGGTTGAAAGAGATCCATTTTCCATCGGGAGACCAGCGCGGTACGCCTGAATACCAACCGAGGTGAGTGAGCTGTAATGAACTCTCGCCGTTCGCATCGCTCGTCCAAATCTGCCCGTAGCCAGTTCGATCCGACCTCCATGCGATCCGCGCGCCATCCGGTGATGCCTGCGCGGCCATTTCCGGAAATTGTGTCCTGATCAACTCGCGATTTTTCAGCACAGACCCGCCTTCGCTTGCCAAATCCGCGCGCCAGATTGTTGGCCCTTCCGCGACAGTTCGCTCCGAATAGACAAGGCGTCGGCCATCCCTCGAGAAGCTTCCGATAGCCGGGTAGGACGTCTCGCGTTCTGCCGGTCCCCCGTCCGCTGAAACCCGCCACAACGACGGAAGCGTAGACCGCCTTGAAACAAACACGATCGACTTGCTGTCCGGAGTCCACATGAGGTCGGCAGAAGCCCCTGAAAGATCGCCGAAGCAACGGCCTCCCACTGTTAATGAATGTGGGATTCCTCCTTGCAGGGGAATTGTGTAGATGTCACCGAAACACGGAGCGGCGGCTGCGGCGACGAATGCAACCGTTCTGCCGTCCGGCGAAAGAGAAAACTGAAACACGACGTCAAATGCGTTCTTGGGGCTCGAATGCGTGAGGCATCGTTTTTCACCGCTCACGAGCGAGAAAATAACCAGATCAAATGTGCCCGCCTCCGGGCAGTGATCGATCATCAACATTTCCTGACCACTGGAGAGCCAGGCGAGCGGGCCCGGGGCGGCCTCCGGACAGCCGGCATGCGTCAACTCCCGTTCGGCGCCCCCCAGCGCGGGGACAACGTAGACGCCGTCGTTCTTCCCTCCGCAACGGCCGAAGGCAATCTCGCGCCCATCGGGAGACCACGCAGGAGCACCGAGATTACCGTCCTTGTTTTGTGTAAGGCGGAGTGGCGCGTCTGACCCTAACAGCAGAACGTATATGTCGTAGCGCTTCCGTTCCGGGCCGTCCCACAGAAATGCAACCTCGCGCTCGTCGGGCGAGAAAACCGGGAATATCGCGCTGCCTGGTGCATTCGTCACCGGCTGGATTTGAAAGGCCGATGCGGACAGGCTTTCACCTTGCTGCGGAGCTGCTGCGCGGCGTGCACGAAGAAAGACGACCGATGCAATCGAGATGAGGATGACCAATCCGGTGACCGTCGCGGCAATCCAGAGCAAGCGATTCGGAACTGAGGTTGCCGCTGGTGCGGGAGCAGTTGGCAGCGAATCGAAGGTTTCGTTTCTCTGCGGCCCGGCCGTATCGCCGCTGGATTTTCCGGACGTGCTCCGCTGATTTGATCCTTTAGTCACGGGCGCAATGAAGCGATAGCCGAGTCGGGGGAGGGTCTCAATGATCCGGGGCGCGTCAGCTTTGTCGCCCAGGGCCTCGCGCAACATGCGGATGCTGTTGTTCAGAATTTGTTCGAAATCTACGAACGTGTTTCCCGGCCACAGTCTCTTGCGTAGCTCTTCCCGCGTCACCAGCTCGCCGGGCCGCTCCAGCAGGATCGCCAGAACATCGATTGGGTGCCCCCGCAGCTTAATTCTCTGACCGTTTCGATCCAGTTCCCTGGTGAGGAGATCGAATTCAAAGGTATTGAAACGAACACGCCGATCGGATTTAGAGGCGGTTTCCATAGCCAGAAACCCCCACGCACTCGAGCACGCGCCGAAGTCAACTATGAACGTGCTAGCCGTGCCTGCATTTCTATCTGCGGATGGAAGTTTAGCACCATCAGCGTTGAGTGAGTGAACTTTCTGATAAGCCTACAAGAATCATAAGGTTACCAAGTTACCTACATGTTCTTTAGAAGTTAGCTCCGCTCCATTGAGATGTTAGCTCTCCACGCCGCAGGATGCCACCGTGTCTGGGCCGAGTGGCATGGGCGGCAATTTAGAGACCGCAAGCAGGCATCGCCCCCTTTTCAGAAAGATTGCCATCCCTTACACCCAGCCTGGCCATGGCGGAAGCACGGATGCTTCCCGGAAAGGAGACGCCATGAAGCCGCTGGCTACTCTTACAGGTGGATGGACAATCGCAGTTTTCGCGCTCCTGCTGCCGATCTCGTCCGCCGTTGCCGCGCAGACTTGCCTACAAGGCGCATCGTTCAGCCAGGAAAAATTAATGGATACTCGGGAGGTTCAGATTGCTTCGTATAAGCTTTTCTTGGCATCGCACTGCGGAAGCGACCAGATAGAGAGGGCCATGTGGGTCACATTCAGGGATGGAGAGTTCGGGTTTGTCCGCTGGCCCTCTTCAGGAAAGACCAACACGGAATTCTGGAAAGGGCCATTGCCCGAGTGTACGGTGGCCAACATTCACACCCATCCAACGAAAAGACCTGAGCGGCCTTCCTTCACGGACCACGAGTTGGCCGATGGTCATCAATTGCCTTCGATCAGACTCCCGGTTTACGTCCTGCACAGCAACGGGATATGGAAGGCCGTCCCCGGAAGTTCCCGGCCCGTCAACATTCGCGAGTCCAATTGGGTACGCGAATTTTTGCCGCAAATTGCGCGGGCGAAAACGAGATAGGGCCTTTTCCAGTGCGGAGATTCCGCTGGGTTCATACCCGAGCGGCGCGAGGTGGAGGATTGCATCCCTCGCCAGAGCAACCGCGGATCCCTTTCGACTGCGCCTGTTGCGGATTTTCGACGTCGTCGATCGCGGCGGACCCCGCACAGGATGACAGACAGGACGTTACTTTTTTGAGCGATCAATAAAGCCCCACATTCATTATGGGCCGCTTAGGGCACGATCCGCCCCACCTCGCCACGGCGAGCGGGCACTGTGGGCGCGCGCGGCGGATCGTGCCCTTTCAAAGCGGCGAATTGTGAGCGATTACCTGACGAATGGATTTCCGGGGCTGAAGCCCCGATTATCGGGTCGGCATTCAACGGGGGTTAAAACCCCCGCCTCCCTCCGGAATGCAGGTTTGTCCGGGCTGCGGGACGGCGCCCTTCATAACGGATTCAGACCTGCCCTACCGACTGTGACGAAAGGCACAG
>DATKQU010000048.1:0-5225 GCA_035532595.1 Terriglobia bacterium | reverse complement strand
TGTTCAACGGCAAGAACCTGGAGGGGTGGGAACACGTGGGTCCGGGAGGGTTCACGGTGGTGGACAGCCTGTTGAAAACCCACGGCGGCATGGGGTTGCTCTGGTACACTGGGCAAAAATTCGGCAATTGCAAGATCCGCGTGGTCTATAAGATGCGGGATCAAAACGATAATTCCGGCGTTTTCATCCGAATCCCCATCGAGCCTCGGGAAGCCTGGATGCCCGTGAATTACGGCTACGAGGTGCAGATCGACGACAATCCCGGCGGCGAAACAAAAGAATACCACTCGACCGGATGTCTCTATTCCATAAGCAAGGCCCTGGCTTATCCCGGCAAAGGATCGGGCCAATGGAACACCATGGAAATCACCCTCGACGGCCCGCGGACGATCGTTTACGTGAACGGCGTTAAGGTAACCGATTACACGGAAGGCCAGCCGACGCCGCCCCGGAAGTTTAGTTTTGAGCCTGAGCGCGGACCCCGCCCCAATGAGGGGTATATCGGCGTGCAGAACCACAGCGACAAGGACAACGTGTTCTTTAAAGAAGTCGCGGTTCGATCGTTAAAGTAAACTCCGGCATCGAGCGGCCGGCGCCACCAATCAAGATTACGTACAGGCAAATGGCTATGGTCCGCAGAGGGACCATTTTGACCTGGATCGCTGAAGAACGAAGTTCGCGTAGGGCGAGGACAAGGGCGGCAAGGGCTCTCGCGCGGCTCAATGACTGGCCGCTTTGTTTCGGACCCAATTATGCGGGCCGGCGCCTAACCCCTCCAAGCGTTGCTGGATTTCATTCAAGTAGCGCACCTCACTCGCGTCCACGGCGTGGTCAAAGCCTTTCCGGTGCAGGATTCTGATGGTGAGGGTGATCTCCGGACGGTTGCCGTGGCGCGCAGTGTAACAGATTCCTTGATCGTACGGCTCCAATTGATAGGTGCATTCCTCATTTTCTCCGGGAAGAACGCTTTCGGCAATTCGCACCAATGCGGAATAGACTTCCCGGCACCGATCACATCCGGGCGCGGGATGCTCCTGCCCGTTCTCGTGCGCGCCTGAGAGCTCAAGCTGAAACCCGATTTGACGTTTCTCATGGCCGACAAAGGTGTATTCGGGCCAAACATCCGAGCAGATGCGAAAGCGCTCAGCCAGTTCGCTTGCCGAGAGTTTATGAACATTCAACGGCATTCCCCTGACCTCCTTTGGCGAGATTCCAAACCCCGCCAAGCCTTCTTGGCCCACCTTCTAATTTATGCCGCGCGTTGCCCTCCTGATGTGACTGGCGTCACAGCCCAAAGTCCGCCGGACACCGCGATCGCCGGGCCAATCATGTGACTTAAAGCATAATTTTGCCGGGTTTAAACCATAACTTTGCCGCTCGCGGGTTGCTAACTCCTTTCTTTGCGCGACCCAGTCTGATGCCTTTCTGGCTTCTTTAAACCATAACCTTGCCGAAAGTGCGTTTTTAAACCATAAACTTGTCGCGAGTACAATCCGTCGGAAGTCATTCGGAATGTTCACGATGTCCTCCGCACTTGTCGACGACCCGCGCATTTTCGCATCATGTAAGGCCGTATGATCGAAAATTTGAAACCATAACCTTGCCAAACGGCAAATTTATGGTTTAAGTGACAAATCAATCGCTCATTGAAAATCTCACGTGGGTTGGCTATATTCGCCAAGGAGGGTAACGATGCCCATTTTCGAGTACCGGTGCCAGGATTGTGGCGCGCAGTTCGAGAAGATTTCGTACGCGGCCAAGACTAAGATCCACTGCAAGAAGTGTTCAAGCCCTCGGGTTGAGAAGCTACTGTCCGTCTTTGCCGTTTCCGGAGCTTCGCGGGAGGGTCTTCCGGCCGAGTCGGGCCCTTGCCCTTGCGGGGCTCCCCGCCGCGGGATGTGCGGAGAATAAGACAGGCCGCAGCGCCCTCATCCCTCGCATGGATTTCTCTGTTTCAAGATGCCATCCCTTTCCCGCATCTCAAGATCTGAGCCCTGGACTTGCGCCTCGCGTTCGCGCTGAGGGGTCTGCCCGGGCGCGATGGGCTTCGCCGCTTCGGCTGCTTCAGGATCGATCACCTGGCAGGGACGGCACGCGATGCAAAACGGTCGCCGCTGTGGAGCGCGAGGCCGGGTTTCCTGGAGGACTTGATGCCGGCGGCCGAGATACGGCTTCTCAAAGAGTACAGGGAGTTCAAGCAGTGTGAACGCCTTCAGCGGGCGGTCTGGGGAAGTCCTGGCGTTTCGCCGGAGGTGATGGCGGTTACGCAAAAGTTTGGCGGCGCGGTGCTGGGAGCCTTTGTGGAAGGAAGGCTCGCGGGTTTTCTATATGCGTTTCTAGCCCGCCGGAAGGGGCAGATCGTGCACTGGTCGCACATGATGGCCGTGGCCTCAAGATTCCGCGGCCAGGGTCTGGGCCTTCGCTTGAAACTCGCCCACCGGGAGCTTGCCCTCCAGCAGGGAATCCGATCCATCTGCTGGACGTACGATCCTTTGCAAAGCGCGAATGCCCGCTTAAACCTCGCCAAGCTGGGCGCGCGGGTTGAAGAGTACATCGTCGATTGCTATGGGCGATTTCCAAGCATCATTGAAAGAGGGCTTCCCAGCGACCGGTTCGTAGTCAATTGGAAGATTCGGACGCAGGACGTCGAGCGGCGACTGGCCGGAAAGAAAGCAGGCTGCATTGCGACCTTGTTGCCCCGAATCAACGCGACAGGAATCAACGCCCAGGGCTTCCTTGAGAACCGCAAGATCGACCTCAATCGCCGCGAACCCCGTTTGCTCGTCGAGATTCCTCCCGATGCTGGCCGGATGCGGAGGAATTCCTTGCCGCTTGCCAGGCGCTGGCGCCTGGAAACACGGAAAATTTTCTCGCTATACCTTGCGGAGGGCTACCGGGTGGATGATTTCATAACCGTAGCTCAGGATCAGGACCCGCGATACTTCTACATCCTTCGCCGGCATGTCGGCCGGCCGCCGAGCAAACTTTAGATTCAAGAAGGATAGTTGCTGCCGGATCGACTTTATGGAATTTCCGCCCCAGCCGCCGGGAAGGCTGGAGTGGTGGTTGGCACCGCGGGTATTGCGAGAAATAAGGCCTTGATTGCCGGCGGGTTCTTGTGGTGACGGCCTCGATTCCTCACCGTGCGCCGGTCGGCCTCGGCATTCGAATCGCCCTCTACTTCGGCTCCTTGTGGCTGGACTTCTCCGGCTTCTTGCCCTCGACCGAGCGGAGGAAGTTGACCAAATCCCAAACCGTGTTGGCCTTCATTCGATGGGCCTCGCCGGGCATGGCTCCTGAGCCGGAGTTGATCATGGCAGAGATCTCCCCATCGCTATATTTCGCCAAGGTGTCGGGTTTTGTCATATCAGGCAGGTTGAGATGCATGATCCCCGCCAGGTCGCCTTTCCCGTCGCCGCTGGTTCCGTGACACATCGCGCACTGCGTCGAGTACACCGACTTCCCTTTGTCTACCGACTCCTCGGTGAACTTCTCCGGATTCTTGCGCGCCTTGTCCTCCGGGGTAATGACGAACGCGTGGACCGGCGGCGCGGCCGTAGTCGTAGTAGGTTCAGTAGTAGAGCTTGGCTCCTGGGTTTGTTGCGGCTGCGTTTCTTGCGCCCAGAAAACCCCCAACATCAGAAAGAGGAGGCAAACACCCCCAGCGAACATCTTCCACATGACTGGCCACCTCTCTTTTCAGAGCCCTTTTCACGCTTCAGACGCCGGGACCCGGGCCGCAGATCCTGAACGCGAATAAAAACCTCCCCACTATACTCTGTTTACTCCCCGTTAGTCATTCCCATCCGCCAGGGGCCGAAGGTACGCAGGGTATAGGAACTGAGCACTCGCATGTAGTTGGCGCGTTCGAAGGCGGCCGGGCTTGCCACCGATTCGAGCGCCAGGCTGCCCTGCATTTGCCGGATGGATTCGTACTCGTGCTCTTCCATCCAGTCCACCAGATCGGCGCGCACACCGGTCAGATGGCTGATCCCGTTCCGGAGCAAAGCCGAAGTCATCATCGCCACCTTCGCTCCGGCCATCATGGACTTGAGCACGTCTTCCGCCGTGTGGACCCCGCCCGTGACCGCCAAGTCGCCATTCACGTGGCCGTAAAGGATGGCCACCCAGTGGAGCCGCAACAGGAGCTCATGAGAATGGCTCAAGGAGAGAACCGGCAAGACTTCCAGGTTTTCCAGATCAAAGTCCGGCTGGTAGAAACGGTTGAAGAGCACCAGCGCGTTGGCCCCCGCCTGGTCGAGGCGGCGCGCGAAGTTGGCTAGGGCGCTGAAATAGGGACCCAGCTTCACGGCAACCGGAATATGGAGATTCTGTTTCACCCGGGTGACCAGGTCGCAGTACATCTGTTCGATCTCGGAGGCGGGAACGTTGGGATCGGTGGCCAGGAAGTAGATGTTCAGTTCCAGCGCGGAAGCGCCGGCTTCCTCGATCTTTTGGGCGTAGTCAAGCCAGCCGCCGGGAGAAACTCCGTTCAAGCTGGCGATCACCGGAATACCCACCGCTCCCCGGGCATGGCGAATGAGTTCCAGGTAGCCTTCCGGGCCGCGATTGTAGCGAGTCATGTCCGGCAAGTAGGTCAGCGATTCCGCAAAACTTTCCGTGCCTTCGGAAAGATAGCGGTGCAGTTCCTCGGTCTCCATCGCCACTTGCTCTTCGAACAGCGAGTGCAGAACCACCGCCGCCGCCCCCGCGTCCTCCATCTGCCGGAGGTTCCCCAGATCTTCCGTCAAGGGGGAGGGGGAAACCACCAGCGGATTTTTCAGTTCAAGTCCCAGATACGTTGTGGTGAGATCGGTCATTTTTTCTCATCCTTCGCGACAACGTTTGCGGGCGTCGCCGCCCATTTCTGGTACAACTCCCAGCGGGCTCGCACATCTTCCTGGGCCAACTGCAAAGCCAGCTTCGCGGCTTCCGGCTGGGAGCGCACGAGCATGGTATAGCGCGTCTCATTATAGACATATTTTTCGAGAGGGATCGAGGGCGCCCGGGAATCAAGCTGGAGCGGATTCTTCCCTTCCTTGGCCAGCAGAGGGTTGTAGCGGAATAACGGCCAGTAGCCGGACTGCACCGCCGCCTTCTGCTGGTCCATCCCGTGGACCATATCGTAGCCATGCGCGATGCAATGGCTGTAGGCAATGATCAGCGAAGGTCCATCGTAAGCCTCCGCCTCCAGGAAAGCCTTAACGGTGTGCATATCACTGCCG